>NZ_JALGQI010000061.1:0-553 GCF_022810385.1 Rhodococcus sp. ARC_M12 | reverse complement strand
GACGAGTCCGTGCGGCGCTCAACCTCACTCCGCTCGGCTTCGTCCAACGGCTTCGCATCGAACGAGCGCGGCACCTCTCAGCAACCACGGACCTCACCTCCGCCGAGATCGCGCTACGGGTCGGCTACGCGAACGCCGAGACTCTGCGCTCCCTCCTGCGCAGGGAGCGACGCCGTTCCTGACCTATCGCCATGCCTGTAGCCGGTGTCCTAGCGCTCGGTTGGAACCACCTCTCAGCACGTCGCGTCGACGCTCCTGCGTCGCCCCTGGACGACCCACTCGACACGCCCGCAGCACAGGCCATGTGACGTGCCCCGGCTTCCCGGGCGGTCGGGGTTGGGTGGCTGTGATGTCGCTGCGTTCTCGTCGAGGGGGTCAGCAGACCCGATCAGGGTCGATTGGGATGAGCCGCGAAGGCGGTCAGGTCAGGGCGGCCGAAGCCGGCCGGCGGGGTAGCGTCGGACACGTCGAGGTCTTTCGGATGGATGGCGTAGGAACCTCCATCGTCGGGAGACCTCGACGTCTATCTGCGGACCGACGCGCCCGGCCGACC
>NZ_JALGQI010000015.1:0-165931 GCF_022810385.1 Rhodococcus sp. ARC_M12 | reverse complement strand
CACCCTACGGGCGGCCTCGACCTTGTATTCGGTCGTGAACGACCTGCGTTTGCGGGACATGCGGACATCCTTCCAGCGGAACCATCGGTCCCGCTATCTCGGTGTCCACCATCCGGGGTGAACCTCAGATCATCCTGATCCACGGCTATCAGGGTTACTACGCCTCGGGCGGTCCGGAAGGTGTCGGCCGTGCGTCGGGACGCGCCATCAGAGCCAGCCTCGTCGCGGTGGTGGTACTGGACATGATCATGACGTTGGTCCTGTGGGGATTCGACTCGGGCATAAGGATTTCGGGGTAGAGATGGCAGTGTTCGACGATCTGACGGGTCGATCGGCCGGTCCCGCCGCGCTCCGTGTGCGCGGACTGGCGGTTGCCGTGGTCGTGGCCGTATTCGCCGGCGGCCTCACCGCGTATGCGCGCGGGGCCTTCGAGTCGCCCTTCGAGTTGACGCTCGATGCAGCGTCGGTCGGGGACGGGCTGACCCCCGGGTCGGAGGTGAAATTCCGTGGTCTGTCGATCGGCACCGTGGACCACATCGAGACCATCGGCTTCGGCCATCAGAGGCTGGAACTCGAGATCGATCCGAGTCAGGCGGGCGAGCTCACCGACACGATGCAGGCCCAGTTCTCGTCCTCGAACGTATTCGGTTCCACGGCAATCGAATTGCTGTCGGATGGAACGGGCAATCGACTCGCCGACAATTCGACTCTCGAAGTGTCGGCAGACCTGCGGGGCGCAACGGTGACCGGAGTGTTCCGGCGAGTCGCCGACCTCACCGAGGTTCTCGACACTCAGCAGGTGCAGGACCTGCTGGATCTCTTGGCGAACACGTCGGTGGAGGTGAGCCGAAATCTGAAGCCGTTCTTCGACACTGCACAGATGATGGCGAACAACCAGATCGATCCGTTGGCCTGGAAGCTGCATCGTGGTGCAGAGCTGGGTGAGGGAATCGGCAATCTGATCCCGCGGCTGCTCGATCTGGTGGTGGGAGTGGTGGACAAGAGCGTGTACGTCGAGGCACCCGCCGACAGGGCGAGGACCATCGCGGCCAACGACGGCCTCAGTGATCAGTTGCTCGTTCCGGTGGGCGACCTGCTGAAGAAGAACAATCCGGACCTGGCTCCGCTGCTGTCGACCGTACTGGATCTGCTGGTGCCCATCACAGCGTCGATCGGCACGTTCGCGCCCAGCTACAACCGGGTTCCGCAGGTGCTCGACGGCATCTCCGACGCTTTCCCCGTCGTCGACGGGAAGCCGCAGTTGCAACTCGACCTGATCGTCGAGACCATGCCCAATCTGGCCGGAGCCGTTGCCGCACACGAGGAGGCGAACCGGTGAAGAAAGTAGCGGGCCCGGCCGTCAAACTGCTCGCCTTCTTCACGGTGACCGCGGTGTGTGCGGTGATCATCGTCGCCGCTCTTCGAACCCCGGTCAGTGGTCCGCTCTCGTCCTACGGCGCGGAGTTCGACGATGTGTCGGGGTTGTACGTCGGTGACGACGTGCGCATGTCCGGGGTGCAGATCGGCAAGGTCTCGTCGGTCGAACTCGACGGAGCCGTTGCCCGAGTCGGATTCGAGATCGAAGGCCGGCGACCGATCTTCGTCGACACACAGGCTGCCGTCCGCTATCAGAATCTCCTGGGGCAGCGATATGTCGAGCTGATCCAGAAGGACGCGGCCTCCGGTGCCCCGCTTGCGGCCGACGAGACGATACCGCTCGATCGGACGATCCCATCGTTCGACATCTCCACTCTGTTCAACGGTTTCGAGCCGATCTTCGACACTCTCGACACCGCACAGCTCAATCAGTTCACGGAGAACATTCTCCGCATGGTGCAGGGTGACGGTTCCGGACTCGCTCCCGTGCTCCGCGATGTGGACCGAATCACCCAGTTCGCCGTTCAGCGAGAGTCGATCATCGGACTCCTGATCGACAATCTCGGCCAGATCTCGGACTCGATCGGCGGGCAGTCGGCGGCGGTGGCCGATCTCCTCGAACAGCTGCACGGTCTGGTGTCGCGACTGAGCACCCAGATGGACGGCGTGCTGGCCTCGCTGGATCAGGCGAACTACGGACTCGGGCCACTGGTCGGCTTGCTGGAGGGCCTGCAAGATGCGTACGACAACAGCTACGCGCCGGTCGACGGAGCGCTGCGACGGTTGCTACCGCAGACCGATCAGGTGACCGAGTTGCTCGCGCTCGCCCCGTCTCTGTTGACGGGGCTCAACGCGAGCATTCCCGAGCCGGGTGCCCAGACCTACTCCTGCAGTCAAGGCCGACAGGACATCCCGGGTATCGGACAGATAGTGCTCGGCGGACAAAATTTGGTGGTGTGCAAATGACACGCGTGGTTCGCAAGGGCGTTCGCGACGAGCAGTCGGAGAACAAGACGCATTTCTTCTGGGGTGCGGTCGGTGTCGCGTTCGCCGTGGTGCTCGTTCTCGTTGCCGCTGCGCTGTACACGATCCCGCTCGGCGAGCGGACGTACACCGCAGAGTTCGGCTCGGCGGCCGGTGTGAAGGCCGGCGACGACGTCAGGATCGCCGGTATCTCGGTCGGTTCGGTACGCTCGGTTCAGCTGGCAGGTGCACATGTCGACGTCCAATTCAGTGTCGACTCCGAGGTTTTCGTGGGCGACGCCTCGACCCTGACGGTGAAGTTGCTGACCCCCATCGGGGGCCACTACGTGATGCTCACCTCGCACGGTGACGACGAACTCGGGTCGGCACCGATCCCACCGGAACGGGTCGAACTGCCCTACGAATTGTCCGACGCGATCCAACAGGCAACACCGTTGGTCCGCGACATCGACGGGCCGACGTTGCGACAGACGGTGGCCGAGTTGGACCGGGCCGTCAGTACACAGCCACAGTCGACGCGGGCCATCGTGGACAATCTGTCCTCGCTCACCGACGTGATCGCCACCCGCACCGACCAACTCGAACGCGGGCTCGTGGTGTCGGACGAGTACGTCGGTGCGTTGGCCGCCGACCGTGTCATGCTCACCGAACTCGTACGCGAGCTCGGCACCTTGACCAAAGGATTCGGCGACAAGCGCGCAGAGGTCGTCAGTGCCTTCGACCTCCTCGGCAGACTCTTCGAGCTCTTCCACCGCCCAGTGGTCGCCTTCGAGAAGGGGCTGGAGCCGTCGATCGTCCAGCTCGAAGAGATCACGCAGAAGCTCTTCGCGCAGCTGGGTGATGTCGACGGGGCGATCACGACCATGAAAGAAAGCGCGGACGGCCTGTCCGCTCTGATCGGCGGTGGTGAAGGCCCTGTCGTCGATCGGTCACAGGACACGGTCGTCGGTGTCGGCGTGTGTATTCCGTTGCCGGGGAGGGTGTGCTGATGAACCGCAGATCGCTACGGATCGCCGTGGCGGCGGCCGTCGTCGTGACGCTCGTCGGCTCGGTCGCGTCCGCGACCGCTGTCATCGACACCGGCACGAGCACTTCCTCGATGTGTGCCGAGTTCACCGACACGGTCGGTCTGTACGAGGGTAATTCGGTCATGATGCTCGGCGTGGTCGTCGGAACGGTGACGCACATCGAAAACACCGACACCGCGGTGCTGGTCACGATGGATGTCGACGGTGGCCTCCGGCTGCCCGCCGGGATGGGGGCAGTGACACTGTCGAATTCGATCGTCACCGACCGCCACGTGGAATTCACGCAGCCGTACACCGACGGCCCGGAGTTCGATCGGTCGAACTGTATTCCGTTGGAACGCACCAGAACACCGCTGGGGATCAGCGACACGCTCGACGCCGTGTCCGAGCTGGCGTCGGACCTGCTCGGTCCGGCGGACGCCGAGGGCAATCACGAGCAGATCCTGGGCGACACACTGCGTTCGGTCGACGGTTCGCTGCGTGGCTCCGGAAACCAGCTCAACGACAGTCTTCGACAATTGGCCCAGCTGGTCGGCGATCCGGCCGACCGGGATACCACCGTGCGTCGACTGATCGACAATCTCGACGGTCTGATCGACACGTTCGTGGTGAGCTGGCCCGAGGTGGCGAAGCTGCTCGACAATCTGAAGCGGGGAATGATCACACTGTCGGAATTCACCCAAGCCTTCGGGACCACAGTCGCTTTGACCACCGAGTTCATTCCGCCACTGGCGCGCAACGTCGCGAAGTACGACGACAAGGTCTACGCATTTCTCGACCAGGTGGCGCCGGTGGTCGATGTACTCCTCGGGCGGGTGGGCGACATCAAGGACATCCTCGAACAGGTGCCGACCATAGGCGAGAACTTGATGACGATGTACGACAACGATTCCAAGAGCGGGCGCGTGATCTATCACCCGCCGCAATTCGAGATCGATACCAACTCTCCCAACGAGGTCTGCGCTCTGCTCAACCAGTACAGACCGACGTGCTCGACGGACCAGCAACGAGGCGACGTCATCGATGTCGGATTGGTGCAGCTGATCCTCGGTTCGGCGGGATGGCGATGAGGCGCGCGCTCACCGGCCTGTGCTGTGTTGCGTTGCTGTCGGCGTGCAGCATCGATCCCGCCGACCTTCCGATACCCGGTAGCTATGTCGCGGGCGACAAGTACTCTCTGCGAATCGAATTCGCGAGCGTGCTCAATCTTCCGGAGAAGGCGAAGGTCATCGTCGAGGGCGTCGACGCGGGCGTTCTCGACGCCGTCGAGTTGGTGGGTTCGACTGCTGTCGCGACGGTGGACCTGTCCGCCGATGTTCAGCTACCCACCGATACCGTCGCCGAGCTTCGACAGTCGTCGATTCTGGGCGAGATCTACATTTCGCTGCAGCCACCGGCCGATTCGTCCGGCTCGGGATCGAGCTCCGGCGGGCCCTACCTTCGCGACGGTGACGTGATTCCCGTGGAACGAACCGTGCCGGCCGACAATGTCGAGGACGTGCTGCGCGGACTGTCGAACATCGTGACCGGCGGCCATTACGTCCAACTGCAGGAAGCGGTGAACAACGTCAACGCCGCGATTCCTCCCGATCAGGCCGAGGTCGACAAGATCAACCTCGCAGCGAGGGCCGCGCTCACCGATATCGGCGACAACACCGGGGATATCGATCGGATACTCGGTGCTGCGGAAAGTGTCTCGAATACTGTTGTGACACAACGTGATGGAGTTGAGCGCGTCCTCGAGCTCGGCCCGAGACGTTCGGGAGGGTTGTCCGAGGTTCTGTTCAGCGTCGTCCACATGATCTTCAGCCTGGGGTACATGTCACAGCACGTCGGGGACGTACTGTCGGGCCCGTATCCGGAGCTGACGGATGCTGTGGACATCATCGCGCCTGCGTTGATCACAATCGCGAATGCCGACTCGTCGGTGCCGATGAACGTGGACAAGGCCAATACCCTGCTCAGAGAGCGATTGATCCCGTACTTCCAGTCGACGCCGAACATCGCAGTGCGATCGGTGTCTGCAGACGGAGGGCCGAGTGCGCGCGCGGACGACATGATCGGGATCCTGCGCGGGATAGGAATTGTCCGATGAAGCCGGGCGCACTGGTCTCGCTCGTCGCACTCGTGGTGATGACGGTCGCCAGTGTCGGATACCTGACCGTCGGTGTCCTCGACATCGATCCGACTCGAACGACGAACCGTGTCGTGGTTCGGATGGAGTCCTCCGGCGGACTGATGGACACCTCGCAGGTCACCTCACGCGGGATCCAGGTCGGTCGGGTCGAGTCGATCGCCGTGGTGCCGGGCGGGTTGGACGTCACTCTCGGTCTCGATGCAGACCATCGCATCCCTGCAGATTCCGAGGTGGTCGTGGCGAACCTCTCTGCCGCCGGCGAGCAGTATCTCGATCTTCGCCCTCGCAGCACCGGAGGCCCGTATCTCACGGACGGAGACGCGCTCGGTAGTGAGCAAGTTCGTGCATCGGTCACCGTCAGTGAGGCGCTCGGCCTCGGCGATGCCCTTGCCTCGCAACTCGATACGAACGCGCTGAAAGGCCTGACGGAGACCGCATCGGCCGCTGTCGACGGTCGTGAAGGCGACGTCGACCGCCTGGTCGATGCATTCCGATTCCTGGCAGCGACGTTGCGCGACAAGAGCGGCGAGATTCGTCGACTGTACGACAACGCTCAGCAGGCGGGTCGCAACGCATACGGATACGGGCCGGTCATCACCGACGCGGCGCCGTGGGTCGGCGCGACGGGTGAGGGGGTGGCCAACTTGCTCGAGGGCTTCAACGAATACTCGTACGTCGGCGCGGATGTCTGGGACGATCCACTCGGGCAGATCACCCCGAAGATCGATCAGTACCTGACGCCTCTGTCCCCTGATCTTGCGCTGATTGCAACGCTTCTCGAGCCGTACACCGCACCCATCAAACCGATGCGGGTCGACGCCGGGTCCATCGTCGACGTACTGCAGACCGTCTTTCCTCCCGGCGGGCCGGCAAAGCTTTCCGTAGAAATTCCGAACTGATTGGAGCTACCCCCTCATGGTCGAGACAGACGCAGCCGAGGCGAAAACAGCAGTGCCCGAGGACAAGGCAACAGTGCCCGAGGGCTCCAGACGGCACCGGATTCGGTGGCCGGTGGTCGCAGCAGCAGTGCCGGGTGTGGTGCTTGCGGTGGTCTTCGGCGTGCTGTGGCATTCTGCAGAAGGCGATCTGGCTGCCGAGCGTGAACAAGAACAGGACCGGCAGATGGCGGTGAACACGGCGACCGAGTACACCGCGCGGTCGTTGACCTACGACTACCGCAACCTCGACGCCTTCTTCCAGGGGGTCGACCAGGGGGCGTCGCAGTCCCTGCAGGACAGGTACGACGGGGTCCGCGAGGCGCTGACGGCGATCATGAACGAGTCGCAGGTGGTGGCGACCGGCGAGGTCCTCTCGGCAGCAATCGATTCCGAGTCCGGTGGCGAGTACAAGGTGGCGGTGTTCGCTCGACAGACGACGCAGAACGTGCAGCAGCCCGACCCGGGGAAGGTGCCCAACCTTCTGCTGGTGACGGTCACCGATCAGGACGGGCAGTGGATCGTCAGCGACTACGGACCCAAGACCTGAGACTTCGTCAGTGGGCCTTGGTGGCGCTGACGAACTGGGCCAATCCCCGGACGTCTTGCTGAATCTCGGTCAGTCCCGATGCCTCGAACACGTCGACGAACAGGTTCTTCGGAAACATCCGCACGCCCGCCAGTCCGGTTCCGAAGCCGACGACGGTGCCCAGCGGGGCCGGACGAGGCTCGCAGCTGGTCATGATCGCGATGCGTCCACCCGGGCGGACGACGCGAATCAACTCGTCCAGCACTGTCATGGGCTTCGGAACGAGATACAGTGCGGCATAACAACATACGGCATCGAATGCGCCATCGGAGTACGGCAGATGGGCAGCGTCTCCGCGTACGTACGCCGCACGTGGTCCTCGATTGTCCGCCACGGCGCGGGCGATCATCGCCTCGGAGATGTCGAACCCGACGGCGAGGCCGTCGTCGGTGAGAGCGTCGGAGAGAAACCTGGTGAAGTTGCCGGGGCCGCAGGCGACGTCGAGCACGCGCTGGGGGCCGTGCAATCGCAGGTCGGCAACGGCTTTGTCCCGTTCGGCCGCCATCGACATGCCCGCGATTCCCATCATGGACACCCCGAACGGACGCCACAGTTTCTCGTAGATGGCTGCCACCACGCGGTTGTTCATCGCGATGCTGGCCGGCGACGGGTTCGGTGCGGGCACGTCCGGCAGCAGTTCGACGTAGCCGCCGTCGGTGCGCGCCAGCTCGCGCAGCGTCGCCGGCTCGATCATGGCGAGCGCGCGGTGCAGCGCGGTCTCGGCTGACTCGCTCATGGGCGCGGTGGCCGGTCGCCGTAATCCCGCTCGACCCGCAGGGTCGCGAGAGTGGTTGCCAGGCCGTCGTACTGGGTGACCAACAGGACGAATTCGATGAGTCGCCGCTCATCGAACTGGGTGGCGAGTTCGGCCCAGGTCGCGTCGGAGAGAATCTTGGTGGCGACGAGTTCGTCGACCGCTGTCAGGATGGTCCGATACCGCGTCGACAGCCCCGGTGCATCGGGTCCGGTCTTGATCAGCTCGAGCAGATCCCGGTCGATGCCCGCCCGCTTACCCAACCGGATGTGATGGTCCATCTCGTACGCGGAATCGCGGAGGTGCGCCACGCGGAGGATCACCATTTCGGATTCCTTGCGCGAGATGCGACCGCCGGGCATCAGATGGCCGCTGTAGAACAGCCACGCTCGGTAGAGACCGCCGGTGCGCCCGAGGGTGGTGAACAGGTGCGGATTGGGCACCCCGGCACCTTTGGCGATCACCTTGCAGATGACCCAGTTGACGGGCCCCAGAGTTTTGGCGGTACCGGACGGAATGCGTGGTGTGGTCACAGCCACACCGTACCGACTGCGCGGCCGGGCGTCACCGGGATGCAGAAGGGTAGGCTACCCTCTTTATGATTATGCACAATTCCCCCTCGGAGGACCCTTGACGAAGTCCCATGCCCGCATCACGGCCCTCACCCTCACCATCGCCGCCCTCGGTGTGGCTGCGACGGCGTGTTCGTCCACCGACGCCACCTCCGACAGTGCAGGCGGCGCGACGCGATCGATCGAGACCGTCCGGGGAACGGTCGACGTTCCCGAGACCCCACTGCGCATCGTCACCCTCGAGCCGGTCGAGCTCGACACCACCGTCGCCCTCGGCGTCGTGCCCGTCGGTACCGCAGTGCTCAGCGAGGCAAGCGGCGTGCCGTCGTACCTCGGTACCGAAGCGGCGAACATCGCGACCGTCGGTACGGTTGCCGAACCGACGATCGAGGACATCGCGGCCCTGCAACCGGATCTCATCCTGGGCACGGAGACTCGCCACGCCGAGTACCACGACCAACTCGCCGCCATTGCTCCGACGGTGTTCATGGCATCGCAGTCGGACCCGTGGCGCGACAACGTCCGGTTCGTCGGACGCACTCTCGGCAAGGAGGAGAAGGCGGAGGAACTGCTCACCGCCTACGAAGATCGGTGTGCCGAGATCGCCGAGAAGCACGACACCGCAGGGAAGACCGCACAGTTGATTCGCCCCCGCGCCGGTGAGCTGACCCTGTACGGGCCGACGTCGTTCGCCGGGAGCACCCTCGAGTGCGCAGGCTTCATGACTCCGCCGAGACCGGAATGGGCCGACGAGATCTCGGTCGACCTCTCGCCCGAGCTGGCGGCCGAGGCGGCTGCGGATCTGATCGTCGTCACCGCCTCCGACCCGTCGGACCCCGCAGCGATTCCGGCGTCGATCACCGCCAACGCTGCGGTACTGCCGAATCCGCACGCGGTGGACCTGTCCTACTGGATCACCGGTGTCGGGCCGATGGGCGGGCAGACCGTGCTCGACGACATCGATCGGATTCTCTCGGAGTAAACCGACTCACATCCGGACCGCACCCGCCAGCGCAGCAGCTTGCTCGGCCCGCTCGACCACTCGGTCGCGTGAGGAATCGATATGTGTCAGTAGCAGTTCCAGTGCCGAGTCCAAGGTCCCCGCGAGGACGCGTTCGACGATGTCGATGTGTTGATCGATTGCCGAGACGACGGCTGCGGCGTCGAGTCCGCCGAGAATCCGCACCGGACGCACCTTCGCGTTGACGGTGCACAGTGCCTCGGTCAGAGCCGGGTTACCCGAGGCAGTCAACAGTGTGACGTGGAAGTTCTCGTCCAGGGACACCAGATCGTCGGTGGTGCCGGGTGGGTCGGCCCGCAAACCGACCCAGGTGTCCAACAGATTCGACAGCGACGACCGATCGAACGGGTGCGACATCGATCGAGTGATGCCGCGAGCTTCGAGGGTGGCCCGCAGCTCGTAGAGATCGGGCAGGTCGGTCAGCCGAGGGCGATAGGCGTGCAGCCCGGCGTCGTCGCGGGTGACGAGGCCGTCGGCCTGCAATCGCGCCAGCGCCTCACGCACCGGAGTGCGCGAGACCCCGTACAGCTCGGCGAGACGCTCCTCGCCGAGCCGTTCCGTGGAGCCGATGGCACCGGAGATCAGATCCCGGCGCAGTGACGAATAGACCTTCTCGCGAAGGTCCTTGCGCGGCACGACGTATCCGGTCAGATCGCCATGGCCGCGCGGACGTCCGCCTCGGACTCGGTACCGCCGACACCGGTGGACGTGATTCGGCCGGCCTCGAGGATGTAGTAGTTCTGTGCCGACTCGAGGGCGAAGCCGATGTGCTGCTCCACCAACAACACTCCGAGACCACCGCGACGGGTGAGCTCGAGAATGGTGCGTTCGATCTCGGCGACGACCGACGGCTGGATACCCTCGGTCGGCTCGTCGAGTATCAGCATTCGCGGCTCGGTGATCAGTGCCCGGGCGATCGCGAGCTGCTGGCGTTGACCACCCGAGAGCAATCCCGCTCTGCGACCGAGCAATTCCTTCAACGCCGGAAAGAGATCGAGTGCCTCGTCGACGAGAGCTTTACCGCGCTTGCGACCGTCGGCGACGACCTGCAGATTCTCGGCCGTGGTCAACTGGCCGAACGACTGCTGGCCCTGCGGCACGTACGCGAGTCCGCGGGCAACCCGGGCGCTCGGACGCAACGCACTCACGTCCTCACCGTCGAACATGACCTTGCCGGAATTGACCTTCAGCAATCCGACCGCTGCCCGCAGCAGAGTGGTCTTGCCCGCGCCGTTGTGTCCCATCACGGCGGCGACACCGTCGGCCGGAACCGTCAGCGACGCACCGTGAATGACTTCGCTGCGGCCGTAACCGGTACGCACATCCACCAGTTCAAGCATGATCGGCTCCCTCTCCTGCGATATGGCCGAGTTCCTCGCCCGCAGCCGCGGTGCCGAGATAGACCTCTTGGACCTTCGGATCTGCCTGCACCTCGGCCACCGTGCCCTCGGCCAGGACCCGTCCGGCGGCCAACACCGTCACCGAGGTGGCGAACATGCGCATGAAGTCCATGTCGTGCTCGACCACCACCACGGTCCGCTCACCGCCGATGCGCTGCAGCAGCTGGCCGGTTTCCTCGCGTTCCTCGTGACTCATGCCTGCGACCGGCTCGTCGAGCAGAAGTACGTCGGCGTTCTGTACCAACAACATTCCGATCTCGAGCCACTGCTTCTGACCGTGCGCGAGAATTCCCGCGGGCTTGTCTCGCTCGGCCGTCAGGCCGATGGTCTCGAGGGCCTCCTCGATCTGGGGGAGCACCGATCCTCGACGACGCAACATCGTCAGCACGGACCGTCCGGACCCGGCGGCGATATCGAGGTTCTGCAACACCGTCAGATTCTCGAAGATGCTGGCGGTCTGGAAGGTTCGGCCGATGCCGAGGCGCGCGATCTGATGCACCTTCTTGCCGAGCAGTTCCACGCCGGACTTGGTGACCGAGCCGGTGGCCGGGACGAGGCCGGTGATGGCGTCGATCAGCGTGGTCTTACCGGCACCGTTGGGCCCGATGAGGAAGCGCAGATCGCCCTGCATGAGCGTCAGATCGACGTTGGTGGTGGCCTTGAAGCCGTCGAAACTGACTGTCAAGTCGCGTACTTCGAGGTACTGACTCGACATGCCGGCGTTGCCGCCGAACGTGGGGTGCGGGCCTTCGACATGAATCATCGCGTCAATTCCTTCTCTGGCTCTTCACTCGGTTCGGGGACCGGTTCGAGTTCCTTCTTTCGTTTGCGCAGTGCGAACAGTCCCGCGATACCGGCGGGGAAGAACCCGACGACCACCACGAACAGCAGACCCTGCGCGTACGTCCAGCCCGACGGGAACTGCTCGGACAGTGTGGTCTGAGCCCAGGCGACGCCCAGTGCACCGAGGACCGGACCGAGCAGCGTGGTGCGACCGCCGATGGCGACACCGATGAGGAATGCGATGGACGGGACGATGCCGACGTCGTTGGGGGAGATGATGCCGACGATCGGAACGAACAGGGCCCCGGCCAGTCCCGCGAAGAATGCCGCGGCCACGTACGCGACGATCTTGACGTTGGCGGGGTCGTACCCGAGGAACCGGACGCGCTCCTCCTGATCGCGCACAGCGACCAGGAGTTCGCCGTAGCGTGAGTACATCAGCTGCCGGGTGATGGCCACGACGACGAGCAGTACACCTGCGGCGATGAAGAACAGCATCTGCTTGTTGGCGGGGTCGTTGAGGTTGAACCCGAAGAACGTGCGAAACCTGTTGAGCCCGTTGGAGCCGCCCGTGGTCTGCTGACCGATGAGCAGAATGGCGAACGCGGCGGCGAGTGCCTGGCTGAGGATCGCGAAGTACGCGCCCTTGACTCGACGCTTGAACACGCCGAGACCGAGCACCAGTGCCACCAGGGCGGGCACGAACAGGATGCCCAGGATCGTGGTGATCGGCGAGGTGAACGGCACCCAGTACGAGGGCAGTTCGCGAATTCCGGCGATCGACATGAAATCCGGTACGTCGTCACCACGCAGATCGGCGTCGGAGATCTTCAGGTGCATGGCCATGATGTAGGCACCGATGCCGAAGAAGACGCCCTGACCGAGGGTGAGCATTCCGCCTCGACCCCATGCCAATCCGATTCCGACCGCCACGATCGCGTAGCAGATGAACTTGCCCAGCAGGTTCAGCCGGAAGTCGCTGAGGACGGCAGGAGCGACGGCGAACAACAGGATCGCGGCGATCGCGAATCCCAGGAGGGCACCGCGCTTGGCGATGAACTCGCTCATACCAGGCTCCTTGTCTTGACGGCGAACAAGCCTTGCGGGCGGGCCTGCAGGAAGATCACGATGAGCACGAACACGATGACCTTGGCGATCGACGCCGTGGTGCTGTATTCGATGAACGAGTTGAGAATTCCGAGAGCGAAGGCCGCGATGACGGCACCCTTGATCTGGCCGAGGCCACCGACGACGACCACCAGGAAGGCGTCGATCAGATAGCTCTGTCCCACAGTGGAACTGGTGGAGCCGATGAGGGTGAGCGCCACGCCCGCAACACCGGCGAGACCGGAACCGAGGAAGAACGTCGAGATGTCGGTCCTACGGCTCGAGATGCCCGAGGTCTCCGCGAGATCGCGGTTCTGGACCACCGCGCGGATGCGTCGACCCATGGCGGTCTTCTTCAGTGCGATCGACAGCGCGACGACGGCGACGATTGCGAGGACGAGGATGAAGATTCGGGTCTTGGGAACCACGGCACCGAGGATGTCGACCCCGCCGCTCAGCCATTCCGGGGACACGACGTTGACCGCGGGTGCGCCGAAGATGTCGCGAGCGAGCTGTTGCAGGATGAGCCCGACGCCGAACGTGACGAGCAGGGTGTCGAGTGGTCGGTGGTACATGCGCTGAATCAGCGTGACCTCCAACAACACTCCCATCGTACCGCCGACGAGAAAGCCGACGATCAGCGAGATGAACAGTGATGCGCCGCCGGTGGAGACGATCTGCTGAACGACGTAGGCCGTGTACGAGCCGGCCATGATGAACTCGCCGTGCGCCATGTTGATGACGCCCATCTGACCGAACGTCAGTGAGAGTCCGAGGGCGGCGAGCAAGAGAATGGATCCGATCGACAGGCCGGTGAACAACTGTCCGATCACGACGTCCATGGGGGAGCTCCTTCGGAGCATGTGAGTGGAACTTCGTAGCAGGCTACGAAGTTCCACTCACATGGGTGGTGGTCAGTTGAGGTCTGCGGCCCAGTCGTAGGTCTCGAGGAACGGGTCGGGTGCAATCGCTTCGGGGGACTCCCACACCGTGTAGATCAGTCCGTCGGCGCGAATCTCACCGATGCGGGCAGTCTTGGAGATGTGGTGGTTGTCGCCGTCGATGACGACCTCGCCCTCGGGAGCGGCGAAGCTGACTCCGTCGGCCGCGGCCTGAATGTCCGATACCGCAAAGGAATCGGCCTTCTCGACGGTGTTCTTCCACAGGTAGACCGAGGTGTAGGCCGCTTCCATGGGGTCCGAGGTGGGCTTGTTGGCGCCGTACTTGGCCTTGTAGTCGGCGACGAACTTACTGTTCTCCGGAGTGTCGACGGTCTGGTAGTAGTTCCAGGCGGTCAGCTGGCCCTCGATGTTGGCGGCTCCGATTCCCGCCACCTCCTCCTCGGCGATGGAGACCGAGATGACCGGCATGTCAGCAGCTTTGAGGCCGGCGTTGGTGTACTCGCGGAAGAACGCGACGTTCGAGTCTCCGTTGAGCGTGTTGAACACCGCGTCGGCGTCGGCCGAGCGAACCTTGTTGACGATGGTGGAGAAGTCGGTCGAGCCGAGCGGGGTGTAGTCCTCGCCCTTGATCTCGATACCGTTCGCGGCGGCGTATGCCTTGATCTCGCGGTTGGCGGTCTGTGGGAACACGTAGTCGCTGCCCACCAGGTAGAGGGATGTGACTCCCTGTTCCTTCAAGTAGTCCAGGGCCGGAATGATCTGCTGGTTGGTGGTGGCACCGGTGTAGAAGATGTTGTCCGACGCCTCGAGTCCCTCGTACTGCACGGGGTAGTAGAGGAGCGCGTCGTTGTCCTCGAACACGGGCAGCATCGCCTTGCGTGACGACGAGGTCCAGCCGCCGAAAACCGCTGCGACACAGTCGCTGCTGATCAACTTCTCGGCTTTCTCGGCGAACACCGTCGGCTCGGACGCGCCGTCCTCGGCGACGACCTCGATCTGCTTGCCGTTGACTCCGCCCGTTGCGTTGATCTGCTCGACGGCCAGTGCGATCGAATCACGCACTGTCACTTCGCTGATCGCCATCGTGCCGGACAGGGAGTTGAGCGAGCCGACCTTGATGGTGTCGCCGGAGGTGTCGACACACGAGGTCGCCGAACCGCCCCCTCCTTCGGCGGAGGTGGTGTCGCTCGCCTTGCTCCCGCAGGCGGTGGCGACCAGGCTCAATGCAGCCAGTGCTGCGGGAACGACCATGACGCGCTTGACGGACATGCGCTTCGAGACAGTAGGCATCTACGGCCCTTTCGGAGGTTTGTATACGGAGATGTATTCGCGATTGCGAACAGTAAAGGGCCGTTATTGCGTAGGTATGTTCTGCGGTGACGAGTCTGTTTCCCGCGTTACGTGGACGTAAATGCACACCGATGACAAGTGTGCTTGACATTTTATGACAAGCAGAGTTGACTTTTGCCATGCCCGGAACCAATAACGTTCGCGAGCATCGCAAACAGGCGCGCATCACACAGGCCGAGCTCGGCACCATCTGCGGGGTGAGTCGTCAGAGCATCGTCTCCGTCGAAGGCGGCGACTACGCGCCGAGCGTCTACCTGGCACTGCGATTGGCCCGCGCACTCGACACGACGGTGGAAGCACTGTTCGGAGACGAAGGAGAGTCAACATCATGAGCGCATTCGTCAGAGCCGCTCGATTCGTCGGAGATCTCGACGACGACTTCTACGCCGACGAGCTGCAACGCGACATCTGGAACGAGGCCTCGGCCGTCGGATTCCAGTCGTTGCTGTGGATCGGACTGATCTCAGGCGCGATATTGCCCTACGCGGCGGGCGTCACCGGGGCGTGGATTGCGATCGGGATCATCGTCGCGTTGATCGTCGTGGCCTACGTGGTGATCGGATTCGCCCGAGCTCGGGGCATCGACATGTACACGGTGCAGAAGCTTCGGCGGCCGCGGACGGCGATCGCCGGCGTTCTGTATCTCTTGGGCTTCGGCGGTGCCCTGGTGCGATTGCTCGTTCAGGGCAGCGACATCGGTGTGTCGACCTGGATCGGGGTGGCCGCCGGAGCAACTCTGGGAGCCACGGCCGCGGCGGTCGGTGTCGAAGGACACCGGCGTCGGCGGAGAAACGCCGAGCTCGCCGCCGAGAAGGTCGAACTACAGGGCTTCGATGAAACGGACCGACCTCAGTAATCGGAAGGCATGCGAACGGTCTTACACGGCGAAAGGATACGTAAAGGTCTCGGTTCGAACGGTCCGTTCGCAGATCCACGGCGCGGGGGGTATGTTCTGACCGATGACATCGCGATTCCCTGGTGTCTGCGGCTGTTGGTGGGCTGGTCGGAGGCGGGTTCGTAACGCGGACGGTTACGCCCCCGATGTAAAGAGAGGCTCGGGTCGAGGCCGATGACGACGTGCGAAACCAATCCGTTATCCATCGCGCCACGAAGCACCAACGAGACCACGTCGGACGTTCACCTTCGGGTGAAGCACGCTAACAGGGAAGTCGAGGCCGTGCGCAAAGACAAGAGCTACCTCAGACTCGTCGGGACGAGCACGCCGCAGCCCACCATCGAGGCTCTCGGCGGGCCGAAGACCATCACGGTCCACGTAGACAACGTTCTACCAGGGCAGATGTGCGAGGTCCTGCACAACGGCATGCTGTCGCTCAGTCACCGCGTCGTCGTGGAAGACAGCGCCACCAGTGTCACCATCACCACGTTCAACCTCAAGCAGGGTGAATACAACGTCTCGCTGCGATTGGACGGACGCCTGGACTGCGTGACCGAAGCGCAGACCGTCGTCGTCGGTGAGCAGTTCGAGGTTCGACGCAGCTCGTAATACCTCCGCCCGATACGGAGTGAATGCCGCCGCCCCGCCCGACGGTTGATGCGCCGTCACCGTGTCGTGGCCCGTCGGGCACTTTCATCTTGACCTTGACGCAACGTCAATCGTGATGATCGAGTCATGAACCGCATCCGTCTTGCTGTCCCGCTGTACATCGGTGGCGCGTCGTTGTCACTGTTCGGCAACTCGGCCATCACGATCGTCCTGCCCTGGTTGGTGCTGGCCACGACCGGAAGCCTGTCGTCGGCAGGCCTGATCGCCGCGGCGGCAGGTATCGCTGCGGTACCGGCAACGTTTGCCGGTGGTCGGCTGATCGACCGGTTCGGGGCACGCAACGTGGCCGTCGCCTCCGATCTCGGCAGCGCGGCCGCAGTGCTCGGCCTGATCGTGGTGAGTGCGACGGTGGGATTGTCGGTGCCATGGTTCGTGGTGCTGGCAGTCGCAGGCGCTGTCTTCGATGTTCCGGGGATGACAGCTCGCCAGGCAATGCTCGCCGACGTCGCGTCGATCTCGGGAACGTCGGTCACGACAGTGGCAGGGTTCTTTCAGACCGGCTTCTCGTTGGCGTTCCTGGCCGGACCGGCGCTGGCGGGTCTCCTGCTCAGCGTGCTGGATCCGATCGACGTCGTTGCCGTCACCGCCGCCTCGTCTGCGGCCGCTGCGGTGCTGACTGCGCTGGTTCCGGTCATGGGCCAGGCATTCGCGACTTCTGCCACGGGGGCAGGCAGTGCCCTGCGCCTGATCCGTGCCACGCCCGCATTGCGGTCAATGCTGATCTTCGCGTTCCTCGCAAGCCTGGTCACCCCGCCGATGATCAGCCTGCTGTTGCCCGGTCACTTCAACGAGATCGGCGAACCCGGGCAGCTGGGCCTGGCCATGTCTGCGTTCGCCATCGGTGCCCTGGCAGGGTCGGCCCTGTTCGCTTTCCTGGCCGCTCGATCGCGACGGGCCACCTTCGTGACGGGAATGGCCGCGATGACGGCGGGCATCTGGCTGTTCGCACAGCTGCACGGTTTCTGGATCGTGGCGGCCGGGATGCTCGTGATGGGTCTCGGGTCGGGACTGTTCGGCCCGATCTGGAATGTCTACGTGGCCGAACGCGTCCCCGCAGACGTCCGGGGGCGCGTTCTCGGCTGGCTGAACATGGGCGGGCTCGTGGCCGGGCCGATGGGGCTGGGACTGATGTCGGTGGTGCTCGTCGGCGGTGATCTTGCTCTCGGGGCCGTCGTGATGGGAATCGGCTGGACCGCTGTCGCTGCCTATGCGGTGCTCAGTCCCGGTGCACGTGAGCTGACCGAACCGGTGCCGGACTCTGCCGGGGTGGACCGTTGATCGGCAAGAATGGTCGCCATGCTGCGTATCGGTGAGCTGGCATCCTATGTGGGAGTGACGACCCGAACCGTGCGGTTCTACCACCAGCAGGGGCTGTTGGACGAGCCGAAGCGCGACACCTCCGGTTACCGTCTGTACGACGGGGAAGCCGTGCTGAGGCTCTCCCGCGTCGTTGCTCTCGCCTCGGCCGGTGTGCCACTGGCGCGTGTCCACGATCTGCTCGACGCCTCGCAGGAATCACTCGACCTCGCCTTGGTCGACATCGACGCCGAGCTGAGCACCAGGATCGAACGGCTGGAGAAGGACCGCGACAGACTCAGGCTGCTGCGTGCCGGCGACGCGCTGGTCCTTCCCGATGTGATCGTCGGCCTGATCACGCATCTTCGCGAAGCGGGCATAGACTCCGCCGTCGTCGATCATTATCGCGATGCCTGGGTGCTGACGTATGCCGTCTACCGGCCCCGGCTCGATCCCTGGCTGGAGGAGTTCGGTGCCGTCATGCTCAGGGACCCGGACTATCTGGCACTGATGGTGCGCTCGTTTCGAGCTGCCGAGCTCGAACCCGATGACCCACGGATCCAGCAACTCGCGGACGACACGGTCGAATGGATGGTGAACGCCTGGGCCGGTGATGCCCTCGAGTGGTCGTTCGAGCGCGGTCTCGACGACCCCGCGGCCAACTCACTGCTCGCGGAGCAGTGGGCCGACCGGCCGGCCTGGGTGCGCGTCACCGAGCTGATCATGCACGGTCTGCAGGAGCGCGGCATCGAACACTCCCGACCCTGACGACGGCCGTCGCCGATCGTCAGTCTTCGACGATCAGGGACGGAGTATCGCGGCGGAGAATGTTGCCCTTGAAGAATTCCGGCTTGCGCAGTGCCACCACCGCCATGACCACCATGCCGAGAACGATGATGCCGACGCCGATGAGGAACACCATGCCGATACCGAACAGTGATGAGCCGCTACCGAATTCGGGGTCCCAGGCGTCGACCGAGGTCTGCACGAACACCACGGCCATGCCGACGCCGCCGAGGAGCGGGGCGAGGAATTTGAAGAAGAAGTTGCGGGTGCTGGTGAACAACTCTTCACGGAAATACCAGACACAGGCGAACGCCGTGATGCCGTAGTAGAAGCAGATCATCAGTCCGAGCGCGGCGATGGTGTCGGTGAGAACGTTGTCGCTCACCACTCGCATCACGGCGTAGAAGCCGGCCGACGCGCCGCCTGCCACGAGCGTCGCGAAGCCCGGAGTGCTGAATCGCGGTGTGATGGAGGCGAACCGCTTCGGTAGGGCCTGGTAGTGGCCCATCGCGAGCAACGTGCGGGCCGGCGAGATGAACGTGGCCTGCAGTGAACTGGCGGAGCTGCTCAACACGGCCAGGGACAGCAGGATCGCGAACGGACCCATCACCGGCCCGGCGAGGGCGGCGAACACGTTGTCGGTGGTGTCGGGGTTCTGCAGTCCGTTTCCGGTGTCGCCGGTGCCGGCGAAGAGCAGGGTGGCCACGGCGGTGAGCAAGTACAGAACGATGATGAAGAACACCGTGACCAGCGCGGCGCGGCCGGGAATCTTTGCGCTGCCCGAGGTTTCCTCGTTGACCGTCAGGCAGACGTCCCAACCCCAGTACATGAAGATCGACAGGGACAGGCCCGCCGTGAACGCGGAGAAGCTCGGGATGCCGAACGGGTCGAACCAGTCCAGGCCGAACGAGATGTCCTGGGCCCCCTCGCCCGAGCCCACCTTGACGAATGCCGCCACGATGAACCACGCCATCACCAGTAGCTGGAAGCCGAGCATCGTGTACTGGACGCGCTTGGTCTCCTGCATCCCGCGGTAGCAGAGCCACGCCGCCAATGCCATGAACACCAGACACGTGACGATGTTGACGAGCTTGTTCCCGGTCAGGTCGGCCAAGGAGTCGTTGCTGGTGACCTGGGCGAGAAAGAGATAGAAGAAGTCGACGGCCACTCCGGCCAGGTTCGAGAGCACGATGATGGTCGCCGCGATCAGGCCCCACCCGCCCATCCAGCCGACGTACGGGCCGAAGGCCTTCGACGCCCACGTGAACGACGTGCCGCTGTCGGGCTCGGCCGCGTTGAGCTCTCGATAGCCCAACGCCACCAACAACATCGGGATGAAGCCGACGATGAAGATCGCGGGCAGATGTACCCCGACCTCGGTGACCGTCGGCCCGAGCGACGCGGTGAGCGCGTACGCGGGTGCGATGGTCGAGATGCCCAGGACCACACTCGCCAGCAACCCGAGCTGGCCGGCGGACAGTCCCTTGGACTCGACGTCCACTACCTTGTGCTCATTCATCGCCGGCCTCTCTCGGAACAACGATCATCGGAACGGGAACGACCCGAAGCATCTTGGCGGCAACCGATCCCAGGAACAGGCGATGCGGCTGGGCGAGCCGAGACGAGCCCACCATCAACACGTCGCCGTCGTGCCAGTCGAGCGATGACACGGCCTTCTCGATGCCGGAGCCCTCCGCCACCCTCAACTGCACGTCCGATCCCTCGGGTAGTCCCGCTTGTACGGTGCGCAGCACCTCTTCGGCCTCGGCGAGACCTCCCGGTCCCCGTGCCGATTGCGGGTCTGCGGACACGAGGGAGAGTAGGCGAAGCGGCAACTCGGCGGTGACGGACAGGTCGGTGGCCGCGTCGACGAGTTCTGCTGCCCCCGGCCTGTTTCCGATGGCGCACGTGATCTCGCGAATGCGCTGCGGCGGCGAATGCCGATACCCCCGCGGAGCCAGCGCGAGGGGCACGTGCGCCACGTGCAGCAGATCGCTGGTGACGGTGCCGATCGAGTGGCGTCCGAGCAGACCGTCGCCGGCCGCCCCGACCACGATCATGTAGGCCTCGCATTCGTCGACACAGTCGAGCAGTCCCTGTGCGAACGACTCGTCGAACAGCAGGTGCGTACGCGCCTCCACGTCCTCGGGCACCATCTTCAGTGCCTCGGCCAGCCATTCGGTGGCCTGGTCGATCAAGATGTCGTCGTACCCCGCCTCGACAGGCGCTTTGGACGGCACCGGACGCTCCTGCGGCAGCACCAGAGCGATGTCCAGCGATGCTTGCAGAGAGCGGGCAAGGGTTGCGCCCAAGGCGATTCCGTCCGCGCCACTCGGTGTTGCCTGGTACCCCACGATCAGACGCATTTTCGGACCTTCCCTGAAGTCGGTCGAGCTAATGACAGGTGCTACCGGGATCGGTGTGGCAATGCTTCGACGCGGAGGGGGCAACGTCCAGTGACGGGTTGCGATCGAAGAAGCCGAACGGCTTCAGCCAGAACGAGACCGTGTCCGCCGGCATCACCGGCCAATCCTCCGGCCGGGTGATGTGATGGATTCCGAACGTGTACCAGACGACGACATCGGTGTTCTCGATGCTTCGATCCGCCTCGGTCCACTCCGGCAGCCCATGGTCGACGCCACTCTGGTTGACGAATTCGCCGCTGGGCCAACGTTCGTCGGGTGAGTTGGGGGTGACCCAGACGGTGTGGCCGATCACCTGGGAACGCTGGAAGATCGGCGACGCGGGATCGAACATCGATGGGATCGCCGCTCCCGGAACCAGTTTGTAGGCGGGCCGGGTGTCGAGGCCGTTGGTGACGTTGTCGTTGACGACCTTCCACGCCTTCTGCGTGTTCCAGTCGTAATCCTGCTTGCCTTGGGACTCGGTGGTCAGGGGAGTGTTGATCTGAGTGAGGGCGAGGCCGTAAGGATTGTCCGGGCCCATCGGAACCCGTTGTGTCTCACTGGCATACACGGTGTTCTCGGTGCCGTCGATGTCCAGATCGAGGCGGGCGACCAGGAAGTGCTGGTGGTACGGCGCGTAGGTGCGGTTGTCGACCAGCGTTCCGGATGGGTGAGATTGCCCGGGCGCGAAGTGGGTGACGACCATGATTCCCGTCGCGCGCACCTCGCACTCGATGTTGCCGTCCTGGTAGAACCGCCAGTAGACGAGGTACTCGTAGTTGGCGACGGTGGCGTGGAAGCTGACGGTGAGGCGGCGCATCCGACGCACCTCGGCCCCGGCGTCGTGATCGACGTGCTTCCACAGCACGGCATTGTCTTCCTCGTGGATGCAGATGGCGTTGGTGATCGTGTACGGCTCACCTTTGCTGTTGTGCAGCACCGCGTCGAGGTAGCGGATCTCGCCCAGGCAGTCGCAGCCGAGTTCGAGCGAGGTGGTCATGAAACCGAGGCCCCACTCGCCGATGTCGAACGCGGTACGCCGGTAGTGGTCCTCGGTGTGATCGCGATACGGAACGATCATCTCCGCGAACGACATTCGATTGGCGACCGACCGCACGTTCCCGTTGTCGTTGTAGCTGACGGCGTGCAGCGTCATGCCCTCGCGGTAGTTGAACCCCACGCGGAGCGACCAGTTCTGCCACGTGAGCTTGTTGCCGTCCAGCTCGAACGACGGGCCGTCCGGCTGGGTGATCTCCAGCGGCTTCAGCGGCGGCCGGCTACTGGCGTTGCGGATGCGTTCCGGAATGTGTCGGGGCACGTACTCGCCCATGATCTCCGGCCGCTCGACGCGGTACGTGTCCTCGATCTCGAGCAGTTCCATCGTGTTCACGTCGATGACGCAGTGGAAACCGCCGACCGGCCCGGCATAGGGATTGGCACCCTCCGCGGCCTTGACCCAGGTATCCGACCAGCCGAGGCGTCGACCCTTGTACTTCTCGGGCGTCACCGCCTCGCCGTACGTCCAGGTGTCCATGAACACCAGATCCAGATCGGTGATACCGCGATCGGCAAGGGCAGCAATGACATCGGGGTGGGCACGCAGGGCCGAGTCGGCCTCCTCCCACTCGTCGACGGTGAAGTTGGGCTGCACATCGGGGATGTGCGTCCACGATTCGGTGCTTCTGCTGTCCAGCGACACCACGGCTTTGAACGTGGTGTTCTCGGCGCGATTCAACACCACCGACACTGCTCGACGCGCAGGCACCGTACCGTCCGCATCGAATGCGGCTACCTCGGACTTGGGCGGTTCGATCATCTCGATCGACGCGAATCGCCACCCGTCGCCGACGCCGTGTTCACGACCCAGAACCTCGGCGACGGTGGAGAATTCGTCGCTCGACAGCGGGTCAAGGGGATGAGAGGTCACGAGATGGACTCCGTCGAGCTCATCACATGCTTGATGCGGGTGTAGTCGTCGACGCCGTAAGCCGAGAGGTCCTTGCCGTAACCGGAGTATTTGAATCCACCGTGCGGCATCTCCGCGACCAACGGGATGTGGCAGTTGACCCAGACGGCACCGAAGTCCAGGGCTGCTGAAATGCGAAGTGTGCGTGCGTGATCGGAGGTCCAGACGCTCGACGCGAGACCGAAGTCGACGTCGTTGGCCAGGGTGATCGCCTCGGCTTCGTCGGTGAACTTCTGCACCGTGAGCACCGGGCCGAACGTCTCCTCCTGCACGATGGGATCGGACTGCTGCACGCCGGTGATGATGGTGGGCTCGAAGAAGAAGCCCTTGTCTCCGATGCGCTTACCGCCGGTCACGATGGTGGCATGCGCGCCGATACCGTCGACCTTGGAGCTCACCTGGCCGAAGTGGTTGATGTTGTTCAGTGGCCCGAGGAAGGTATCGGGGTCGTCGGGTAGGCCGACCTTCAGTGTCTTCGCCTTGGCCACAAGGGCATCGACGAGGGTGTCGTGTACCGACTCGTGTACCAGGACTCGGGTGACGGCGGTGCAGTCCTGGCCGGCGTTGAAGAATGCGGCCTCGGCGATGCCGTCGGCGGCCTTGCTGATGTCGACGTCGTCGAACACGATTGCCGGTGCCTTGCCGCCGAGTTCGAGATGCGCCCGCTTGAGCTGCTTGGCGGCGGCCACGGCCACGGCAATGCCGGCGCGGACGGATCCGGTGATCGACACCAGGCCTGGAGTCTTGTGCTCGACGATCGCGGCACCGGTGCCGCCGTTGCCGAGGACGACGTTGAGCACGCCGTCCGGAACGATGCCCTTCGACAGCTTCGCCAGCACCAGCGTGCTCTCGGGAGTGGTGTCACTGGGCTTGAGCACGACGGTGTTTCCGGCGGCCAGCGCGGGACCGATCTTCCAGATCGCCATCATGAACGGGTAGTTCCACGGGGTCACCTGGCCGACGACACCGATCGGTTCGCGTCGAACATAGGACGTGAAGCCGTCCATGTATTCGCCGGCCGACTTGCCCTCGAGCATCCGCGCCGCGCCTGCGAAGAATCGGATCTGATCCGCACCGACCGTCACTTCCTCGGCGGCGATGGTGGCCTTGGGCTGACCGGTGTTGCGGCTCTGCGCCTCGACGATCTCGTCGCTGTGCGCCTCGATGGCGTCGGCCAGCTTCAGCAGAACCTTCTGTCGCTCACCCGGTGTCGTCTTGCCCCAGGTCTCGAATGCGCTGGCAGCGGCCGACATTGCGGCCTCGACGTCGGCGGCGTCGGAGATGGGGGAGTGGGCGACAATCGACTCGTCCACCGGATTCACCACATCGAGCATCTCGGTGCCCGAGGGCGTCACGAACGCCCCGTCGATGTAGTTCTGCAGGACAGGCACCGTCATCTCTGAACCCCTAGCGTCGACAGTTTCGGTTCTGCAAAGCCTGCACCTACGGACGAGACTTCGCCACCCGACAAGTCGTCCAATGCCTGGGTCTCGATCAGGACGAAATGTCGGTCTATCTCGGACGCGAACCAGCTGCTGACCGGCTAGCCTGTGGCGGTGGCAGACACAGAGGTGGGGTACCGACAGATCGCCGACGACACCTGGGCATTCATGCGGCCGCCCGGCAGCTGGGGACAGACCAACACCGGATTGATCGTGGGGCCCGGTTCCGCGTCGATGCTGATCGACACCGTCTGGGACGTGAACTGGGCGCAGCGGATCATTGCCGACACCGCCGAATTGGTTGCCGACGCGCCGATCACCGAGGTGCTCAACACTCACTCGGACGGCGATCACTGGTGGGGAAACGACACCGTCCCCGCCACTGCTCGTATCACCACCAGCGCTGCGTCACTGCACGCCATGAAAGAGGAGACACCACCGAAAGGGGTGAACGCGTTCGCCTCTCTCGGCGCGAAGATCGGCTGGGTGCCGGGACCGGTGGGAGCAATGGGCTCCTACATGAACCGAGTCCGCGGCAACGCCACCTTCCCCACGACGCTGCCGCGATTGCCGGATCACACCTTCGAGACCACCGACACCATCGACGTAGCAGGGCGATCCGTGCACCTGCGCTACCTGGGCCCGGCGCACACCGAGGGCGATCTCATCGCCCACCTCCCCGATGTCGGAGTGGTGTTCGCCGGCGACCTGCTGTTCATCGACGCCACCCCGGTGCTCTGGCACGGCCCGTTGCAGAACTGGATCGACGCCCTCGACCACCTTCTCGAACTCGACGCCTCCGTCTACGTCCCGGGCCACGGACCCCTGTGCGGCACCGACGAGATCCGCGCAGTCCGCAATTACTGGACCTGGGTGTCCGAGGCCGGACGCACGTGCTTCGACGCCGGACTCGACTCCACCGAGGCCGCCCTCAATCTGCTGAAGTCACCCGAATTCGGTCGGTATGCACACTGGGACTCACCGGAACGACTGATCCTGAGCATGAGCACGCTCTACCGCCTGTGGCGAGGGGAGCCCGCTGCGCCACCCACGCTGACGCGTCGAGCACGGGCGTTCGCGGACGCGGGGCGGTTCTTGAGAGAGTGCTAGAACCGCTGCGTCGACGCCGCCGCCTGTGCGAACAGGGTGGACAGATCGAATCGGTCCGCGGCGGGTTCGAGCACGACGGTGGTAGCGCCGGCATCGATCCAGCGTTGCAGGTTGCCGGGGTCGGCATCGGAATCGGACGCTACGGCCACGTAGACGACGATCTCGTGTCCCGGCCCACCGTCGATCTGTTCGATTGCCGTTCGCACCTGATCCGGTGATGTCTCGCTCGTGAGAATGGTGCCCGCGCTCGTGCGGCCGCTGAGCGCCAGAGTTTTCGGTCCGGTCGCCCCGACGAGCAGCGGAAAAGCCTGCGTTGGAGGCCAATTCAGCTGCACATTGTCGAGTGAAACATACCGGCCCTGCACGGTGACGCTCTCGCCTGCCAACAGCGCGGTGAGCGCCGCCATCTGTTCGTCGAGCAATGTCAGAGGCGATTGCACTCGCGCGCCGATCTGGCCCATCCACGACTGCACCCCGTGTCCGAGTCCGACGCGCAGCCGTCCCGGATGAACTCGGGCCGCTGCTGCGATCTCCATGGCTGTGGCTGCCACGTTCCGCATCGGAGTGGGCAACACCCCGACGCCGACGTTCACGCGATCGGTGCTCGCGAGAACCAGTGCAGCAGTGGTCATTCCACCGGAGAAGAAGCAGTCTTCCCACAACCACACCTCGTCGACGCCAGCGCGGTCGGCCGCACGTGCTGCTTCGACTATTGCCTCCGGCGGAACCTCGGGTCGAAGTACGACGCCGATTCGCGTCATTGCAGATCTCCTTCTTCTCAGCGAACGAGGTACGGGGACACCGAACTTCGGTGCTCGTCTATGTCGAGGTCTTTCCCCAGCGGCGGGAAGGCACGTTGCGGGCAGTTCGAGCGTTCGCAGACCCGGCAACCGGCGCCGATCGGCGTCGCAGCGACCGAGCCCTGTACGTCCAGTCCGTCGGCATACACCAGACGTCCGGCGTGGCGGAGTTCGCAACCGAGGCCGATGGCGAAGGTCTTGCCGGGCTGTCCGTAACGCGCGGCCCGACGCTCCACTGTGCGTGCTATCCACAGGTAGTTGCGGCCGTCGGGCATCTCGGCGATCTGCGTCATGATCTTTCCGGGATAGGCGAAAGTCTCGTACACATTCCACAGAGGGCAGGTACCGCCGCTCGACGAGAAGTGAAAGCCGGTGGCGGACTGCCTTTTCGACATATTTCCTGCGCGGTCGACTCGGACGAACGAGAACGGGACGCCCCGCAGCTCGGGTCTCTGCAGGGTGGAGAGCCGATGGCAGACCGTCTCGTAACTGACCGAGAAGAAGGCCGAGAGTCGCTCGATGTCGTAGCGAAAATCCTCGGCAACATCGTGGAAATGGTGATACGGCAACACCGTCGCGGCAGCGAAGTAGTTCGCGAATCCGAGAACCGCCAATTTCTTCGACGACTCGCTCGTGAAGTTTCCCTCGTCGGCCATCTTGTTCAGCAGATCTCCGCATTCGAGGTAGGCCAGTTCGGCTGCGTACCGGAATACCTTCTGCCCACCGGACAGATGTGGTGAAATCTCCAACACTCGCGACTGCGGGTCGAAACGGTGCAGCACGTTCTCGCCGAGGTCGATCCGGTTGACGATCTGGACATCGTGCACCGTCCGGAGCCGCTTGGCGATCTCGCCGCCCAGGTCGGCGCGATGGAATCGGATTCTCGAGGTCAGTGCCTCCGCCGCGGTATCCAGATCGTGCAGATAATTCTGTCGCTGATAGAAGTAGTCGCGCACTTCTTCGTGTGGCTTGCTGATCGAACCACTGCCACTGCCGTCGGAGAAGCGGTCCTCGGTTGCGGCCAGAAGCTGAGCTGTCGTATTGCGGTATCGGCGGTGCATGTTGACCATCGCTCGCGCCAACTGCGGGTGCGAGCTGACCATCTGCGCAATTTCGTGCGCATCGGCGTCGATACCCATGTCCTGATCGAGGGCGACCTCGCGCATCTCGGCGACCAGCCTGGTGTCGTCCTCCGAGGAGAAGAACGAGGTGTCTACGCCGAAAACCTCCGAGATGCGCAGCAGCACCGGAACTGTCAACGGGCGCACGTCGTGCTCGATCTGGTTGAGATAGCTGGCCGAGATGCCCAGCTTCTGCGCCAGCGACACCTGACTCATGCTGCGTTCGCTGCGTAACTGCCGAAGCCGCACGCCGACGAAAGTCTTGGACACAGTGTCAGGCTACGCCTGCGAAGAATTGGCTTAACAGCATTGGCAGATAGCTGCTGGATCACAATGCAGTGCTGTTCGGGAACATTAGCCGAGGTAAAGGCGTATACCGGTATACGAGCTATTCACCACGCACCACGAGGAGCGGTCATGTCCAACCGTCAGCGCACATCCGAAATCGTCAGGGACGTCGTCGTGTTCGTCACGGGAGCCGTGCTCGTGGCTTCCACCGTCTGGCTTCCCGTCCAGGGAGACCAGGAGGTCACCGGAGCCATCCTGGTGCTCGGCATCCTCGCGGCGTCGTCTGCGCTCTGGGCCATCGGATCCGCGTCCAGGCAGAGCCACTGGACCCACGTGGGTCTCGGTCTGTTGCTCGCGGTCTCGCCCGCACTGATGGTGTTCCCGTCCGGCCTACTGGCCGCGGACCTGTTCGCCATCATCGGCGGACTCGTGATCGCCGCCATGGGCGCGCTCGGGGTGCTGGCCTCGCGCCGGGCACCGGTCACCTCTCGGGTGGTTGCGGCCAGTGACGAGCGCAGCGGCGTTCGTATCTGAGATTTCCTGCAACTGGTGCTCCACTCCCGTGGGCGCGTGCGATGAACCTCGTACGCGGGCACGGGAGTGGAGCATTGTGTGCAGTCATCGCCGAGTCGGCTACTGCGACCGGCCTGGTGCAACAGGTGCTCCACTCGATGCGGCAGAACCGCTGGATCCCGCTTACGAGCACGGGAGTGGAGCACCATGTGCAGTCATCGCCTCGATTCCCGACGTCGTCGGATCACCGACGCAATCTCTCCGGCGATGACGTCCGGTGCGGCCAGTACGTCGAATGCCGAGTAGCGCAGCACCAGCCAGCGATCGAGCACCAGCGCGTTCTGCCTGCGCCGATCCTTGCTGAATACCCCGGCTGCACTGTGGAATTCGCGTCCGTCCACTTCGATGATCGTTCGGCTGCGACGGTCGACGAGGTCGCAGATGTACGGACCGACTGCCGCATTCATCTCCAGGTACAGCCCGATCCGGTGCAGCGCGCGTCCCAGTGACC
Source organism: Rhodococcus sp. ARC_M12 (assembly GCF_022810385.1). Lineage (NCBI taxonomy): Bacteria > Bacillati > Actinomycetota > Actinomycetes > Mycobacteriales > Nocardiaceae > Rhodococcus > Rhodococcus sp. ARC_M12. Next base: position 137,190 of record NZ_JALGQI010000015.1, on the reverse strand, counting down.
GCTCCGGTTCCGAGGCGAACCTGGTCACTGCCAGCCGAACTTGGCGAGCCAACTCTGCGTTGCCGCGTCGACCCGGGAATCGTTCGAGCAGGCGGAGCAACGACGCGGGGTCGAGTCCGAACTTCAGGCGTTCGTCGATCAGCAACTCGGCCTCGGCGCGGGGGAGTACCGCCAGGCAATCGAGAATCGTCTGTGCGGGCGTGGTGCACGGCAGGGTCTCGACCTCGTCGACGAGCCTGGAATCGAGTGTCCGACGGTGTAGCCGAAGCCATGGCGGTGGCCGCAATCTCGCCGAGCTGGGGACCGTGGCGTCGAGGGTTGTCGGTTCGGTCGTCCAGCCCCGTAAGTAGGCGGCCGACCGGTGACTGAGCACGGCGTCCGGTCGCCACAGCGAAACGGCCCGACACCGATCCATCGTCGACGGTTCCCCGCGCATGTGGACCGTCGGCAGAACACGGGTGAAGTGACGCGAGACGGTGCTGGGGTGGAGTCCGGAGGCCAGGAGCTGCTGGAGGGTGGCGGGGCCGGGAGTGGAGCCTGCGGAATGACCTGTCGGTCTGGGAGTGGAGCCTGCGGAATGACCTGTCGGTCTGGGAGTGGAGCCTGCGGAATGACCTGTCGGTCTGGGAGTGGAGCCTGCGGAATGACCTGTGGGTCTGGGAGTGGAGCCTGCGTCGGGTGTCATGGGTGCAGTGTCGGGGAGCGCTGGGGTGGCGTCGGTGGGCCGACCTGGGGGAATGGAATGCCCTGTGGATAGCTGCGTGTCTGTGGATGAGTGCACGTTGCGCTCCATTCGGAGGCGTCGAGCCGGGGCTCCCCATGGAAGTGGCGTCGAGCGGCGCACCCCGTGAGTGTTCACATTCTGGGATAGACGTAGTGTGATGTCCGTCACGTCGAACCCGAGTTCTGACTCGATTCAGACGTGCCGTTCAAACCGTACAAGCGTCCTGTATGAGTTTTTGTTCATTGCGTTCATCAACTGGGGATTCATCGCTACTGACGAGTAACCGCGCCGTCCGATCGGAGAGGTTTGTCGTGGCCGAAAATTTGCAAAGTTAGCAAGCGTGCAGGGAAAGCTAGCCAAGATTGGCACTAACAACTGGTAGACGCCTGTTTTCCGTTGTGCCATTGTTTTGGAGTACACCAGAAGGGCCTGGCAACGATGTGAAGATTCGTCTCGAGGCAGGCCGAGAAGCAGAAGAGACTGGAGCTGAAGATGTCGACCACCGGCACCCCGAAGACCACCGCCGAGATTCAGCAGGATTGGGACACCAACCCGCGCTGGAAGGGCGTCACCCGTAACTTCACCGCGCAGCAGGTCTCCGACCTCCAGGGCACCGTCGTCGAAGAAGCGACACTCGCTCGCCGCGGCAGCGAGGTCCTGTGGGACCTCGTGAACAACGAGGACTACATCAACTCGCTCGGTGCCCTCACCGGCAACCAGGCCGTGCAGCAGATTCGCGCCGGCCTCCAGGCGATCTACCTCTCCGGCTGGCAGGTCGCAGGCGACGCGAACCTCTCGGGCCACACGTACCCGGACCAGAGCCTCTACCCGGCCAACTCGGTGCCGTCGGTCGTCCGTCGCATCAACAACGCACTCCTGCGCGCCGACGAGATCGCCAAGATCGAGGGCGACACGTCCGTCAAGAACTGGGTTGCACCGATCGTCGCCGACGCCGAAGCCGGCTTCGGTGGCGCACTGAACGCCTACGAGCTGCAGAAGGCCATGATCGTGGCCGGCGCCGCAGGCGTGCACTGGGAGGATCAGCTCGCATCGGAGAAGAAGTGCGGCCACCTCGGCGGCAAGGTTCTCATCCCGACCCAGCAGCACATCCGCACCCTGACCTCGGCGCGGCTCGCGTCCGACGTCGCCGACGTCCCGTCGGTCATCATCGCTCGCACCGACGCCGAGGCAGCCACGCTGATCACCTCCGACGTCGACGAGCGCGACCGTGAGTTCCTGGACGGAACCCGCACCGCAGAAGGCTTCTTCGGCGTCAAGAACGGCATCGAGCCCTGCATCGCTCGCGCCAAGGCCTACGCCCCGTACGCCGACCTCATCTGGATGGAGACCGGCGTGCCGGATCTCGAGGTCGCCAAGAAGTTCTCCGAGTCGGTTCGCAGCGAGTTCCCGGACCAGCTGCTCGCCTACAACTGCTCGCCTTCGTTCAACTGGAAGGCACACCTGGACGACGCGACCATCGCCAAGTTCCAGAAGGAACTCGGAGCCATGGGCTTCAAGTTCCAGTTCATCACCCTCGCAGGCTTCCACTCGCTCAACTACGGCATGTTCGACCTGGCACACGGCTACGCCCGCGAAGGCATGACCGCGTTCGTCGACCTGCAGGAGCGCGAGTTCAAGGCTGCCGAAGAGCGCGGCTTCACCGCCATCAAGCACCAGCGTGAGGTCGGCGCGGGCTACTTCGACCGCATCGCCACCACCGTCGACCCCAACACCTCGACGGCTGCACTGAAGGGCTCCACCGAAGAAGGCCAGTTCCACTGAGCTAGCCCGCCTCCCCGGATCTTCAGCGCACTAGTCAGGCGGTCCGCAACTTTCGTTGCGGGCCGCCTGTTCTGTACGACGAAGGTTTTGGGCGTACCCGATCAGAGTTACCCTCATCTCACTAAAAGCTGTTGTGCTGCAACATTATTGGCTAGGAGTTTTCTGTGACGGTCGAGAGGGTGGGGATCGTCGGAGCGGGACAGATGGGGGCGGGAATCGCGGAGGTCTGCGCCCGCGCACACGTCGATGTGTTGGTCTACGAGCAGACCCGCGAACTGACCGCGGCCGGCCGCAATCGCATCCTCCGATCACTGGACCGCGGCGTCAGCAGCGGCAAGATCACCGAACGCGAACGAGAGAACGCGGCGTGCAGGCTCCGCTTCACCTTCGATCTGGCCGACTTCGCCGATCGCCAACTCGTTGTCGAAGCAGTGCTTGAGGACGAGAAGATCAAGACGGATATCTTCACCGAGCTCGACGCGGTCGTGACCGACCCCGGCGCCGTACTCGCCTCGAACACCTCCTCCATTCCCATCACGACGCTCGGATCCGCTACGACGTCTCCGAACCGAATCATCGGACTGCATTTCTTCAACCCGGTACCGGTGCTGCCACTCGTCGAGCTCGTCACCACCGATGCGACCTCCGAGACGGTCGCCGACCGCGCCGAGCGATTCGCAGGCGACGTTCTCGGCAAGCAGGTGGTGCGGTCGGCCGACCGCTCGGGATTTGTCGTCAACGCGCTGCTCGTGCCGTATCTGCTCTCCGCGATTCGCATGGTCGAATCCGGATTCGCCACCAAGGAAGATGTCGACAAAGCGACCGTGTTGGGACTGGCGCACCCGATGGGCCCGCTCGCGCTCGCCGATCTGATCGGTCTGGACACCGTGAAAGCCATTGCAGATTCCATGTACTCGGAATTCGCGGAACCGTTGTTCGCGCCGCCGCCGCTGCTGCTGCAGATGGTCGGGGCCGGGCAAGTGGGCAAGAAGACCGGAATCGGGTTCTATCGCTACGAGAACGGCCGGGTCGCAAAGTAACCACCGTCTCGTAGCGCTATTGTCGTTTTGCCAGTTCAACCACTTCGATCGCAGGGAGCGTGTCAGTGAGCAAGTCCAAGAAGTCGAACGGTCTGGTACCCAAGGCATTCGGAATCGGGTTGGCCGCCACCGGCGCCGCCCACTTCGTGGTACCCGAGGCCTTCGAAGGAATCACCAAGCTCCCGTTCCCTACGGACACTCGAACGTGGATCAGCCGCAACGGAGCCACTGAACTGGCCGTCGGCGCGGCCATCGCGTACCCCAAGACTCGCAAAATCGGACTGATCGGTCTGGCGGCGTATGTTGGATGGCTCGGCGTGAATATCGCCAAGAACGGCTGAAGTTAGTGTTGCGAACGACTCGTTTGAAATAGGAATAGCCTGGTCGGGGCGGTAGCTGTGTTGCGCTTACACAGATGCGTAGGTAGCAATGTAGTCATGACTTCAGCTACCGCTTACCAGGCCACTGCTCCGGACGCCCCGCTCGAGAAGGCGACGATCGAGCGGCGCGCCGTCGGACCGAACGACATCCTCATCGACGTGAAGTTCGCGGGCATCTGCCACTCCGACATCCACACCGCCCGCAACGAATGGGGCGGCACCTCGTACCCCGTGGTTCCCGGACACGAGATCGCCGGCATCGTTGCCGAGGTCGGCTCCGAGGTGACCAGCCGCAAGGTCGGCGACCGCGTCGGCGTCGGCTGCTTCGTCGACTCCTGTGGCGAGTGTGAGGCATGCAAGGACGGCGACGAGCAGTACTGCACCAAGGGCGTCGTCCAGACCTACAACTCGAAGACCTACGAGGGTGAGTTCACCAACGGTGGATACTCCACCCAGATCGTCGTCACGGAGAAGTTCGTGCTCGGCATCCCCGAGGGCATCGAGCTCGATGTCGCGGCACCGCTGCTGTGCGCAGGCATCACGCTGTACTCGCCGCTCAAGCACTGGGGAGCGGGCCCCGACAAGAAGGTCGCCATCATCGGAATGGGCGGACTCGGACACATCGGCGTCAAGATCGCTCACGCCATGGGTGCGCATGTCACCGTGCTGAGCCAGACCGATGCCAAGGAGGCAGACGGCAAGGCCTACGGTGCCGACGAGTACTACGCCACCAAGGACACCACCGCGCTCAAGGATCTCCAGGGCAAGTTCGACCTGATCCTCAACACCGTCTCGGCCAACCTGCCCATGGGCAAGTACCTGGGACTGCTGGCCCGTAACGGCACCCTCGTCGAGCTCGGTGTTCCCGAGAAGCCCCTCGAGGTGCCTGCATTCAATCTGCTGGCCAACCGTCGCTCGTTCGCGGGCTCGATGGTCGGCGGCATCGCCGAGACCCAGGAAATGCTGGACTTCTGCGCCGAGCACCATATCGGTGCCGAGATCGAGGTCATCCCGGCCGAGAAGATCAACGAGGCATACGACCGCGTCGTCAAGTCCGACGTGCGCTACCGCTTCGTGATCGACGCAGCCACGCTGTAACTGTCTCGTTGTACGCGTGAATGGTCCATTGACCTGCCCAGACGGGGGTCAATGGACCATTCACACCTTCGAAGGGGGTTCAGCTCTCGGCCAGCCGCTTTTTCTCGTGTTCGACGTCGAAATCTGCTGCAGGCCAGTCGAGATCGAGCTTCTCGAGGGCGTCGATGAGAATTTCCGTGACAGCAAGTCTGCTGTACCACTTACGGTCGGACGGAACGACGTACCACGGTGCGTGGTCGGTATCCGTACGATCCAGGACCCGCTGATACGCCTCCCGGTACTGCGGTAGGAAGCCACGCTCGGTCACATCGCCCGGGTTGTACTTCCAGTGCTTGTCCGGTCGATCGAGCCGCTCCTGCAACCGCTTCTTCTGCTCGTCCGCCGAGACGAACAAGGCCACCTTGACGACGACCGTGTCCTCGTCGACCAATTCCTTCTCGAAGGCGTTGATCTCGTCGAATCGCTTCTCCCACACCTGCCGCGGCACGAGATCGTGGACCGCGACGACGAGCACGTCCTCGTAGTGGGACCGATCGAACACCCCGATTCGGCCGGCCCGCGGAAGTGCGTTGCGGATGCGCCACAGATAGTGGTGCTGCTTCTCTTTCTGGGTCGGCACCCCGAACGAGGCGAGGTCGACACCCTGCGGATCGACCATCCCGATGACGTGTTTGACCATGCCGCCCTTGCCCGCGGTGTCCATGCCCTGCAACACCAGCAGGACCGACTTGGTGCCGCCTGCGCGCCCGTGGGCATAGAGCTTTTCCTGGAGCGCCGCAAGTACTGCACCGCGCTGCTCGAGGACGTCGTTGCCGTGTGCTTTCGCGCCGTCGAATCCCGGGGTTGCCGTGAAATCGATGTCCTCCACACGGGGAGATGCGCCGGCGCGCAGCACATCGACGGGCGAGAGCGTCCACAGTTTCGACTTGTCGGCCATAGGCGAGAAGACTACTTCTCTACCATGGGATTCATGGCCCCTACCATCGCAAAAGCAGAAACCGTGTCGCGTGAGGAATTGCTCGAATTCGTCTCCCCGCGGCACCATCACACCCTGATCACCCGCAAGCGCGACGACGGTCTGCAGGTCTCTCCGGTTTCGGCCGGGGTGGACTCGGAAGGCCGCATCGTCATCGCCACCTACCCCGAGCGCGCGAAGGTGCACAACATCCGCCGCAATTCCGCCGTCACGGTGCTGGTGCACAGTGACGACTGGAACGGTGACTACGTGCAGGTCGACGGGACGGCCGAGATCATCGATCTGCCCGACGCCGTCGAGCCGCTGGTGGAGTACTTTCGCAGCATCGCAGGCGAGCACTCGGACTGGGACGAGTACCGCGCGGCGATGGTGAAGCAGGGAAAGTCGTTGATACGCATCGTGATCGACACCTGGGGACCGATCGCCGCGGGTGGATTCCCGCCAGGGAGAGTGTGACAAGCCCGCCCGGGAGAGTGTGATCTAGCTCTTCAGCGGTGCCGCGAAGAGCGGTACGGCATTCTCCAGTGCGTATCGGGTACCTGCCACCGAGGCGGCCGAGAATGCGTTGGACAAGTCGAGGTCACCGAGAACTACGAGGCGTCCGTCGCGTGCCGACGGCAGGCCCTGGATCGACGGGTTCTCGGTGATCACCTCGGGTCCGGTGCCGATGGGGAACATGACGGTGAGGTCGGCGTCGAGGGCAGCGACGTTCTCTTCGGAGAGTTCGATGCTGAACGCTCCCGGCTCGGCGAGGTTCTGGATGGCCGGGGTGTTCGTCATGCCGAGTGATTCGAGGAAGTCGACGCGGGTGTCGCCGCGCACGTAGGCACCGATCTGTCCGCTGTAGAGCGTGCCGACGGCCACGGTCTTGTCGGCGAACTCCGGGTTGGCCGCGATCGTGTCGTCGATCAGCGCCTGGGTGTCGTCGACGAGCTTCGTGCCCTCGTCGACCTTTCCGAGCGCCTCGGCGACGATCTCGGTCTGGCCGTCCCACGTGGTGCCGTAGGCGACGTCGGTTCCCGGTGGTGCCGCGACGGTGGGTGCGATGTCGGACAGCTGGTCGTAGACCGCCTTGTCGTTGGTGCTACGCGTCCAGAGAATCAGGTCCGGGGCCAGAGCGGCAACCGATTCCAAGTCGACGTCGAAGGTGCCGACGATCGTGGGGTCGGTGTCGTAGGACTCGTCGACCCACGGCCCCAAGCCGTTTCCACCGACGCCGAGCCAGTCGCTGGCCCCGACCGGTTCCACGCCGAGGGCCAGCGCGGTCTCTGCGTCCGACCAACCGAGCGCCACCACGCGTTGGGGGTCTGCCGGAACTTCGACGTCACCGAACATGTCGGTGACCACGGCACCACCGGCCTCGGAGGGGTCGGTGGTGTCGCCGTCAGCGGCGTCGGAACTGCACGCGGTGAGGGCGAGGGCAAGGGTGAGGACTGCCGCAGGCAGAGCCACCGAACGAGAGATGCGCATAGGGCACGCTAACCTATCAAGCGCGGAAATGCTCCACGATCTTCGCGCAGAAGGCAGGCAGGTCGTCCGGGTTGCGGCTCGAGACCAGGTTCCCGTCGACGACCACTTCCTCGTCGACGACCGTGCCACCCGCATTGCGGATGTCGGTGCGGATGCTCGGGTAGGACGTCAACGTCCGGCCCTTCACGACGTCGGCCTCGACGAGGGTCCAGGCTCCATGGCAGATGACGCCGACGGGCTTGCGGGCCTGCACGAATGCGCGGACGAACTCGACCGCGTCCGCGTCGACACGAAGTTGGTCGGGGTTGGTGGTTCCGCCGGGCAGAATCAGGGCGTCGAAGTCGTCCGCAGACACGTCGGCGACGACGCGGTCGACGGTGAAGGTGTCGGCGGCATTGACGTCGCTCTCCATGGCTTGGATGTCGCCATGGTCGAGTGCGACCAATGTGACTGTGGCTCCGGCTCTTTCGACGGCTTCGCGGGGCTGAACCAGCTCGACTTGCTCGACGCCGTCAGTGGCGAGAATGGCGATGCGGCGTCCGGTCAGTGTTTCGTTGGTCATACCTGTTCGGATGTCCGACCGGGCCGGATCTCAAACTGACGAGCGATGGTACGAATGGAGACATGAGCGAATCACCCATCGAAACTCCCGCCGAGGATCGCGCGCAGCAGGACCTGCCGATCGTGGACGAGCCGGCCGAGCCGAACGTGGACGATCTGCCCGTCGAGGCCGACGCCCGAGACGTTCTGGACCAGCGAGCCGAGGTGCCACTGGACGACGAGGGGTACGACGAGCGTTAGGACGTTCCGGACTCGTCGACCAGAGGGTGGGGCTGCGACTTGAACTTCGCCGGTGAGCCGTCGGCCATGGCGACCCCGTGGATTCCGCCCCACATCATCATGCAGAGGTAGTCGATCAGGTCGTCCGCCGACATCGACTTGTTGGAGATCCACCAGTGGGTGGCCAGCTGGACCGCACCGACGATGGCGAACGCCCACGGCACCGAGCCGCCCGAGTCCATCTCGCGTTGGCGAAGGCGCTCGCCCAGCACGGTCGAGAGCAACTCGGCGATCATTCGCTCCGACTCCGCGACGACGTCGCGGTTGTTGCCGGCGTTGTTCGCCATGACGTACAGGTACACCTCGGGATCGGTGGCCACCGTCTCGACGTACGCGGTCACCACGACGCGAGTGAGCTCGTACTCGTCCAGCTCGTGCGAGATCGCGGCGTAGATGCGCGGGGCGAGCGTCGTTTCGACGTACCGCGACATGGTCGCGCTCGTCAGATCGTTCTTGTCGGTGAAGTACCGGTAGAGCACGGTCTTGGAGATACCGATCTCCGACGCGATCTCGTCCATTCCGATCTCGCGGCCGCGCAGCCGGATGGCGGCCAATGTGCCGTCGACGAGTTCCTCGCGTCGCGCGATCTTGTGCTCGCGCCACCGACGTTTACGGCCGTCCGGCTTCTCGGCCTTGGGCTTGTCCTCGCTCGGCTCGGACTCGTCCAGCTTTGCCTCCGTCGTATTTCTCGCCACAATGCCACCCTATGCGCCTGCTCCGACACCATTGCAGGCTGTGTCCGGTTGATCCGTCACATTTCTGGGCACAATGTCGGTTGTGCAGCTCATGAACTTCGACGACGAGACCAAACGCCGCGACCTCCGCAAGATGAAAACGGTCGCGACCGGCTTCCTCGTTTTCGCCTCGATCGTCTACCTGTTCTGCCGGTGGCAGGAGTCGACGGGTGCGGGGGCGTGGGTGGGGTACGTGCGCGCGGCGTCGGAGGCGGGCATGGTGGGCGCGCTCGCGGACTGGTTCGCGGTGACGGCGCTGTTCAAGCATCCGCTGGGCATCCCGATTCCGCACACGGCGCTGATCAAGAAGAAGAAGGATCAGCTGGGCGCGAGTCTGAGTTCGTTCGTCGGTAGCAACTTCCTGGCACCCGAGGTGGTGTCGGAGAAGGTCGCGTCGGCTCAGGTTCCGTTGCGCTTGGGCACCTGGCTCGCCCAGCCCGACAATGCCGAACGTGTCGCGGCCGAGGCGGCGACCGTGCTGCACGGTGTCGTCGATGTTCTCAACGACGAGGACATCACGGCCGTCATCGACAGCACCATCGTCCGCCGACTCGCCGATCCGCAGTGGGGACCGCCGATCGGCCGCATTCTCGACGAATTGCTTCGCGAGAACCGTCAGCTGCCGCTCATCGACATGCTCGCCGAGCGCGCTCATCAGTGGGCGCTGGGCAGCCAGGAGATGATCGATCGCGTCGTCGCGCGGGATTCCCCGAACTGGTCGCCGAAGTTCGTCGACACCCTGTTGGGAGAGAAGGTCTACAAGGAACTCGTCGAGTTCACCTGGAAGATCCGCTCCAACCCCGAGCACGATGTGCGCCTGGCCGCCAACAAGTTCCTCGTCGATTACGCCAACGACCTGCAGCACGACCCGGTGACGATCGAGAAGGCCGAGAAGCTCAAGGCTCAGATCATGGGGCGCGAGGAGATCACCGGCCTCGCGGCGGCAACGTGGAAGGTGGCCAAGCGGCTGATCACCGAGTCGGTGGACGATCCGACGAGCACGCTGCGTACCAAGATCAAGGAGAACACCGCCAACCTCGGCGTGCGGCTGCGCGACGACGAGGAACTGCGCGGCAAGGTGGACGGTTGGCTCCTCGGTGGGGCGAGTTACATCGCCGCGAACTACGCGGACGAGATCACCACGATCATCGGCGACACCGTCGCTCGCTGGGACGCCGAGGAAGCGAGCAAGAAGATCGAACTCCAGGTCGGACGCGATCTCCAATTCATTCGCATCAACGGAACCGTCGTCGGTTCCATCGCTGGTCTGGCCATCTACACGATCTCGGATCTGATCTTCGGGCACTAGTGCTAGCAGAGTGCTTGCAATAGTTAGCACCCTTCGGTACCGTCCAGTAGGACACCGAAACAGGAGGCCGAGATGGCCGAGGACGAGGGAGATCTGGTCGCCAAGGCGACCGAAGCGACGCAGGTGGTTGCCGAGGCCGGGGATCTTGTCGCCGCAGTCGTGACGACTGCAGCCCAGGACATCGGCAGCTACATCCGATCCCAACGCGAAGCCGCACAGGTATCGATGCGGCAACTGGCAAGCCGGGCCGGAGTGAGCAACCCCTACCTGAGTCAGATCGAACGCGGACTACGAAACCCGTCCGCAGAAGTGCTAGCGCAGATAGCCAAGGGTCTGCGCGTCTCCTCGGAGGTGCTGTACGTCCGGGCCGGGATCTTGGAAGCGCGTCCCCACGGTCCGGTGCGCGAAGCTCTGCTCGGCGATGAGCACATCACCGAGCGGCAGAAGCAAGTGCTGATCGAGATCTACGACTCGTTCTGTCGTGAGAACGAGTCGACGCAGGAGCCCGAACCCGACGAACAGGAGACACCCGATGTCTGATTCCAAGAACTTCGAGAACGTCAAGACCCCCATCTTCGCAGCCGTCGGTGCAGGCGACGCCGTCGTCCAGGCAGTAGCGGACGTCGTCGCACAGGTGCGTTCGCGCGCCGAGAGCCGCACCAGCGAGGTCAACGCCCGCATCGCAGACCTTTCCGAAGACGTCACCGAGGGCGTCGAGAGCCTGCGCGAGCGTCTGGCGAACCTGCCCGCCGAGCTTCCCGACGAGATCGCCGAGCTCCGCGAGCGGTTCACCCCCGAGGAGCTGCGCAAGGTTGCCGAGGCCTACCTGAAGGTCGCCTCCGATCTGTACACCTCGCTCGCCGAGCGTGGCGAGGAGACCGTCGAGCGCATTCGCCGCACCCCGGCAGTCGAAGAGAGCCTCGAGCGCGCCAACTCCGCTGCCAACGACGTCGTCGACCTCACCGAGCAGGCCCTCGGAACCGTCGCCTCGCAGACTCGCGCAGTCGGCGAGCGCGCCGCTGCCATGGCCGGCCTCGCGTCGGACAAGGTTCGTGAAGGTGCCGAGGAGATCTCCGACGCGGCCGACGAGCTCGCCGAGAACATCGACGAGGCGGGCGACGAGGCCAAGGAGAAGGCCATCGACGCTTCCGACAAGGTGAGCGGCGTGGCGGGCACGGTCGAGGCCAAGACCCGCAGCAACGCGAACTCGCCGATCAAGAAGACGCCTGCTCCGGCAAAGAAGACGGCACCGGCACCGGCCGCGAAGAAGGCCACCCCGGCTCCGGCCAAGAAGGCTCCGGCGAAGAAGACCACTCGCTAAAGCATTCGTAAAGAAAACGACCCCTGCGCCGCGCGGTGCGGGGGTCGTTTCTCGTACACTGGCGGGCGTGATTGCGAGCAGCTTCTCCCAGACGATCTTCCTGATCCTGCAAATCATTTCGATTGCCGGAGCCGCGTTCGCCATTTTTCATGCGCTGCGCCAACGGCCGGATGCGTTTCCCGCGGCCGGAAAGCTGACCAAGAACGCCTGGTTGGGCATTCTGGCGGTGGGACTGTTGCTCACGCTGATCGGCCCGATGGTCATCATGTTCTGGATCATCGGCATCGTCGGAATCGCGGTGTACCTCGTCGACGTCCGACCCAAGATCGACAGTATCCAGCGCGGACCCCGCTGGTAGGTGGTCACATCGACGCCCGCTTCGTTGTGGGCGTACCGTCTACCGCACCCGCCAGGGGGTTCGAGGTAGAGGGGATTTTCAGTGGTTTCACGCAAAGCAGTCGAGTTCGCGCTGTTCGGAATCGGCAGCGCCGCTGCGGCGGCCGGTCTCGGTGCACTCGTCGTTCGGCGACGTCGCCTGCATTCGTTCACCAAGACGACCGACGTCCAGCCCGACGAACTACTGCAATACCCCACCTACGAACCGCACCTCACCGAGGTGGTCACCGATGACGGGGCGCACCTGCACGTTCGGAGCTACGGTGACGCCGATGCCGAACCGATCGTCTTCAGTCACGGCTGGACCTGCTCGGCCGACTACTGGTACCCGCAGATCAATGCGCTCGCCGGCCGCTATCGCGTCATCACCTACGACCAGCGCGGGCACGGCCGCAGTGATGTCGGTACGCGTCCGCTGAGTCCGGACATCCTCGCCGACGACCTCGCCGCAGTTCTCGCCGCGACGGTCGCCGAGGACAACAAGGCCGTCCTGGTCGGGCACAGCATGGGCGGCATGTCGATCATGGCGTGGGCCGGCAACTATCCCGAGCAGGTCGATCGGCTCGTCAGCGCTGTGCTCCTCGCCAGCACTGCCACCGACTCTCTCATCCGCGAAACCACCGTCATCCCGCTGCCGCAGCGTTTCCCCCGAGTGCCCACCCCGGTCGGACGCGCTGTGCTCGGTTCGGCACTTCCGCTGCGGCCGTCGCCGGTGGTGCGTCAGGCCATCAAGTACATCTCGATGGCACCCGGAGCGACACCGGCCGAGGTGGCGTTCTGCGAGAAGATCGTGCTGGAATGCGCGCCTCGGACCCGTGGGGTCTGGGGAGCCGCCCTGACCGACCTCGACATTCGGGAGGCACTGGGGAACATGTCCGTGCCCACCAGCGTGCTCGTCGGCTCGGCCGACCGATTGACCCCGCCGGTGCACGCTCGCAAACTCGCCCGCGCCCTCGACGACCACGACCACTTGAGCCGCCTGATCGTCATCCCGGGCATCGGACACATGAGCTCGGTGGAAGCAATCGACGAATTCAACGCCGAGGTCGTTCGGCTCCGTAACTTGTGAGTCTTCGGGTCGTTCCTGCAGGCTCCACTCCTGAACCGGGTCGGCCCTGCAGGCTCCACTCCTGAACCGGGTCGTTCCTGCAGGCTCCACTCCCGCGCCTAGCTGAACACCACGGTCTTGCGGCCGTGCACCAGCACGCGGTCTTCCAGGTGCCATCGCAGACCGCGGGAGAGCACCAGCTTCTCGATATCGCGGCCCTGGCGCACCATGTCGGTGACTTCGTCGGAGTGGTCGACGCGGATGACGTCCTGCTCGATGATCGGACCCGCGTCGAGCTCGGCGGTGACGTAGTGGCACGTCGCGCCGATCAGTTTGACGCCCCTTGCGAACGCCTGGTGGTACGGACGCGCGCCGACGAACGACGGCAGGAAGCTGTGGTGGATGTTGATCGCTCGGCCGGCCCAGTGCGCGCACAGTGATTCCGGCAGAACCTGCATGAAGCGCGCCAGCACCACCGCGTGCGGGTCGTAGGAATCGACGAGCGACCGCACCTCCTCGAAGGCGGGCCCCCGCTCGGCCGGATCCTTCGCGAACTCGACATGATGGAACGGAGTGCCGTGCGCGGCAGCAATCGGCTCGAGTGACTTGTGGTTGCCGATCACCGCGGAGATCTGGGCGGGCAGTTCGCCGCCCGCGGCGCGTCCGAGCAGGTCGTGCAAGCAATGCGCTTCCTTGCTGACGAGCAGCACCACGCGCTTGGGTTCGCCCGAATCGTGAAGCGCCCATTCGGTTTCCGGCCCCAGCTCGGCGGCCACCTCGGCGAACCGTGATCGCAGATCCTCGACGCTCATGCTGACCGACGACGCTCGTACGGCCTGCCGGGTGAAGAACCAACCGGTATCGGGATCGGCGTGATACGCAGCTTCGACGATCCATCCACCGACCTCGGCGAGGAAGGTCGAGATGCGGGCGACGATGCCCGTCTTGTCGGGGCAACCGAGCGACAGAACGTAGCGGCGATCCTCGGATACGGAAGAACTCATGCCGTCGATTCTCTCAGGGCGTGCGGACCCCGGTTGCCACCAGTGTCCCGAGATCGATCGAATCGATGCCGCGCTCGGCCAGCAGCGTCGTGAACTCGGCACGGATCTGCGCCCGAGTCGCATCGTCGAACGGTGTCAGCGCCCCGCGCATCGCGCTGCCCAGCACCAGATCCCACTCGAACGACTCCGTCGCAGGAACGTGGTTGGACAGCTCGACGACCCGGACGTCGGTAGCGCCCACGTCGGTGAGCCACCCACGCAGAAGATCCACGGTTTCCATCCGGCGGATCGGATGCTTGTCGTACCCGTCCTGCGCGAGGGGCCCGGCATGCTCGCTCGGCGGAGAATGCGCACCGATGACCTCGAAGAACGTGCCCGCGAACGCCTCGATCGCACCCTTGCGCCACACCGTCACTCCGACGCGACCACCGGGTCGAACCAACGAGACGAGTCGCGCAAAGTCCTGCGCGGGATGGGGCAAGAAGAAGATGCCGTACGAACAGGCCAGTGCGTCGTACCCGGCGTCGGGCACCGTCGACGGCGGCTCCCACACGGTGGCGTCGGCGACGACGAAGTCGATGTTGCGCAAGGCGCGGTCGGTAGCTTTCACACGGCCCACTTCCAACAGGTCGTCGGCGAGGTCGATGGCGTGCACGAGACCCTCGGGGCCGACGGCCGCCGCCGCAGGAATCGCCGACGCCCCGGTGCCGGAACACACGTCGAGAACCGCGTCGCCGGTGGCCAACTCGAGCGCGAAGGCGAGCGATTGCCCGGCCGGCCCCCAGACCTGCGGCGTCACCGCGTCGAACTCCCTGCTGGTGGCATTGAAGGTGGCGGCGAGCGAGGCTGCGGTCATGAAGAAAAATCGTAGACCGACAGGGCTCCCGACGGCAGAGCTGTGAAAAGCTGGAGGGCATGACACTCACCCGCGCTGCCCTCGCCGGAATGGTCGACCACACGCTGCTCAAGCCCGAAGCGACGACGGCCGACGTGGCCGCACTCATCGAGGAAGGCCGGGAGCTCGGAGTGCTCGCCGTCTGCGTCTCACCGTCGATGCTGCCGATTCGCGCCGAAGGAATGCTGACCGCCGTCGTCGCCGGATTCCCGTCGGGCAAGCATCATTCGTTGATCAAGGGATCCGAGGCGCGGCTCGCGGTGCAGCAGGGTGCCGACGAGGTCGACATGGTGATCGACGTCGGAGCGGCCATCGCGGGGGACTACAACGCGGTACTGGCAGACATCGTCACCGTCCGCGAGGGCATCTCCGGAAGCACTGTCCTGAAGGTCATCATCGAATCGGCGGCGCTGTCCGACGACGCGATCGTCGAGGTCTGTCGCGCCGCCGAGAAGGCCGGAGCCGACTTCGTCAAGACGTCCACCGGGTTCCACCCGGCCGGCGGCGCGAGCGTCGAGGCGGTGCGCTTGATGGCACAGACCGTCGGCGGGCGACTGGGCGTCAAGGCCAGCGGCGGCATCCGTACCACGGAGGCCGCCCTGGCCATGATCGACGCGGGCGCAACACGATTGGGGCTGTCGGGAACCCGCGCGGTGCTCGACGGATTGGGTTAGAGCGACTGCGTCGCATGTGAGTGGAACTTCGTAACCCGCTACGAAGTTCCACGCACATGGGGACGGGTTACGCGACGAGCGAGCAACCCTCGGGAGTCGGCTGATTCTGATCCTGCTGAGTCACCGGAATCGTGTACTGCCCGCCCTCGAGGGTGAGCTCGATGCCGCTGTCGGTGACGGTCAACGACGTCGGCGTCATGTCCAACGGGTACGCCTGCAGGCTGTCGGTCAGCACGCCGACGACGGAGTCGACCAGATCGGTCGGGATACCGAGGCCCAGAATCGATGCATCCACGGTCTGGAAGTCGACCCTGCCGTCCACAACCTGCGGCTCGACGGTGAGGTTCGCCAGAGCGCCGACCGCGAATTCGAGGGTGCCTGCCGACGCGTCCGAGGTGACGCCGGAGACGATCGCGCCGATGCCCTGACTCTGCAGGGTGCGCGTGATGCCGTCGGTGGACCACGCGATGTCGGCACTCGAACTGCCGATGGTGCCGCCGGAGTCGGCGGTCTGCGTCAGGTTCAGATCCCGTGCCTCGGCCTGCACGACCATGCCCTCGGCGGGGCCGAAGCGCGCGTCGTCGCTGTCGACGGTGACCGAGGAGACCTTCTTGTCCACCAACGACAGCAGCACCGGCTTGAGGCCGAGACCGACCTCCACCTGGCTGCCGAGCTCGGATTCGAGCTGGCCGGCGAGGCAGGATTTGATCTGCTGACGCACGAACAACTCGCCGCCGATGACGGCGACGAGGAGGACTACGACGACGGAGACTGCGATCAACGGCACGCTGCTGCGCTTGGCTGTGGATGACATTCCCGGCAGTCTTCCCGATGATTCTGAGCAAGCTCTGTGAAACTCGCCGAACCTGCGGCATCGGGTCGAAACTTTGTGACCTGTAACACATTGTGACGTAGGCTTGCGTCATGAGTACGACAGGACCGAGCGTGCACGAACTGCACTCGTTGGCCACTCGTCAGGACGGCTACTTCACGGCCGAGCAGGCCGGAGAGCTCGGCTTCGATCCGGCGATGGTGCGCGTCAACCTTGCCACGAACACGTGGACTCGCGTCGAGCGCAACCTGTTCCGTCTCGGCCAATGGCCACACAGCGAGCTCGAAGTGTTCGCGATGTGGTGTGCCTGGTTCGGCGGCGAGGCGGTGATCTCGCACCAGAGTGCGGCCGAGCTACACGGTTTCGGGCATCTGCACCCCCAATTCGTGCACGTCTGCGCCTTCGGCGACCTTCGACTGACCGACACCAGGCTCGCGGTGCATCGCCTCCGGCTCGAGCCGCGTGACGTCGAATCGGCAGGCACATTCAATCTCACCACCCCGGTGCGTACGGTGCTCGACCTCGCCGCGGGTGGCATCTCTCAGATCACCCTCGACGAGGTGGTGTGCGACGCCGTCGCGATCGGTCGGGTGGACCCGCAGGCGCTGTATTTCGAGGCAGGCAGCAGTACCGATCGAGTGGCCGAACGCGTCGAACTGGCACTGTCGGCCTGCACGTAGCCGCGAAATCGGGTGCAGCCGACCGCGCTCACCGCGGCCGGCTGCACCCGATTCACGCTGTCGGTGCGACTACCGACCAGGGCACCGTCAATACGTTGTCGCGCATGCGCCGGCGGGGGAGTGTGACCGGAAGACCCTGCTCGGCAAGCACTTTCAGGGCGGCGCGCCAGCGCAGTCGAGGCCCGAACGGGGCCAGCGGTGCCGACACCGACCACGCTCTGTCTGCCCGCTGAAGCAGATCGTGCACCAGCTCACCCTCGACGTTGCGGTGGATCAGTACCTTCGGGAGCCGCTCTGCGATGTCCGACGGCATCGCGACGTCGAACGGGTCCCACGCCAGCGTCAGTGATCGCGGGCCGTCGGCGTCGAGCAACACCCAGGCGCAGCGTCGACCGAGTTCGTCGCAGGTGCCGTCCACCAGCAGGCCGCCGGGTGCCAGGCCGGACAGAATGCGTTGCCACGCAGCCGGTACCGCGTCCTCGGGATATTGCCGCAGTACGTTGAACGCGCGCACCAGGTTCGGGCGCAAACCAGCCAACTCGAATCCGCCGCGGGCGAACTCCACGCCGTCACTCCCCGGAACGACGCGGGCGGGATCGATCTCGAGGCCCGTCACGCGAACATCGGGCCGGACGGTACGCAGTCGACCGGCGAGTTCGAGCGTGGTGTTGGGCATCGCGCCGTAGCCCAGATCGACGACGAGGGGATCCGGTGAGTCGAGCAGAACGCGTCGAACATCGGGGTTGTGCGTCAGCCATCGGTCGCTGCGACGCAACCGATTGATGCCGGTGGTGCCGCGGGTGATGACGCCTTCAGGTCTGTTCAGGGCTAGGCGTTCTTTTCGAGCCAGTCGGCAGTCACTTCGCCCTCGCCGCGCCACAGGTCGATCAGGTTGACCAGCATGAGCTGCTCGAGTTTGCCTCCGATGAACGGCAGGAAGACCTTGGCCTCGGAGGAGGTGCGCAGGGTCGAGCCGCCGTTGGTCGGGAACAGCGAGGTGGTGCCCTTGAGTGAGCCCGGTCCGGCCGGAATCGACGCGTCGTAGTGGCCCGCGGTGACTTCCTCGTAGGCGTCGAAGTGCACGTTGCGGGTGATCACCATGTCCTTCTTCATCACCGTCTGCGCGATGTCGGGCAGTTCGGTACGCGGGATGACGTGGTGCATCACGATGTCGATTCCAGCGTCGGACACCTCGAAGCTCTTCAGCTCGTTCTCCGAGTACTTACGCATCTCCTCGATGCGCGCATCCCAGTGATCGCGACTGGAGAGCGCTGCATAGACCTGCTGCGTCGAGTGGGTGAACCGGGCGGAGTAGTTCATTCGGCGAGCCATAGTGCGCCAGGTTACCCAGGAGTGGAGCCTGCGGAACGACCAGGTTGGGTCCGCAGGAGCGGAGCCTGCGGAGCGACCCGGTTGCTCAGTTCGTGTTCGCGGCGATCCAGTTGCCGGTGAAGTCCTGTTCGTTGTCGATGAGGGAGAGCACCTGCTCGCTGATCATCGCTTCGATCTTGCCGCCGAAGATCGGGACCTTGACCTCGGTGGTGCCTGCCAGTGCGACGATCGTCGTCTCGCCCACACCGTCGAGCGTGGTGGTGCCGGTGATACGGGCCGGTGCACCCTCGACGGTGGCTCCGAACATGCCGTCGGCGTGGGTGCCGTCGAACGGCCCCCAGCTCTCGGTGCGTTCGATGATGAGGTTGCCCTTCTTGAAGGCGGTCACCGCGGAGGGCAACTCCTCTTCGGGGACCGACTGGGTCATGACGACGTCGATGGTGCCGTCGCCGACGGCGACGCTCTTCAAGCTGGCACCGGGGCCGCCGATCTGCTCGATGCGGTCCTTCCAGTACTGCTCTGACGTCAGTGCGGCATGGACCTTGTCGGCGGAGGCGGGCACAGTCGAGCTGTGCTCAATGGGGCGAGGCATCCCCGCAGGTTACCGGGTGACTGAAGACGTTCGTGCGCGACCGGTAGCGTGAGAGTCCGTGCCTACTGCAATTTCGGAGCTCACCACCATTCGAGTGGGCGGCCCGGCCCGTGAATTCTGTGTCGCGACGACGGGTGACGAGTTGGTTTCGCTGGTGCGCGACGCGGATCGGGCCGGAACCGACGTGCTGGTCGTCGGCGGTGGATCCAACCTGGTCGTCGGCGACGACGGGTTCGACGGCCGGGTGATTCAGGTGACCGGCTCGCGGCTGGACATCGAGGGCGAGATCGTCACGGTCGATGCAGGCGTGGAGTGGGATGTCGTCGTACAAGCGACGATCGATGCCGGGCTGTCCGGTATGGAAGCGCTGTCGGGGATTCCCGGAACGACGGGCGCGACGCCCATTCAGAACGTCGGCGCGTACGGCGCGTCGACGTCGGAGCTGTTGCACGGTCTCACCGTCTACGACCGTGAGACCGAGGAGACGGCGGTGTGGACGCCGGAGCAGTGCGGTTTCGGTACGCACCGGTCGTCGGTGTTCAAGCGGTCCTCCCGCTACGTGATTCTGGACGTGACGTTTGCGCTGAAGAAGACGACCGAGTCGCTCCCGGTGCGCTACGCGGCGTTGTCGGAGCGTCTCGACGTGCAGATCGGCGACGTCGTACCGGTGCCGGACGTCCGCGCAGCCGTACTGGCTCTGCGGGGCGAGCGCGGCATGGTGCTCGACGCGGCCGATCACGACACGTGGAGCGTGGGGTCCTTCTTCCTCAACCCGGTGTTGCCGGAGGTGCCGGAGCAGGCGACCCACGCGCCGAGCTTTCCCGACCCTGCCGGTACCAAGATCCCGGCTGCCTGGCTGATTCAGAACGCGGGCTTCCCGCGCGGTTACGGCACCGAATTCGGCCGCGGGACCGCAGCTCTGTCCTCCAAACACGTACTGGCCATCACGAACCGGGGCGGGGCGACCGCGTCGGACATCATGGCACTTGCCGCGCACGTGCGAGACGGGGTGCAGGAGAAGTTCGGCGTCACGCTCACGCCCGAATGTGACCTCGTCAACTGCGCGCTGGGTTAGAGCTACTCGAAACGGCGCATACGATGGAGCTTTGCGCGTCCAGCTCGTAGGAGGTAAATCAGTGCAGGTCACCAGCGTGGGACATGCGGGATTCCATATTCGGACCGAAGCCGGGAGCATCCTGTGCGATCCGTGGGTGAACCCGTCTTTCTACGCGTCGTGGTTCCCGTTCCCCGACAACTCGGCCCTTGACTGGGACGCTCTGGGTGATTGCGAATACCTCTACGTCTCGCACCTGCACAAGGACCACTTCGATCCGAAGAACCTGGCCGAGCACGTCAACAAGGACGCCACGGTGCTGCTGCCGGACTACCCGGTGCTCGATCTCAAGCACGAGCTGGAGAAGCTCGGCTTTCACAAGTTCTACGAGACGACGGACTCGGTCAAGCACACGATCTCCGGTCCCAAGGGCGATCTGGACATCATGATCATCGCGCTGCGAGCACCCGCAGACGGTCCCATCGGCGACTCGGGTCTGGTCGTCTCGGACGGCAAGACCGTCGCGTTCAACATGAACGACGCCAGGCCGGTGGACCTGGACGTCATGACCGAGAATTTCGGTCCCGTGGACGTGCACATGCTGCAGTACTCGGGTGCGATCTGGTACCCGATGGTCTACGACATGGTCTCGCGCGCCAAGAAGAACTTCGGTATCCAGAAGCGTCAGCGTCAGATGGATCGGGCGCGTCAGTACATCGAGCAGGTCGGCTCGACGTGGGTCATCCCGTCGGCAGGCCCGCCGTGTTTCCTCGACGACGAGCTGCGCTCGCTCAACGACGTCTACGGCGATCCGGCCAACGTGTTCCCGGATCAGATGGTCTTTCTCGAGCAGATGCGACTGCACGGGCACGACAAGGGCCTGCTGATGATGCCGGGCACCGCCGCAACGTTCGACGGTTCCGAGCTCCTCTCGCACGAGCACCCGATCCCCACCGCCGAGGCCGAGGCCATCTTCACCACCGGCAAGGCCGACTACATCGAGGCCTACGCCCAGCGTCAGGCGTCGGTCATCGCGGCCGAGAAAGCCGGCTGGGCTCCGGCCGCGGGCGAGCCACTGCTCGAGCCGATGCGGGGCCTGTTCGAGCCGATCATGGCGCAGACGGATCTGATCTGCGACGGCATCGGCTACCCCGTCGGAATCACGATGGGCGACGAAACCGTCGTGCTCGACTTCCCGAAAAGAATCGTGCGCGAACCGATCTCGAACGAGAAGTTCCGCTACAGCTTCACCATCCCGCCGGAACTCGTCCGCACCGCCATACGTGACCAGGAGCCGGACTGGGTCAACTCGATCTTCCTGTCCACCCGCTTCCGTGCTCGACGCGTCGGCGGCTACAACGAATTCCTCTACACGTTCTTCAAGTGCCTCACCGACGAGCGCATCGCCTACGCCGACGGCTGGTTCTCCGAGGCGCACGACGACACCGCCACGATCACGATGGGCGGCTACGAGATCCAACGTCGCTGCCCACACCTGAAGGCGGACCTGACGAAGTTCGGCATCGTCGAGGGAAACAAGCTCACCTGCAATCTGCACGGGTGGGACTGGAGCCTCGATTCCGGCCGCTGCCTCACCTCCAAAGGTCACGAATTGCGCACGCGCAAACTCTGAGTCACTCCGCAGGCTCCACTCCTGCAGCTGTGAGACTGCCCCCAAAAATCGGGGTAGTTCGCAGACGCAGGTACGTTGGACAACGTGCATGAGCAGGTAGAACAGACAAAACGGACGCGCGCGGTGTGGTTGATCGTCGTGCTCGTCGCCCTGGTGGCACTCGTGGCAGGCTGCACCGTCGGATCGGGCTCGGGCGGCTCGGGTGCCGCAGCCCCCACCACCGAGGCAGCGCCCGTCGCACAGGTCACCGAGAACCCGGTCGCAGGTGCCGTCGACGTCAGTCCCGTCGCGCCGATCTCGGTCTCGGTGGCCGACGGAACGCTCACCGAGGTCGCGTTGACCAACCCCGACGGCAAGGTAGTCCAGGGCGCGCTCTCGCCGGACAAGACCTCGTACGCCATCACCGAACCCCTTGGCTACGGCGTCGAGTACACCTGGTCCGGCTCGGCGCTGGGCAGCGACGACAAGATCGTCGACATCGCCGGTGCCTTCACCACCGTCGAACCGGACAGTCGCACCTCGGTGAGCACCAACATCGGCGACGGCCAGGAAGTGGGCATCGCCGCGCCGATCATCCTGCAGTTCGACTCCGCGATCGCGGACAAGGCCGCCGTCGAGAAGGCATTGACGGTGACCACGAACCCGCCGACTCCCGGCGCATGGGCCTGGTTCCCCGACGACAACGGCTCACGCATCCACTGGCGGCCCACCGACTACTGGGCTCCCGGCACGACGGTCTCGGTGAACGCCGACCTCTACGGCGTGAACTACGGCGACGGCGCGTACGGGGCCGACGACGTCACCCTCAACTTCAGCATCGGACGCAGTCAGATCGTCGTCGCCGACGCCACCAGCCACCGCATGCAGGTGGTCCGCGACGGCCAGACGATCATGGACATTCCCGTCAGCTACGGCGAGGGCAACGAGGACCGCAACGTCACCCGCAGCGGCATCCACGTCGTCACCGAGAAGCACGAGGACTTCCTGATGTCCAATCCGCCGTTCTACGAGAACGTCCGCGAACGCTGGGCGGTGCGCATTTCCAACAACGGTGAATTCATCCACGCCAACCCGCTGACCACCGGTGTGCAGGGCGCATCGAACGTCACCAACGGCTGCATCAACCTCTCCGACGCCGACGCCCAGGAGTACTTCCAGACGGCGATGTACGGCGACCCCGTCGAGGTCACCGGAACTCGCATCGACCTCTCGGCAGCCGACGGCGACCTGTACGACTGGGCCATCGACTGGCCGACGTGGGAGTCGATGAGTGCGGTGTGAGCGCTACGCGCATGTGCACGGAAATTCGTAGTCCACTACGAATTTCCGTGCACATGCGGCGAAGCCGCTACTTGCGGGAGAAGCGCCCCGGACCGGCCTGATCACGTGGCTTGATGATGATCTGGTCGAGGTTGACGTGCGACGGGCGCGACGCGACGAAGCCGATGACCTCGGCGATATCGCTCGCCACCAGCGGCGTGATGCCCTGGTAGACCGCGTCGGCCTTGTCTGCGTCGCCGTCGAACCGGACGAGCGAGAACTCGGTTTCGACGGCACCCGGCGCAACCTCGGTCAACCGCACCGGCTTGCCGAGCAGTTCGCCGCGTAGCGTCCGATGCAGCACTGCCTGAGCGTGTTTGGCGGAGGTGTAGCCCGATCCGTTGTCGTAGGCCTCGAACGCCGCGACGGAGGTGATGGTGACGATCAGGCCGTCACCGGAGTCGATCAGCTTGGGCAGCAACGACTTCGTCACCCGCAATGTACCGAGCACGTTGGTCTCCCACATCCAGCGCCAGTCGTCGAGGTCGGCGTCGATCACCGGGGCCAAGCCCTTCGCGCCACCGGCGTTGTTGATCAACACATCGACGCGGGGAATGACGGCGGTGAATGCGGCCACCGAATCCTCGTCCGTCACATCGAGTTCCAGCGCGGTGCCACCGATCTCCGACGCCAACTCCTCCAGCCGGTCGAGGCGGCGGGCACCGATCACGACGTGGAATCCGTCGGCGGCGAGTTGGCGGGCGGTGGCCGCGCCGATGCCGGTACTCGCTCCGGTGACGACGGCGATTCGGGTATCGGGAGAAATGTGTTCGGACGAGGTCATGGCGAAATTCTATGTCGGGCGCATCGCATGCTCGCCGGGGCCCGATTGGACATCGGACGGGTGGGTGCTAATTTTGGTTCCATGTCCGCCGGCGATACCACCGCGATGCGGGTCACCTATGTGACCGCATCACTCGGTTCTCGCTTGCCGCTTCCTCGGGAACTGTGTTGTCCCGGCCAAGGAATCTGTCTCTAGCCTCTTCGAGCTTCAGGCAGTCGATTCGCGTGCCGTGGCCCCTTCGTGGCCACCGCACCCACCCTTGACCTGCACCACTTCTCCCTTTCTTCGCTGTTCGTCCGCGGTGAAAGGCCTGCACCTGCTGAGGATCTTCGACGGATGTCTGTCACCACGCTGCACCACACCCGATCTGCCGCGCTGCGATCGCGTCTCCAACTCGTCCCACCCGATCTGCGGATCGCCGACGGCCCCGCCGCGTCGGTGCTTCGGGTGGCCTGCGTCGAAGGCCCGATCTCACGCGAGCGTGCTGCTCGCGCAACAGGATCGAGTATCGCAACGGTCAACCGTCAGGTGTCTGCCCTGCTCGGTGTCGGGTTGCTCCGCGAGCGCGCAGACCTGGTGGCACCGGGGGCGATCGGACGTCCCCGAGTACCGTTCGAGATCAACCACGAACCGTTCTCGACCATCGGCATCCACATCGGAGCCATCGTCACGGGCATCGTCGTCAGCGATCTGCGTGGACGGATCCTCGGTGCCGTCGAGATCCCCACACCCGCTGGATCTTCGGAGGCAGCGCTGGCCTCCGTCACCCGCAGCGCCGGTGCCTTCGCCGGACGTTGGCATCGCCGCACCCCACTGTGGGTCGGGGTAGCGATCGGCGGACGCGTCGACACCGCGAGCGGCACGGTGGACCATCCGCGGCTGGGGTGGGAGAACGGACGCGTCGGCGGCATCATCGGCGGCGGACTGGGGCTACCGATCTCGGTCTCCGGGCACGTCGACGCGATGGCGGCCGCCGAGTTGCTCCTCGCGCCGCGCCTGTCGGACAGTGCTGCTGCGCCGAGCAACAGTGGAACCTCGCTGTACTTCTACACACGCGAGACGGCGGGCATGGCGCTGACCATCGACGGCCGCGTGCACACCCCCGCGAGCGGTCCTGGCTCCATCGCGCACCTACCCACCGGATCGTCGGCGCTGTGCGGCTGCGGCGCTCGAGGATGCCTCGAGGCCTCCGTCAGCGATCGAGCGGTGGTCGCTGCTGCCGTGGCGCGTAACATCGTTGCCCCGCAGCCCCGCCCGAGCGTCGCCGCTGTGTACCGGGCGGCACAGGGTGGTTCGGGGGCGGCGCGGGAACTACTCGTCGAGCGGGCGCAGATTCTGGGTCGGACAGTGGCGCTGCTGCGCGACATGTTCAATCCGGACCGCGTCGTACTCGGAGGCCAGGCGTTCACCGCGTACCCGGCCGGAATTCCGCATGTGGGTCAGGCCTTCGCGGCTCATTCGACATTGCCGCGCACAGATATTCGGGTCACCGGCTTCGGCGACCGAGTGCAAGAACACGCCGCGACGGTGGTCTCGCTCAGCGCTCTGTACGCCGATCCGCTCGCCTCGATGCGCAGGGCCGCGGCGTAGGTTGATCCGACATGAGCAGCCTCGATACGACAACCCCCGCAGCAGGACCGGTTCGCCAGGCCACCGGCGTCGACGGAGCCAACATCGTCTACCGCGTCACCGGTGACCCTGCGGCGCGGCCCCTGATCCTGCTGCACGGGTGGGCGCAGAGCTCGGCGTGCTGGGGCGAGGGACTGCTGGCCGAGCTGGCGGAGCGCTACCGCGTTCTCGCCGTCGATCTCCGCGGACACGGCTACTCCGACGCCCCGGCGGCCGGTTACGACGATCCGAAAATCTGGGCGGGCGATGTCGACGCGGTGCTCGCCGCCGAGGGCATCACCGCCGACGCGGTGCTGCTGGGGTGGTCGTACGGCGGACTGGTGATCTGCGACTACCTCGCCGAACACGGCACGGGCGCGGTGGCGGGCATCGTGCTCGTCGGTGCGATCACCAGCATCGGCAGGGGAGAGGCAGGCGGCCGCGTCGGGACGGCCATGCGTGCGGCGATCCCCGGTGCGATGGCCGAGGAGCCCCGCGTCGCGATCAAGGCACTCGGAAGTTTCGGGCACGCGCTGACCGGGCCGACGGAAGGTAAGGGCACGGAGGCACAGGCGTTGTTCGGGTTGACGCTGGCCACGCGGCCACGGGTTCGTGCTGCCCTGTTCGATCGCGCAATCGGGCACGACGACCTGCTGCGCAGCCTGGACATCCCGGCGTTCGTGCTGCACGGAACCGAGGACACCGTCGTCGACGTCTCTGCCGGACGGCACGCCGCGGAGCTCATTCCCACGGCCGTCGCGTCGTACTGGGAAGGCGTCGACCACGGCCCGTTCGTGGCCGACCCGCAGCGATTCTTCACCGAGGTGTCCGAATTCGTCGACGGCCTCGATGGGTGACGAGCCGGGCCGTGAGATGGGGTAGTTATCGAGACGTAATGTGGAGGCGTGCACACTGAAGAAGTGACTGGACGCCAGCTGAACAGGGTCGCTGTGTTGTCCTTGCATACCTCCCCGCTGGCGCAGCCGGGAACGGGCGATGCGGGCGGCATGAACGTCTACGTGCTGCAGAGCGCGAAAGAGCTGGCCAAGCGGGGCGTGGAGGTCGAGATCTTCACGCGCGCGACGGCGTCCACCGACGCTCCCGTCGTAGAGGCAGCTCCCGGCGTGCTGGTGCGCAACATTGTCGCCGGCCCGTTCGAGGGGTTGGACAAGCACGACCTGCCCACTCAGTTGTGCGCATTCGCAGCCGGGGTGCTGCGCGAGGAAGCTCGGCACGAACCCGGCTACTACGACCTGGTGCACTCGCACTACTGGCTCTCGGGTCAGGTCGGCTGGCTGGCACGCGATCGCTGGGGAGTGCCGCTGGTGCACACCGCGCACACGCTCGCTGCCGTCAAGAACGCGTCTCTGGCGCAGGGCGACTCGCCCGAGCCCGCCGCGCGTCAGATCGGTGAGCAGCAAGTGGTGGCCGAGGCGGACCGGCTGATCGCCAACACCACCGAGGAAGCGAAGTCTCTCGTCGAGATCTACGGGGCGCAGCAGAGTTCGATCGACGTGGTTGCGCCGGGAGCCGATCTGGCGCAATACAATCCGGGAGACAAGCGCGCGGCGCGTGCCGAACTGGGGTTGAATCCCGACGAGTCGATCGTGGCCTTCGTCGGACGTATCCAACCGCTCAAGGCCCCCGATGTGCTGATCGCCGCGGCTGCCGAAGTGCTGCAGCGCAATCCGACGACTCCACTGCGCGTCCTCATCGTCGGCGGGCCGTCGGGCAGCGGATTGGACCGACCCGACAGCCTCATCGATCTGGCCGAGGGCCTGGGAATCACCCCGCACGTGACGTTCATGCCGCCGCAACCGTCGGCGCGCCTCGCGCAGGTCTACCGCGCCGCGGACATCGTCGCCGTGCCGAGCTACAACGAATCGTTCGGCCTGGTCGCGATCGAAGCCCAGGCCTGCGGAACTCCGGTCCTGGCCGCCGACGTCGGCGGACTCGGCGTGGCGGTGCGATCGGGCGAGACCGGACGGCTGGTGCAGGGCCACCGCACCGAGGATTGGGCGGATGCTCTCGCGGGCATGTTCTCGGATCGAGCTGCATTGGCCGACATGGCGACCGCTGCACCGCGGCATGCCCGCAACTTCTCGTGGGAGCACACCGCCGACGGGCTCATCGAGAGCTACCGGCAGGCGAAGTTTCACTTCGATCGAGGCGAGGGGCCGAGCGAGTTCTCTCCGCGACGCGTCCGAGGATTGTCGAAACTACGCAGATCAGGAGCTGTGACTGCATGAGCGAGACCGCCGAACTGATCGACCGGGCACTGAAGGAACGCGAGCTGGACTACACCCGGCGCGGCGACGTGTTCACCGTCGAACTGCCGGGGGAACGCAAGCTCAAGACGACGACGATGCTGACCGTCGGGCATCACGGAGTCCGCATCGAGGCGTTCGTCTGCCGCAAGCCCGACGAGAACTTCGAGGGCGTCTACAAGTACCTGCTGCGACGCAACCGTCGCCTCTACGGGGTTCACTACACGATCGACAAGGTCGGGGACATCTACCTCGTGGGCCGAATGTCGTTGCACGCCGTCAACGGTGACGAACTCGATCGCGTCCTGGGGCAGACACTGGAGGCCGCCGACGGCGACTTCAACGTGCTGCTCGAATTGGGATTCGCCGAGTCCATCAAACGCGAATGGGCGTGGCGCGTCTCGCGCGGCGAATCGTTGGCGAACCTGAAGGCATTCGAGCACCTGGTGGACAAGCGGGAAGCGTAACTCGCTCGAAATGGGTCGGAGCGGCTGTCGGTAACGTCCGGTTCCTAGCCTGAAGCAATGACCAGGCCAGAGGACGCTCGCCCACCGGTGCTACAGATGTTCGGCTACGGCCTGCAACACATTCTCTCGATGTTCGGTGGCGTCATCGCCGTTCCCATCATCGTCGGGGGAGCTGCCGGACTCTCCGGGGCCGATCAGGCTCTGTTGATCTCGTGCGCGCTGTTCGTCAGCGGCGTGGCAACTGTGTTGCAAACGATCGGCGTCCCGTTCTTCGGCTCGCAACTGCCGTTGGTGCAGGGCATTTCGTTTGCGTCGGTGTCGACGGTTCTCACGATCATCGGCAGTGCCGAGGACGGACGGACCGGACTGCGCACCGTGCTCGGTGCCGTTCTGGTGGCCGCGCTGATCGGTTTGGCGATCGCCCCGTTCTTCTCGAAGATCGTTCGGTTCTTCCCGCCGTTGGTGACCGGATGCATCATCACCGTCATCGGGCTGTCGTTGATGCCGGTGGCGGCACGCTGGATCACCGGCCAGGAGATGGTGGGCGGTGCGCCGAACCCGAACTATCTGGACCCCGGCAACATCGGGCTGGCGATGTTCACCCTCCTCGCCGTGCTGGTGATGACCAAGATCCCCGGGCTGTCGCGGTTGTCGATCCTGCTCGGACTGGTCGTCGGCACCATCGCGGCACTGATCGTCGGCAAGACCGACTTCGGCGGCGTCGCCGACGCGTCCGTGGTGGCCGTCCCGACACCCTTCGCCTTCGGGTCACCGATATTCGCCGTCGGCGCGATCGTGTCGATGACCATCGTCATCCTGGTGATCATGGTCGAGACCACCGCCGACATCCTCGCCGTCGGCGAAGTGGTCGGAACCGACGTCGACTCCAAGCGTGTCGGTGACGGCCTGCGTGCCGACATGGTGTCCTCCGCCGTCGCCCCGATCTTCAACACCTTCCCGGCCACGGCCTTCGCCCAGAACGTCGGCCTGGTCGCGATGACCGGCATCAAGAGCCGCTTCGTCGTCGCGGTGGGCGGCGGCGTGCTTGCGCTACTGGGCCTTTCACCGATCCTCGCGGCCGTCGTCGGGGTCGTCCCGCTTCCGGTTCTCGGCGGTGCGGGAATCGCACTGTTCGGAACCGTCGCCGCCAGCGGTATCCGCACCCTCGGCAAAGTGGACTACGACAACAACACCAACGTCGTTATCGTGGCGGTGACCTTGGCGTTCGGCCTCATACCTGTTGTCGCGAGCGACTTCTGGGACGAATTCCCGGACTGGTTCGTGACGATCTTCCACTCCGGAATCAGTGCCGCCAGCATCGTCGCGGTGGTGCTCAACGTATTCTTCAACGTAGTCAAGCCCGGTACGCCATCGAACCCATCGGTGGTGGCAGCGGGCCCCGCAGTGATGGTGCGTGAGGACGAAGCGAAGGTGCTCGGCGAAGGCGGAACCTTGCCCCACAAGGCTGTGCCCGAAGAGGCTGTGCCCGACAAGGCTGTGCCCGACAAGGATGCCTGAGTGAAATCCTGCGCGCCCCCGCGCGCACGAGTACCGTCCCGGACCAGAAGAAACACATCTAAATTGGAGGACATCTTGTCATTCGTCACCCGCACGAGCACGCGGAAGGCAGCACTCGGCGGCGTCGCGTCGCTCGGTGCCATCGCCCTGATCGCAGGCTGTGGATCTGCTCCCGAAGACGAAGGATCGGGCGGAGGCGGATCGAGTGACTTCCTGCCCTGCATGGTCTCCGACAGTGGCGGATTCGACGACAAGTCGTTCAACCAGCTCGGATTCGAGGGATTGACCGAGGCCTCCGAAGAGCTCGGCGTCGAGCCACGCACCGTGGAGTCCGCATCGCCGACCGACTACGGCCCCAACATCAACAACCTCGTCGATCAGGGCTGCAACCTCATCGTCACCGTCGGATTCGATCTGGCCGACGCCACCAAGGTGGCCGCCGAGGCCAACTCCGACATCGACTTCGCGATCATCGACGACTCCTCGATCGACCTGCCGAACGTCAAACCGCTGACCTACGACGCGTCGCAGTCCGCATTCCTCGCCGGCTACGCGGCCGCGAGCTACAGCACCACCGGTGTGGTCGGCACGTTCGGTGGATCGCAGCTGCCGACCGTCACCATCTTCATGGACGGCTTCGCCGACGGCGTGAACTACTTCAACGAGCAGAAGGGCGAGGAAGTCCGCGTCATCGGTTGGGACGTGCCCTCGCAGAACGGCTCGTTCACCGGTGGATTCACCGCGAACGAGGTCGCGAAGAACACCGCCCAGGGTCTGATCGACCAGAACGCGGACGTCATCTTCCCGGTCGGCGGTCCCATCTATCAGAGTGCGGCACAGGCCATTCGCGACTCCTCGCGTCCCGTCGCGCTCATCGGTGCCGACGCCGACGTCTTCGAATCCGACCCCTCGGTCGGTGACCTGTTGCTCACCTCGGTGACCAAGGGCCTCAAGACCAGCGTCGACGAGGTCGTCGCCAACTCCGGTGCCGATGCGTTCGACAACACTCCCTACGTGGGCACGCTCGAGAACGACGGAGTCGGTATCGCACCGTTCCACGATTTCGAGTCCGAGGTCGACCCCGCACTGCAGGGCGAGCTGGACACGATCAAGGCCGGCATCATCGACGGGTCCATCACCGTCGAGTCGCCGTCTGCACCCAAGTAGTTCATGAAGCTCGAACTTCGCGGAATCACCAAACGATTCGGTTCGTTGATCGCCAACGACCATATCGATCTGAGCGTCGAATCCGGCGAGATCCACTGCCTCCTCGGCGAGAACGGTGCAGGCAAGTCCACGTTGATGAACGTGCTCAGTGGCCTGTATCGCGCCGAGGAGGGCCAGATCCTGCTCGACGACGTCGAGCAGAACTTCGCCGGACCGGGCGAGGCCATGACCGCCGGAATCGGCATGGTGCATCAGCACTTCATGCTGATTCCGGTGTTCACCGTGGCCGAGAACATCGTGCTCGGTAACGAAACCACCTCGCTCGGTGGACGACTCGACCTCGTGGCAGCGCGGAAGCTGGTGCGCGAGATCTCCGCGAGGTTCGGCTTCGATCTCGATCCCGATGCCCTCGTCGACGATCTTCCCGTCGGCGTGCAGCAGCGGGTCGAGATCGTCAAAGCACTCTCTCGTGAGGCGAAGGTGCTCGTGTTCGACGAGCCCACCGCCGTCCTGACGCCGCAGGAAACCGACGATCTGATGCGGATCATGCGGGAACTCGCGGCGTCGGGCACCACGATTGTGTTCATCACCCACAAGCTGCGCGAAGTGCGCGAAGTAGCCGACAAGATCACCGTCATCCGGCTCGGCAAGGTCGTCGGCGAAGCGAAGCCGACCGCCAGCAACACCGAGCTCGCTGCGTTGATGGTGGGACGAGATGTGCAGCTGACCGTTTCGAAGGACCCGGCCACGCCCGGTGCTGCGGCGTTGGTGGTCGAGAACCTGTCGGTGTTCGACGCCCAGGGCAACAAGACCGTCGACGACGTCAGCCTCGAGGTCGCGGCGGGAGAGATCCTTGCCATCGCCGGGGTGCAGGGCAACGGTCAGACCGAATTGGTCGAAGCCCTACTCGGGTTGCAGGGCAACGTAACCGGCACGATCAGCCTCGACGGCAATTCGCTCGTCGGGGCGACGGTGCAGGACGTGCTCGACGCAGGCGTCGGTTTTGTGCCCGAGGATCGCACCGTCGACGGCCTGGTGGGCGAGTTCTCCATCGCCGAGAACCTCATGCTCGATCGCTCCAACAGCATGCCGTTCGTGCGGCGCGGCGCGGTGCAACGTGAGTATCTCAGTCAGTTCGCGGCGGAGAAGCTCAGTGAATTCGACGTTCGCGCACCAGGGATCGGCACCGCGGTCGGACGGTTGTCCGGCGGCAACCAGCAGAAGGTGGTGCTCGCGCGAGAACTGAGCCGTGATCTGCGGCTGTTCGTCGCTGCGCAGCCGACTCGCGGAATCGACGTCGGGTCCATCGAATTCGTGCACAAGCGCATCGTCGCCACCCGGGATTCGGGGATCCCGGTCATCGTGGTGTCGAGCGAACTGGATGAGGTGGCCGCACTGGCCGACCGCATCGCCGTCATGTATCGAGGAGCAATCGTGGGAATCGTCCCCGGGGATACGTCCCGCGAAACACTCGGATTGATGATGGGCGGTGAGCGCGGTGAGTGAGGCCCAGCAGCCCTCGAAATCTCATGTCGTGTTGCGGCAGATCTTCACCGGAAGCGCCATCATCTCGGTTCTCGCGGTACTGCTCGCGCTGATCGTCGGTGCGGTGCTCATCGCAGCCACCAACTCGGGCGTGCAGGAATCGGCCGGGTACTTCTTCTCCCGTCCCTCGGACATGTTGACGGCGATCTGGGATTCCGTTGCCGGGGCGTACTCCTCGTTGTTCCAGGGTTCGGTGTACAACTTCCGTCGCCCCGGATTCGAGAACGGCATCAGGCCGTTGATGGAGACGCTGACGTTCGCGACCCCGCTGATCGTCGCGGGACTCGGTGTGGCACTGGCCTTTCGCGTCGGTATGTTCAACATCGGTGGTCGCGGTCAGATGCTGATCGCCGCAGCATGCGCAGGCTGGGTCGGTTTCGGGGTGAACCTGCCGGCCGGCATTCACCTGCTGGTCGCCGTTCTCGCCGGTGTCCTCGGCGGCGCGGTGTGGGGTGGCATCGCCGGATTCCTCAAGGCGCGCACCGGCGCTCACGAGGTAATCGTCACCATCATGCTCAACTACATCGCGTTCTATCTCGTCGCGTATCTGCTGCGTACCCCCGGCGCGCTGCAGGCACCGGGATCGAACAATCCCAAGACCGCGCCCATCGCGTCGACTGCGGTGTTTCCCAAGCTCTTCGGTGACCGCTACAGCCTGCACCTCGGATTCGTGCTGGTGATCTTCGTGACGATCGCGGTGTGGTGGCTGCTCGAGCGATCGAGTCTCGGATTCCGCTTCCGCGCCGTCGGCGAGAATCCACACGCGTCGCGCGTCGCAGGCATGAACGTCAACCGGATCTACCTGTACGCGATGATCCTCTCGGGTGCCCTGGTCGGCTTGGCCGGAGTGGCGCAGGTGCTGGGCACCGTCACCACCGGCTTCAGTGCCGACATCGATGCCGGCATCGGATTCGACGCCATCACCGTCGCGTTGCTCGGCCGATCGAAACCGTGGGGTGTGTTCTTCGCGGGAATCCTGTTCGGCGCGTTCAAGGCCGGCGGGTTCGCCATGCAGGCAGCCGAAGGCGTACCCATCGACATCGTGCTCGTCGTGCAGTCGGTGATCGTGCTGTTCATCGCTGCGCCGCCCCTGGTCCGAGCCGTGTTCCGATTGCCCAAACCCGGTGAAGAGAAACTCGCGAAGGCCGAGACCGCGAAGGTGGGTGCACTGTGACCACCTCCGTCGACGCCCCCGCCGGGGCGGTACTCGGTCGCAGCTGGAAGGCCCCGTCGATTCTCGGGGTCGCGACACTGCTCGCTCTGGTGCTGTTCGTCGTCAACAAGGGCTCGGGGACAAGCACATTCGCGCTGGCGTCGGAGGACGACTTCTTCGCGCTGCCTGCTGTGGGTGTGCCGTCGTACGGCACCGGTCTCGTCGTGGTCGTACTGCTGGCCGTCGTCACCGCTTACTCGTCGCTGCTGGCCTCGCAGTACCGCTCGACGCCCCTGTGGCTGTCGGCAGTGTTCGCCGTGCTGTTCGTGTTCGGATTCCTGGCCTGGGCGGCGGACGGCGAAACCATCCCCGTTCCCGGGTTGCTCATCGGGGCAGTCGCGCTGAGCACCCCGTTGATCTTCGGAGCCATGGGCGGCGTGATCTCCGAACGCGTCGGCGTCATCAACATCGCCATCGAAGGACAGTTGCTCGCGGGTGCTTTCGTCAGCGCCGTCGTCGCGTCGATCACCGGCTCCGCCTACGTCGCGCTTCTCGCCGCCCTGGTCGCGGGCGCGTTGACAGCGTCCCTGTTGGCGGTGTTCTCGATCCGCTACTTCGTCAATCAGGTCATTGTCGGTGTGGTGCTCAACGTGCTGGTCGTCGGACTGACGAGCTTCCTGTATTCGGTGGTGCTCACCAAGAACGCCGAGACGCTGAACTCACCACCGCGCTTCGCGCGCATCGACATTCCGGTGCTCTCGCAGATTCCGATTCTCGGTCCGGTGCTGTTCCGGCAGACGCTGATCGTGTACCTGATGTACATCGCCGTCGCGCTCGTGTTCTTCGGACTGTTCCACACCAAGTGGGGTCTGCGACTGCGTGCCGTGGGCGAGCATCCGCAAGCTGCCGACACCGTCGGAATCAACGTCGCCCGCACGCGATTCTGGAACGTCTGCCTCGCCGGTGCCATCGCCGGACTCGGTGGCGCGTACTTCACGCTCGGCTCGGTCGGAGCGTTCGGCAAGGAGATGACGGCCGGTGCCGGCTACATCGCTCTCGCCGCCGTGATCTTCGGTCGCTGGGATCCGGTACGCGCGACGCTGGCCGCGCTGCTCTTCGGATTCGCGTCGAATCTGCAGAACGTGCTGGGCATCATCGGGTCTCCGGTCCCCAGTGAGTTCATGCTGATGTTGCCGTACGTGGTGACCATTTTCGCCGTTGCGGGCCTGGTGGGCCACGTCCGAGGGCCGGCCGCGGCGGGCAAACCGTATGCGTCCCGAAGTTAGCGCCCGCGCTACCTGACTCACCGGTAGGGTCGCTGTCCGTTGTGACCGCTTTCACTGTAGGGTTCGGTCATTGTTGCCGCAGTTTTTCGAAGGAGAGCCATGAGCTTCCGCAGTCCCTTTCCCGATGTCGAGATTCCCGAACTCAGCGTCTACGACTTCCTGTTCGGCTCCATCGCCGAGTCCGACCTCGACAAGCCTGCACTGATCGACGGCACCTCGGGTGACGTCACCACCTACAAGACGCTGATCGGTCAGATCGACGCGATCGCAGGTGCTCTGGCTGCGCGTGGACTCGAGGTCGGTGACGTCGTCGGACTCCACTCGCCGAACGTGCCCGCGTTCGCGTCCGTGCTGCACGGCATCCTGCGCGCAGGCGGAACCGCCACGACGATCAACGCGCTGTACACCGCCGAGGACATCGCCAAGCAGCTCACCGGCTCGGGCGCGAAGTTCCTGTTCACCGTCTCGCCGCTGTACCCGCAGGCCAAGGCAGCCGCGGAGAAGGTCGGCATCGACGCCGATCACGTGATCGTGCTCGACGGTGCCGAGGGCCACCCCAACCTGCGCGATCTGCTCACCCAGGGTGCGCCTGCCCCCGAGGTCTCGTTCGATCCGGCCACGCACGTCGCAGTGCTGCCGTACTCGTCCGGCACGACGGGTGTGCCGAAGGGCGTCA
Source organism: Rhodococcus sp. ARC_M12 (assembly GCF_022810385.1). Taxonomy (NCBI): domain Bacteria; kingdom Bacillati; phylum Actinomycetota; class Actinomycetes; order Mycobacteriales; family Nocardiaceae; genus Rhodococcus; species Rhodococcus sp. ARC_M12. The sequence continues at coordinate 101,585 of NZ_JALGQI010000015.1, read as the reverse complement.
TCCTCACCCACCGCAACCTCGTCGCGAACGTGGCACAGATGGAACCGCGCGTGGGTATCGACAGCGACGACGCCATTCTGGCGCTGCTGCCGTTCTTCCACATCTACGGCCTGACCGTGCTGCTCAACATCGCTCTGAAGCTGCGTGCGCACCTGGTGACGATGCCGAAGTTCGATCTCGTCGAATTCCTGCGGATCATTCAGGATCAGAAGCTGACCTACCTGTTCATCGCACCGCCGGTGGCCGTCGCGCTCGCCAAGCATCCGATGATCGACGAATACGACCTGTCCAGCGTGCACACCGTCTTCTCGGGTGCCGCACCGTTGGACGAGGAACTGGGCAAGGCCGTCGCCAAGCGTCTGAACACACGGGTGCGTCAGGGCTACGGCATGAGCGAGCTCAGCCCCGTCAGCCACGCCATCCCGTTCGATCGCGACGACATGCGGCTCAGCTCGGTCGGCCAGCCGCTGGCGAACACCGAGAACAAGCTCGTCGACCCGGGTACCGGCAACGAGATCGACCTGCCCACAGAGGGATTGAGCGAGCCGGGCGAGCTGTGGGTCAAGGGACCGAACGTGATGGTCGGGTACCTGAACAACCCCACCGCCACCGCGGAAACCCTGGACTCCGACGGTTACCTGCACACCGGCGACATCGCCGTCGTCGATCCCGAGGGTGTCGTCTACATCGTCGACCGCCTCAAGGAACTGATCAAGTACAAGGGGTACCAGGTGCCCCCGGCCGAGCTCGAAGCACTGCTGCTCACGCACGAAGAGGTCGCCGACGCCGCCGTCATCGGTGTGCTCGACGACGAGGGCGAGGAAATCCCCAAGGCATTCGTCGTCCGCCAGCAGGGTGCCACCATCGACGAGGAAGGCATCATCGCCTTCGTCGCCGAGCGCGTGTCGCCGCACAAGAAGGTGCGACGCGTCGAGTTCATCGACATCGTGCCGAAGTCTGCAGCGGGCAAGATTCTGCGTAAGGACCTGCGGGCCGCGGAGACCGGAAAGTAACACTCCGTTTGCACGACAACACCCCGTCCCACACTGAGTGGGGCGGGGTGTTTTTCGTGTGCGGTTCGGGAACCTCACACCCTTTTTCCCGACCGCGCGGCCTTGATCAGAGGCGAATACGGGCGCGCGGTCGACAGTGGGGGTGTGAGGTTCCTGTGCACATCGGCGGTCAGCCGCGCTGCCCACCACGACACGGAGCCCGAATCGGAGTGGACTCAGCTGTGGGGAGTAGGTCCGAACCTCACAGCTGGTGTCCCGACCGTGTCAGAAGGGCTGGCTCATCGCGTGGTGTCGAATGGCGCTGGCGTACTTCTCCAGGGTGATCAACGGTGGCCGGTCGACGAGTGAGAGCGGTGCGACGGTCGTAGAGAGTTGATTTCCGGCTGTTGCGAACGTGGTGAATCCGGCACCCGAGTCGTGCAGGCCCAACCGCGAGAACATCGTGGCGATGATCTGGCGGCTCATGACAGCAAGTTCGGAGGTCGGCCGGTTTCGGTGCCGACGGGTCCCGAGGCCGATCTGTCCGATCGCGGCCGCGCCGAGGCGGTGGTAGGTGTCCAGTAGCAGACCGATTTCGACACCGTAGCCGGGGGCGAACCGGAGGGATTCCAACAGTTGCCTGCTAGCGGCGTATTCGCCGCCCAGCGGTTGGAACACTCCCGCGAGTTCCGGAACCAGCGCGGTCAACAGGGGCCGCACCGTCAGCTGAGTGACTCGGCCGCCACCGTCCTCGTCGGTGCTGTCGCCGATCGTCAGTGGACGGCGGTAGAACCCCTTCACCAGCTCGATGTCCTCTGTCATCAGCAACGGGCCGACCAACGCGGGAACGAAGTGCGAACCCGGCTCCACCAGATCGGAATCCACGAACACCACGATGTCGCCCGAGGTGGCCGCCACTCCTCGCCACAGGACTTCACCCTTGCCGCGAACGACGGGTACGCCCGGGAGCGCCTCCTCCCTGGACACCACGGTGGCACCGGCGCTGCGCGCTCGTTGCGCTGTGCGATCGGACGACCCCGAATCCAGTACGACCAACTCGTCGATCAGGCTGCCCAGATGCGGAGTCATCGACGAGATGACGCAGGCGACGGTGTCCTCCTCGTCGAGCGCCGGAAGCACCACGGATACCGTCCGACCACGCTTGGCCCGAACGAGGTCCGCGAGCGGCCACGGAGGTCGGACCCAGGTGGCGGCAAGGGCGGGTGTGCCGACAGCGTCGAATCGGTTCATCGAGTTTCCTTCGTTGTCGCGCGATACGTCACGGATTCAGCGGGTGCCCGTCGGCAGGTCCATGGATGGCGCGATCACCGACCACGCGTCGTGCAGATCCTGTTCCCAGTAGCCCCATGAGTGGGTTCCGGTGGGTCGAAAGTTGTAGGTGGCCGCGATGTTCAGCTCCTGTAACCGTTGCTGCATCTGGCGGGAACAGTTGTCCGTGGTCGCCTCGATGACCGCGCCGACGGCCAGCTGCTGCGCGAGCTTGCCGTAGTCGCTGCCGATGCCGGGGCCACCGGGCACGTCGAATGCGCCCGGAGCTCCCGTTCCGCTCGATATGTAGACGGCGATGCCGCGCAGTCCCTCTGCATGGACGTAGGGGTCGTTGGCCGCCCAGCCGTCACTGCCGGGAGGCCCCCACATGTTCGTGGTCGATCCACCGCCGCGGGCTTCGACAACGGATCTGACATACATCGCACCGACCGGGTCGCTGGTGCGCGCGCAACCGCTGAACGAGGAGACCGAGCGGTACACCGAAGGATGAGCGATCGCGAGCTGAAGTACCGACGTTCCGGCCATCGAGATACCGGCGACCGAATTGACACCGTTGCCGTCGAGCAGCGTGTTCATCAGTGGTGGAAGTTCGAGACCGAGAAACGTGGACCACTTGTTTCGGCCCAGAACCGGGTCGTCTCGCAACCAGTCGGTGTAGTAGCTGGCGGCACCACCCCGCGGCACCACGACGTTGACGTTCTTGGCTCCGAAGAATCCGGCGATGTCGGTCTGATCGAACCAACTGCTTCCGCCGTCTCCGCCGGCGGCACCGTTGAGCAGGTAGAGGGTGGGCGCACCGGACGCGTCTGCCCGGAACACGTCGATGGTGATCTCGCGGTCCATCGCCGCGGAGTGAACCTGCACGACGTCGCGGCGCACACCGGCGCTGTCGACGGCGACGATCGACGACTCCGGGCCTGCCGTGGCCACAGTGGCTGAGCCCGACATGAGCACGACGACGGTCACGAGCACGCCGAGAGTCGACACCGTCGCCTGACGAAGGCGAAATCGACTGCGCATCAACCGTTCCTGACATCGAGGGAGCAGCGCCCAGCACGGGATACGGCGGGCGCGATGTGTCACCGACGGTAGAGCGAATCACTGCGATCGACAACAATGCTGACGATCCTTCATTTCTGACACAGATATCTCGCGAATTGTTGTCGATTTTCCAGAATGCCCGTCGACGGGGTTTCTTCGATTCGGCTCGAATGATGCACTGACTCCTCCGACGCACTTCACCGTGTCGGATCGCTCTGTCTCCTTCGAAAGGTTGTGTCGTGGTCGCATTCGGACTCATCGACGAGTGGAAGCCGGCTCCAGGACCGCTCACCACGTGGTCGCCCACCGTCGCCTCACGAGCTGCCGCCGCGGCTGCGCCCGCCCACCCGGCACCCCCCTCGCACATCCAGCAGGCGTACCTGGAAGCTGCCTACCGCAACCGGGGGTCGTCGTTCCGCTTCTCCCGGTTGTGCCTGGTGACGTTCCGAATCGAAGGCGCACTGGACCGCTCGGCGATGGGCCAGGCGTTCAATACGTTCGTCACCCGACACGATTCCTTCTGCAGCTGGTTCTCCACGACGGCCGAGGGTTCGACGCGCCACCTCGTCGATGCCGCCGACATCGCGCTCGAGCCAACCGATTTCGGAGTACCCTCGGACTCCGAGGCCATTCGGCGTCATGTGCAGGACAGCACGCCCGGCCCCGACAGCTGGGATTGCTTCTCCTTCGGGACGATCGAGCACGACGACCACTTCGTGGTGTACGCCGCCGTCGACCATCTCGACACCGACGGCATCTCGCAGGCGCTGACGTACTACGAACTGCGCCAGCTCTACCGCAACGCGGTGACGGGGGAGTCCGACGGACTGTTCACCCCCGGCAGCTATCTCGAGTACTGCCGGCGCGAACGGCTGGAGAGCGACGCCACAACCCTCGACAGTCCTGCGGTCCAGACCTGGATCGACCTGGTCACCGACAACGGTGGAGATCTTCCGACGTTCCCACTCCCGTTGGGGCGCAGCAGTGTCGACTACACACGAACGTCTCACAGCTCGTTCCCGCTGTTCGACGGCGCGAGGGCGCGGGCCGTGGACGAGGCGTGTGCAGCCGTGGGAGTCAAGTTCATCGGCGGCATCTTCGCCGCAGCAGCCCTGGCGGAGTACGAGCTGGCCGGCCGGAGCAGCTACCTGGGCCTGACGCCCAAGAGCACGCGGTCGACGCCAGGTGAATTCGCGTCCATCGGGTGGTACTCGAGCCTGATTCCCGTGCGTTTCGATCTCGGCGCGCAGCCGACGTTTCTGACCCTCGCAGTCCTCGCGCAACAGGCGTTCGACTCCGGCAAGCTGCTCGCGAACACCTCGTACCACCGGGTACTCGAACTGGCGCAGCCGGAGCACGGGATCACGACGCAGCCCGGTTGGACTGCACCGATGATCTCCTACGTGGACGTTCGTAAGCTTCCCGGGGAAGCCGAACTGGATGCGGCCGGGGCCGGTCTGTACGGAAACCGCGGCAGCTCCGAGGAAGTCTTCATGTGGATCAACCGCTTCGAGGACCACACGGGTGTCGAGTTCCTCTACCCCGGCACCGACGAGGCCGACCGATCGATCGACCTGTACTTCTCGAAGATCGCCGAGATCTTCACGGCCGTCGTCGAATCGGGCGACTACACGCCGCAGATCGCGAGCGTGTTCACGCACGAGCTCCCGGACGTCAGCAGGGTATGACGCACCCGCGCCGCGGTTCGTGGCTCACGCTCGGCGCATGTCTGCTGGCGGTCACGATGCAGATGATCGACGTCACCGCCGTCACCGTGGCGTTGCCGTCGATCGGTCGTGATCTGGATGCATCGGGCGCACAGCAGGTCTGGATTCCGACGGCGTACCTACTCGCGTTCGCATGCGCGCTCCTGACGATGGCCCGGGTGGGGGAGGTGTTCGGGCGCAGAACCGTGTTCGTCACCGGGACTGCACTGTTCGCGGTGACATCGATGCTCTGCGCGTACGCGCCCACCGTCGAGTTGCTCGTCCTCGGTCGCGTGCTGCAAGGGCTTGCCGGAGCGGCGATGTCGGCTCAGACGGTGGCGATCGTGACCGCCGCGTACTCCGGCACCAGGCGCACCATCGCGTTCGCGCTGTACGGCGGCACCGCGGGGCTGGCCGGACTCGCCGGACCGTCCATCTGCGCACTGCTGCTGCACCTCGACATCTTCGGAACGGGCTGGCGCGCACTATTTCTGATCAACGCGCCGATCGCTCTGGCCGCTGTTGCGATCGGCCGACGGTTCGTCTCCCCGGGTTCCGAGCATGTTCGAGTCGGTAGCGGTGGGCGGTTCGACCCCGTCGGTGCTGCCCTGTGGTCGATCGGCGCACTGCTGATCGTCTATCCCGTCATGGCGAGTTCGAGCTTCTTTGCTGCTCTACCCGCCGTGGTGCTCGGTCTGGCAACACTGACGGGATTCACGGTGTGGGAACGGCGACGACGGGCAGCCGGAGCGCACGTCATGGTGAACATCGGCGTATTCGGTGAGCGCGGATTCTCGTTGGGCTGCACCGTCTCGGCTCTCGTGTACGGCACGTTCACCGGATTCATCCTGACGATGTCGGTGACTCTGCAGACCGGCCTGGGGAACAGCGCGTCGACGGTGGGAGCGATCACCGTCCCCTTCGCGCTCGGGGCCGTCGTCGCGTCCGTGGCCGCGCCGGTGTCGTTCCGGCGCTGGGATTCTCGGGTCGTGGCGGCGGGCGCGGCGGCGATGGGGATATCGCTGTTCGTCCTCGGCGTCACCACGGATTACCTCGATCGAGCCGGCTTTTCCTGGTGGATGGCGATCCCTCTGATTCTGGTCGGTGCGGGCTTGGGCTCGGTGATCGCACCGCTGCAGAGCACCATCGTCGCTGGGGTCGAGCCGCACTCGCTCGGCTCGGCTTCGGGAATTCTGCCGACCGTCCAACAAGTGGGATCGGCGGTGGGAACCGCAACGACCGGTGCCGTGTACTTCGCTCTGCTTCCCTCGGAGCCGGTCGCTGCCGACTACCTGGCGTCGCAGCGGACGGTGCTGTTCGGTCTGGCCGCGACCATGGTGGTGGCCACGATGATCGCGGCCGCTCTACCGCGAGGCGATCGCAGGCCTGCCGACCGCGACCCATCGATGGTCTCCGCCGGTGCACCGTGATGCCTCCGAAAACAATTGAGCAACAACGCAATCACCCACTGTTTCACCCGAATCAGGTGTTCGGGCCGATCGAAATCGAGAAGAGTTACACCATGCTTCGCACCTTCGTGACCTCTACGCTCGTCGTCGGGCTGATGTCGATGTTGCTCGTCTGTGCACCTCAGGCGTCGGCTGCGCCCACCGGTCCGACACCGGTGTCCGGCACCCTGTACGCGTCGGTACCGGATCTGTCCGGAACCAGCAACGGTGACGTCCTCGATACCAGGCGATTTTCGAGTCCGCTGTATCCCGGAGCCGACGTCTGGCAGATCCAGTATCGCTCGTCCGACTCCAGGGGCGACGCGATCGCTGCGGTGACGACCGTCCTCGCAGCTGCGAACCGCGTACCCGGTGGCCCTCTGCTGTCCTATCAGCCGTTCGTCAACGCGCTCGGGTTGCAGTGCGCACCGTCGGAATCACTGTTCGGTGCCGATCCGACGACCGGTGTTCAGGAGCGCGAGTTTCTCAACCTGGCACTGATGCGAGGTTGGTCGGTCGCGGTGCCGGACCACCTCGGACCCGACAGTGCTTACGGCGCAGCAAAACTGGGTGGTCAGATCACGCTGGACGGTATTCGCGCCGCGCAGCGAGTTCCCGAGCTCGGGCTGTCGGCCGGTCCGGTAGGAATGGCCGGGTACTCCGGTGGTGGCATGGCGACGGCCTGGGCTGCAGCGCTCGCTCCGAGCTATGCGCCCGAGCTGAACATCGTCGGTGCCGCAGCCGGTGGTGTTCCGGCGGACCTGGACAACATCGCTCGCTCGCTCGGCTTCCAGCCGCACCAGGCATTCGGGCTCGCCTTTGCTGCCGCTCTCGGCCTCGAACGCGAATACCCCGATCGTCTGCCGATCACCGCGCAGCTCAATCCCGCAGGCCTGGCGCTGAAGGATCAGGTCTCGAACGCGTGCACACCGGTGATCCTGGCGACCGGAGCCTTCAAGAGCGCCCTGGCGGTCTCCACCACGACGTCGCTGGTGGACAGTCCGGAGGCGCAGCAGATCATCGACGAGAACAGTTTGGTGCGGTATCCGGGTGTTCCCACCGCACCCACGCTTCTGTGGGGAAGCGACAACGACCCGCTCATTCCGATCACTGCATTGCGTGACACCGCGGCGAGGTACTGCGCCAGTGGGGCGACCCTGCAGTTCGACGTCGTGCATGCTCCGCAGCACATTCAGGCCGCATTCGAGGGACTGCCGGCAGCTCTGACGTTCCTCGACAACAGGTTTCGGGGTGTCGCACCGCCGACGAACTGCATCCGATGAGACTGTTCGCACGTGCCGTGGTTGCTGCGACCACCGCTCTGGTCGTGTCCACCACGCCTGCTCATGCAGCGGAACTTCCGGTGCTGGCACCGCAGTCGCTCGGCGACTTCTCGGTGCAGACTCGCTACTTCGACGTCGCAGTGGGCCCCGAACGTGATCAGCACTGCACCGTCGTGGGTGACATCTACGTTCCGGCCGGGCTCGGACCGGAGCGCCGCGCCCCGGCCATCCTGACCAGCAACGGGTTCGGGGGGTCCAAGGACGACCAATCGGGTGCCGCGGCGAGATTCGCCACTCACGGCTACGTGGTTCTGTCCTACTCCGCATTGGGTTTCGGTGGCTCGACATGCAAGATCTACTTCGCGGATCCCGACTACGACGGCATGGCCGCGTCGGCGCTGATCGGCTACCTTGCCGGCGACAACGACGGCGTATTCACCGACGCTGCTCTGTCTGCGGAAGCTCCCGCTCTCGATGTGGTTCGCCTCGATGCTCCGCAGGATCCCCGCGTCGGGTATCTCGGTGGGTCCTACGCCGGCGCAACAGGATTGGCGACCGCATCGATGGATTCGCGACTGGACACGGTGGCGTCGATGATCACCTGGAACGACCTGTCGCGTTCGCTGGCACCGGAGGCGACCGGCCGACGGCCGGTGGGGCCGATCAAGAGCGTGTTCGGGTCGGCCTTTCTGGCGGCCGGAGCGATCCTGACCGGTCCGCTCGGTTACGCCGCCGATCCGGCACGGGCGGCGGGGTGCCCGAACTATGCCGAGTGGGTGTGCGACGCGGCACTCGATTTTGCTGCGAACCGGCAGCCGGGCCCGGCAACTCTGGCGGCCATGCGTCATGTCTCACCCGTCGACTATCTCGATCGTGTCGACGTTCCGGTTCTGCTCGCCCAGGGGCAGAAGGATTCGTTGTTCGGCCTCGACGAAGCCGCCGCTACCTTCGAGGCGCTGCGGTCGCGCGGGGTGGAGACGTCGATGATCTGGCATTCGTGGGGTCACAACGATCGCAAGGGCTATCCGGGCGAGTTCGACATCAAGGCACCCGACCCGTTCGCCCAGCACGAGGCGGCCCTCGTCGGCAACTGGCTGGACCGACACCTCAAAGATCGCGACGTCGACCCGGGCCCGGCATTCACCTATTTCCGGGACTGGGTGCCCTACACCGGCGTCGCGTCGCCGGCCTACGTCGAATCCGAGACATTCCCCGTCGGTGCCCGCCGCGCGTTCCGATTGTCCAATGGAGTGCTGTCCGAGGGTGATTCGACGAATGATGCGTGGACGCAGACGATTCGGGGTGCAGGTGCGTCGATGCCCACCACGTTCGGACTCCCGAATCTCGCGGCCGAATTGCCTGTGCCGCGGGTCTCGCTACCCGGTTCTGCCGCGTCCTGGACAACCGCGCCGCTCACCGAACCCGTCGACGTGGTCGGCTCACCGGAGTTGTCCATCGGTCCCACGGTGTCCGGTCCCGCGACGGTCTTCGTCACCGTCCTCGACGTGGCACCGAACGGTGTGCGGAGCCCGATTCACGGACTCGTCGCACCGGCCGTACTCACCGGATCTGGGGACCCGGTGACGATCTCGCTGCCCAGCATCGTTCATCGATTCGACCGCGGTCATCGCGTCGGGGTCGAGATCACCGCGTCGGATCCGTCCTTCGCCGGTGGGCCGGGTCCAGCGGACGTGACCGTCTCCTCGGCGGATCCGATCAACCAATTCTCGTTGCCCACAGTGCCGTGACACTTCGATTCGATTTCTCCGAAAGGCTCGCCGTGATCCGAAAACTTCTTGCCCTTGGCTCCATTCTGGTGGCACTCTGCGCGTCCCTGTTCGCAACGGGCGCAACAGCTTCGGCGGATCCCACGCCGACGATCCCCGATCCGGACATCTTCTACGCGGCACCGGCCGACATCGCCGATCACGCGCCGGGTGACATCCTGGCCAGCCGTCGGGCCGACGCATGGATGTATCCCAATACCGACATCTGGCAACTCAAGTACCGGTCGACCAATTCCGCAGGTGCCCCCGTCGCCGCCGTGACCACCGTGCTGATGCCCCGCGGTAGAGGTGCGGGAACGCCACTCGTGTCGTATCAGGCAGTGATCAATGCCCTGGGCGTCAAATGTGCACCGTCGCATGGTCTCTTCACGTACGAGATCGGCGAAGCCCCGAGCCTGTACCTCGGAATGGTGGCCCGCGGTTGGGCGGTTGCGGTGCCGGATTACCTCGGACCGACCGGTGCCTACGGCGCTGCCGAGTACGAAGGTCGGTTGACGCTCGACGGCGTTCGGGCCGTGCAGAACTTCGAGCAGTTACCGCTGAAGGACAGCCCCGTTGCACTGCTGGGTTACTCCGGAGGTGCACTGGCGACATCGTGGGCCGGTGCGATGGCACCCACATACGCCCCCGAGCTGAACATCGTGGCCAGCGTGCACGGTGGAACGCCCGCCGACTTGGGGTTGATCGCAAAGAACCTGGGCTACAGCGCGATTCCGCACCCGGCCTTCGGAATGGCGCTGGCGGCATCGCTCGGACTCGAACGTGAATACCCGACCGAGTTCCCCGTCTCGGAAAACCTCAATGCGGCGGGCCTGGCGCTGCGAGATCGCGTGAGCAACGAATGCCGGCGCCCCATCATCATCGGTGGAGCGTTCAAGAGCGCCCGGGACCTGTCGAACGTCGACATCGCCTCGCTGCCCTCGGCGCAGGCGGTATTGAAGAAGAACAGTCTCGTCGACTACGAGGGCGTGCCCTCGGCCCCGGTGTACATCTGGCACGGAATCAACGACTTCATCACCCCGTTCGCGCCGATGAAGGAGACGGTCGACCGATACTGCGCAGCCGGTGCCACGGTGCAGTTCAGGGCGTATCCACTCGCGGAGCACTTCAGCGGATCGCTCGTCGGACTGCCCGAGGCCTACGCCTACGTGGACGCCCGATTCCGAGGTGAGCCGGCACCGTCGAATTGTGGCTGACGCCTTTCGCCCGTCGTGACCTCACACCCAGTGTGCAGACCGCGCGCCCCTGCTCCGAAGTGAGCGGGGGCGCGCAGTCGGTAACAGGGGTGTGAGGTTGCCGTGGAACCCAGGCGATGTTCGCTGCGTCCAACCAGATGTGAGTGCAACGCGGTGGTGGGTGGCGGGTGTGGTCGGCGTGATGGTGTCGGTCGCTGGATGTGGCGGGGCGACGGAGGATGCGCCGGTCGCAGAGTCGGCAACGAGCTCGGTGGTTGCGACGCCGTTGGCAGAGAAGCCATGGGATCCCTGCACGATTCCGGACAGTGCAGTGGAGGCAGCGGGATTGGATGTGGGGAGCAAGAGTACGAACCTGTTCGGAGAAGCGCCGCTGTCCACCGACTGGATGACCTGCATCTGGACGGACCCCGAGCCTGGGTCGTGGTACTTCCTGGGCATGTTCTCGGGCTTCCACTCACTGGACGATCTGCGACGAAATGATCGATTCGGCCAGTTCTCGAAGGTCGACGACCTCGGCGGTTACCAGTTCTTGCGCGCCGACCGTCCGTCCGGACGAAGTTGTGGCATGGCATTCGAGGTGGAGAAGGGTCTGGTGTATTTCGTCCTCGACACTCGCGCGGCGAGCGAGCCAGCAATAGATCCGTGTGTGGAAATCGAGAATATTGCGCGCACCACGCGCGCATCGCTCCCACCTATTTCGAGCTGAACTGGAGGGGATGACTGTGGGACAAAACTCTGGGGATCTGTTCGACTCGATGCAGTACTGGCGACATATGTCGGATCAGGCCGGAGCCGGAATTCTGGAGATACCGGAAGATGTTGCGGCGCAGTGTGACGCTGCATGCGTCACGTACATCGCCCATCTGGAGGGCATGGTGCAAAAGACCGAGTTTCTCGTCGATCTCGAGGCATTCGGCACGCTTCCTTCAGCTCGACAGCTGGGGCGCAAGTTCAAGCGAGTCGCCGATGGGGAAGAGCGGTCGGCGGCTGTCGCGATCAGGCAGCACATCGAGGTCATCGAACTGATGCGGTCGGTGTTCAAGCGTTATTTCGTCGACACCGAAGAGCTCGATCGGAGTGTGGGCGCTCGTATCGGCGGTATCGGGGCCGGCCTGGGGGAGTGAGTCCGCAACCTCACACCTTTTCTGCACACCTCACACCCCCGCTATGACGTGAACCCAGGCGCTCGGTCGGCACAAAGGGTGTGAGGTCCCGTAGATCAACGCGACGAAGCGTCGAACAGTGTCTGAAATGTCCGTAGTGCCAACTCCTGCAACACAATCGAGACAACATTCGCGAATCGGATGCCTTACTCTGCCTTCGTGAATCTCTCCACGGCACGGCTGGTTCGGATGCGACCGCGCGACCCGAAGGAACCGCATCGCTCCGCGAGCCCGCTCGAGTTGTTCTTCGACCTGGTGTTCGTGGTCGCCGTCAGCATCGCCGCGGTGCAACTCCATCACGCCCTCACCGAGAATCACGTGCGCGACGGCATCATCAGCTACCTACTGGTGTTCTTCGCGATCTGGTGGGCGTGGATGAACTTCACGTGGTTCGCCACCTCCTTCGACACCGACGACTGGCTCTATCGCACGCTGACCGTCGTACAGATGGCCGGAGTTCTGGTCCTGGCCGCTGGAGTCGACTCGGCGTTCAACGACAAGAACTTCACCATCGTCGTGATCGGTTACATCGTGATGCGCATCGCCATGGTGACCCAATGGCTGAGGGCGTCGAGACACGACGAACTTCGCAAGACTGCGCTGACCTACGCGACAGGCATTGCGGGAGTGCAGGTTCTGTGGATTCTCTGGGTGCTGTTGCTCGACGGCACCACTGCCGTCGTGGTGTTCCTCGCCCTGGCCGCAGTCGAGATGTCGGTGCCCCTGATCGCCGAGCGCAAGGGAACCACCCCCTGGCATCCGCACCACATCACCGAGCGCTACGGACTGTTCACCCTGATCCTGCTCGGAGAGAGTTTGCTGGCCTCGGCCAACGCCATCATCGAAGCGCTGCACGACAAAACTGCACTGGCACCGTTGATCTCGATCTCGATCCTCACCGTGATCGTCACCGCGAGCCTGTGGTGGATCTACTTCTGGCCCCCGCATCACCGGGCGATCGGAATGTTCGGCAACTCGGTGGTCTACGGTTACGCGCACTACTTCATCTTCGCGGCAGCGGGTGCGTTCTCGGCCGGCATCGAGGTCGAGATCGACGTGCTGACCGAGCACAGCGCGCTCGGCGACGTAGCCGCGTCGTTCACCGTCACGATCCCGATCGCGGTGTTCGTGCTCGGTGTCTGGCTGATCGCCATCCGCGCCCACGCGGACCGCGTCGTCAACATCGCAGTTCCGGTCGGTGCTGTGCTCGTGTTGTTCGACCCGATCATCCCCATCCCGATCACCCTCACGGCAGTCGTCATGATCATCATGGTCGGCGTCCTCGTCGCACGCGGGCCAACCAGCGACGAGCATGAGAAACTGGCCACATGAGTATCGGAACATTGATCCTGCTTCGCCACGGCGAGAGCGAATGGAACGCCTCCAATCAGTTCACAGGTTGGGTGGACGTGCGACTGACCGAGAAGGGTGAGGCCGAGGGCAAGCGTGCCGGCCAGCTTCTGGCCGAGGCGGGCGTCCTGCCCGACCTGCTCTACACCTCGCTGCTGCGCCGCGCGATCAGCACCGCCAACCTCGCACTCGACGCGGCCGACCGGCACTGGATCCCGGTGGTCCGCGACTGGCGTCTGAACGAACGGCACTACGGCGCGCTCCAAGGTCTGAACAAGGCCGAGACCAAGGACAAGTACGGCAACGAGCAGTTCATGCTGTGGCGTCGTAGCTACGACACCCCGCCGCCCGCCATCGAGGTCGGCAGCGAGTTCAGTCAGGATGCCGATCCCCGCTACGCCGATCTGGACAGCGTTCCGCTGACCGAGTGCCTCGCAGACGTCGTCGAGCGGCTCATCCCGTACTTCGAGGAGACGATCGTCGCCGATCTGAAGGCAGGCAAGAACGTCCTCGTCGCTGCGCACGGCAACTCGCTTCGCGCGCTGGTGAAGTACCTCGACGAGATCTCCGACGCCGATATCGCCGAACTGAACATCCCCACCGGAATCCCGCTGCAGTACGACCTCACCGAATCGGGCGGCAAGTTGAAGCCCACCAACCCCGGCGGGACGTATCTCGACCCGGAAGCCGCGGCTGCAGGTGCAGCCGCCGTGGCAAACCAGGGCGGTAAGTAGCTTCACCTCCGACAAACCGACCTTTTGTCGTAACTGCAGGTGAACGATCGAAGAACACTGCCGACGAGGACTATGACGACCAGGGAAATGCCTGCACCCTGCGTATGTGAGCTGTCCATCGAACGTACGATTCCGGTGTGAGTGTTGCATCGGCCGTACTGCTGGCTATCGCCGCGGCCTTCGTGGGATACCTCGTCGGCGGTGTTCTGATTCCCTACCTCAATACTCGACACTCGGAGCGTCGTCGCGCCACGTCCGGTCTGACGATGTCGCAGGTACTGGACCTGATCGTCCTCGCGTCGGAGAGCGGTATCGCCGTTGTCGACCAGTTTCACGACGTGGTGCTGTTCAACCCACGCGCCGAGGAGTTGGGCCTGGTGCGTAACCGTCTGATCGACGACCGGGCCTGGGATGCCGCGCTCAAAGTCCTCGCCGACGGCAACCCCGTCGAAGTCGACCTCAGCTCGAAGAATCCGAGAACCGGCCGCGACAAGATCGCCGTCCGCGGAGTCGCGCGTCTGCTGAGCAAAGAAGACAAGCGCTTCGTGGTGCTGTTCGCCGACGACGACTCCGAGCAGGTCCGGATGGAGGCGACGCGTCGGGACTTCGTGGCCAACGTCAGCCACGAGCTCAAGACGCCCGTCGGCGCGATGAGTCTGCTGGCCGAGGCGCTTCTCGAATCGGCCGACGATCCCGATTCCGTCCGGCACTTCGGCGGCAAGGTCGTTGCCGAGTCCAAACGCCTCGGCAACATGGTCACCGAACTGATCGCACTCTCGCGATTGCAAGGGGCCGAGAAGCTGCCCGATCTCGAGGTCGTCGACGTCGACACGGTCGTCAACGAAGCGATGGACCGGTCGAAGCTCGCCGCCGAGAACGCCGGAATCTCCGTCACCACCGACCACCCGAGCGGTCTCGAAGTTCTCGGCGATCAGGCGCTGCTGGTGACGGCCCTGGCCAACCTCATCCAGAACGCCATCGCCTACTCCTCGGACGGTGCGCCCGTGTCGGTGAGCCGAGCCCTACGCGGAGACAATGTGGCGTTCGCCGTCACCGATCGCGGCATCGGCATTGCCAAGGGAGACCAGGAACGCGTCTTCGAAAGATTCTTCCGCGTCGACAAAGCTCGGTCGCGGGCAACCGGCGGCACAGGCCTTGGCCTGGCCATCGCCAAACACGTCGCAGCCAACCACAACGGCAGCATTTCGCTGTGGAGCAAGCTGGGCACCGGATCCACCTTCACCCTCCAGATCCCTGCGTACTTCGAAGAAGAAGACGACGCCTCGGTTACAGAAAGAGAGAATCAGTGACCAACGTTCTGATCGTGGAAGACGAAGAGTCGTTGGCCGATCCGCTGGCCTTCCTGCTTCGCAAGGAAGGTTTCGAGGCCACCGTCGTCGGAGACGGACCCTCGGCACTCGCGGAATTCGATCGTGCAGGAGCCGACATCGTGTTGCTCGACCTCATGCTCCCCGGCATGAGCGGAACCGACGTGTGCAAGCAATTGCGTTCACGCTCAGGCGTTCCCGTCATCATGGTGACCGCGCGCGACAGTGAGATCGACAAGGTCGTCGGCCTCGAACTCGGTGCCGACGACTACGTCACCAAGCCGTACTCGGCACGCGAACTCATCGCCCGCATCCGCGCGGTTCTGCGCCGCGGCTCCGATGCCGAGGTCGACGGTGGAGTCGACACCGGGGTGCTCGAAGCGGGCCCGGTGCGAATGGACGTCGAACGTCACGTGGTGATGGTCGGGTCGGACCAGATCACGTTGCCGCTCAAGGAGTTCGACCTGCTCGAATACCTGTTGCGCAACTCCGGCCGAGTGCTCACCCGCGGACAGCTGATCGACCGCGTGTGGGGAGCCGACTACGTGGGCGATACGAAGACACTCGACGTGCACGTCAAGCGACTGCGCTCGAAGATCGAGGCGGACCCGGCCAAGCCGGAGCACCTCGTCACCGTGCGCGGACTCGGTTACAAGCTCGAAGGGTAGCGATCTGGTCGACTTCCCCCGAAGTTTAAGATTCAAGTACTAACGACGAATCTTGTGACAAGGGAAGTGATTGCATGAAGGCCTTGCAGTATCGAACCATCGGCTCACGCCCGGAACTGGTCGAGATCGAGAAGCCGACGCCCGCAGCATCGGAAATCCTGCTGCGCGTGACGGCCGCAGGAGCCTGTCACTCGGACGAGTTCATCATGGGCGTCTCCGAGGAGGAGTACTTCTTCAAGCCGGTTCCGCTGACGTTGGGCCACGAGGTGGCGGGCGTCGTCGAAGCCATCGGTGCGGGCGTGACCGACGTCGAGATCGGCGAGTCGGTCCTCGTGTACGGACCGTGGGGCTGTGGCCGCTGCTACCACTGCGCCAAGGGTGACGAGATGAACTGCGAGAAGGGGATGCGCGCGCCCGGCATCTTCAGCGACGGTGGCATGGCCGAATACATGATCGTCGACGACGCCCGCCATCTGGTCCCGCTCGGCGACCTCGATCCCGTCACCAGTGTCTCGCTGACCGATGCAGGCTTGACGCCGTACCGGGCAGTCAAGTCGGCACTGGACAAACTCACGCCGGGCACGACTGCCGTCGTCATCGGTGCAGGCGGACTGGGCCACGTGGCGATCCAGTTGCTCAAGGCACTGACCCAATCGACCGTCGTTGCCCTCGATCTCGGCGACAGGCAACTCGAATTCGCCACCGAAGTCGGTGCGGACCACGTCTACCGGTCCGAGCCCGGTGCAGCCGATTCGGTCAAAGGTCTGACTCGTGGACTCGGCGCAGACGTCGTGTTCGATTTCGTCGGTATTCAGCCCACCGCAGACCTCGCCGCGGCCATGGTGGCCACCGCAGGCCACGTTGTGGTGGTGGGGGTTGCCAGCGGCGCAGTCCAGATCGGCCAGCGCACGGTGCCGCTCGATGTGACAGGCCGTGCGATCAACTGGGGTTCGCGTGCCGAGTTGATCGAGGTGGTCGAACTCGCGAAGCGGGGTGCCATCGAGATCCACGTCGAGCGGCACAGCCTCGACGAGGCCACCGAGGCATACGACAAGTTGCACGCCGGAGAAATCAAGGGCCGCGCGGTCATCGTTCCCTGACTCCAGGGTTATCGTGCGCGGAAATTCGTAGTGGGCTACGAATTTCCGTGCACGTGCGGCGCAGCCGCTCTATCGGCGCTGAGCTTCACGAGTGGCGGGATGTACGGCGATCAGACCGAGGCCGCGGCGACGCTTGCACAGCGACGCCAATTCGTCGTAGGCGGCTTTGCCGAGCAGTTCGGTCAATTCGGGCTTGTAGGACTCGAACACCTGCTTGGCACCGACGTGCGCGTCTGGCGAGCCCGAGCAGTACCAGTGCAGATCGAGTCCACCCTCGCCCCAGCCGCGTCGGTCGTATTCGCCGATGGTGGTCTTGAGGATCTCGGAGCCGTCGGGCCGCGTCACCCAATCCTGGGTGCGTCGGATCGGCAGCTGCCAGCACACGTCGGGCTTGACCTCGAGCGGTTCGATGCCCTTGCGCAGTGCCATCGAGTGCAAGGCGCACCCGATGCCACCCTCGAACCCGGGTCGGTTCTGGAAGATGCACGCACCCTTGTAGCGCCGCGTACGGAGGGACTGCTCGTCGTCGAGATCGTCGTATTCGACGTATCCCTTCTTGCCCAGACCCTTGTCCATGAGCTGCCAGTCCTGTGGGGTGAGCAACTTCACCGACTCGTCGAGCTTGCGTTTGTCGTCCTCGTCGGACAGGAATGCACCGTGCGAACAGCAGCCGTCGTCCGGCCGACCTTCGACGGTTCCCTGACACGCCGGAGTGCCGAACACGCAGGTCCAGTTGGACAGCAACCACGTCAGATCCGCGGCGATGAGGTGTTCCGGATTGTCGGGGTCCGGAAACTCGACCCATTCTCGGGGAAAATCCATCTCGACCTCTGCAGCGAACGACTGCTGCTCACGACCTGATGTCACAAAGGACGACGGTAGACCCAGTACCGTGGGTCTGTGCGATTAGGGGTGCTCGTGGAGGATGCCCACCGTGGCGTGGGAACCTCGACGGGGTGTCGTTCGTTGGCTCGCTCGACCGGTGCAGCGCCTTCCGGGGCCGGTCCGAGGGCGACGCGGGCACAGACCGCGAGCGGCTCGAGGCAACTCATGGCCTTCGGATCGCGGATGACGGCAGTCGACCGTGCAGAATTGGAAGGCGTCAGGGCTGACAGGTCACCACGACCGGTGGCCGTGGCTCCGGTAGCGGAGGCGAACATGCGGGCATCGACGGTGCAGTCGCTCGAGATCCGTCCGTGGGCGCTGAGGGAAGGTTTGATCGTGAGGAAGCTGGACACCGTAATCGACGGCGATGTGGTGGGGAGTTCGATATGAGCGACGCCAACCCGGAAGACACCGGACAGATCTCGGTTGCCGAGTTGCTGGCCCGAAACGGCCAGAAGACGAACCTGAGCGCAGGCGGACGCCGTCGCCGTGGCGTCACCGGCGGGATCTCCGTCGCCGAACTGACCGGTGAGATACCCGTCGTGCGCGACGAGCCCGGTAACCGCAGCGCCCCGGTGGTCGAGACGCCTGCGGTCGACGCCTCCGAGCCCGAGACACCCGACGTCGCACCGGCAGAGCCCCGGAACAGCGACGATGCATCCGCGGCTGTCTCCTCCCGCCCTCAACCGGCCCGGCCGCAGGGTGCACGCCCGACTCCGTTCCAACCCGCAGGCAGGCGCGAGAAGCAGCAGCCCGAGCCCGAATTGCTGTCCGGCTCCACCACGGTTGCCGGGGACCTGCTGAACCGCTCGCACGACGACACCGAACGCGGATTGCGGCCGGCTGCGCCCACCACGCCGGAACGGTTGCCGTACGGCTCGAAGTCGGCCGAGCAGGGCCGGGCCCGCACGCCTGCAGGATTCGCGCCGCCGCGACAGGTCGAGGTGGCCGAGCCGAACACGGACGTCGCCCCGCGAGCCGCAGTGATCGACGTCGACGATCTGGCCAAGACGGCGGTGGCTCCGCGCATCAAGCGCGACGACGACCGAGCGAACTCGACCGACGAGGAGGCCGGCAGCACGCCCCCCGCCGCCACCGAAACCGTCGACCTCGTCAAGCCGAAGACCGGCGACAAGCCCGAGACCGGCGACAAGCCGAAGACCGGCGACAAGACCGAAACCGACGCCGAGGCGAACGACACGGGTGCAGCAACTCGCTCCGGACGCCGCGCGTCGGCCGTCAAGAGCAAGGGCGGTGCCGTCCGCCAGTGGCTGGCGCTCATCGGCCAGGCCGTGGTGTCCATCGTCGTCGGCGCATTGCTGTTCAAGGGTTTCGAGCAACTGTGGGACGTGTTGCCGTGGGTCGCACTGGTGCTCGCGGTACTGGTCATCGTCGGACTCGTCGCCGTGGTGAGAATTCTGCGGCGCACCGACGATCTGATATCCATCGTCATCGCGATCGCCGTGGGTGTGTTCGTCACTCTTGGTCCGCTCGCCTTCCAGCTCAGTACCGGCTGAGCTCGACCGACGATGGCCACCAAGCGAATACCGATCGGGCTGTCCACCGCCTCGGTGTACCCGCAGAACACCGAGGCGGCGTTTCGCTACGCCGCCGATCTCGGCTACGACGGCGTCGAACTGATGGTGTGGGCCGAGTCGGTCAGCCAGGACGTCGACGCAGTGGCTGCTCTGTCGCGGGAGTACTCCATGCCGGTGCAGGCGATTCACGCGCCGTGCCTGCTGATCTCGCAGCGGGTGTGGGGATCCGATCCGATCGCCAAATTGGCCCGCTCGGTCGAGGCGGCCGAGAAACTGGACTCGGCGACGGTCGTGGTGCATCCGCCGTTCCGCTGGCAACGCAAGTACAGCGACGGCTTCTCCGATCAGGTCGCCGAACTCGAATCGAACTCGCACGTGGTGGTCGCCGTCGAGAACATGTTCCCGATGCGGGCCGACCGCTTCTTCGGACGCAAGGAGAAATCCGCGCAGCGCCTCGAACGACGCGGAGGCCCCGGAGCGGCACTGTCGGCGTTCTCACCGTCCTACGACCCGACAGACGTCGGCCACGGTCATTACACGCTCGACCTCTCCCATACGGCCACCGCGGGCTCCGACGCGCTCGACATGCTCGACCGGATGGGTGAGGGCCTCGCGCACCTGCATCTGGCCGACGGCAGGGGCGCATCGGTCGACGAGCACCTGATCCCCGGCCACGGCAGCCAGCCGTGCGTGGAGGTGTGCACCGAACTGGTCCGCCGCGGCTTCGAGGGGCAGGCGGTGATCGAGATCAACACGCAGAATGCGCGAACGGTCCCCGAGCGGTCGTCGATGCTCGGGCAGGCACTGGAGTTCGCCCGCGCACACCTGTCCTGAGGCCGACGGTAAGTTGTCGGGAATGAGTTCTGCCAGCCCCTTCACAGCCGCTACCACCCTGACCGCGCTCGAGGTCGCCGCCGACACCGCGTCGTTCGCGGGCGCGATCGACTCCACCTGGACCATCGGTCCGAAAGTGCACGGCGGTGCCATGCTCGCCGTCTGCGCGGCGGCAGCGCGCAGGCACATCGTCTCGACCGACCCGGAGCAGGCCGAGATCCAGCCGCTCGCGGTGAGCGTCAGCTACCTGGCCGCTCCCGATCCCGGCGAGGTCGCGCTGACGACGATCGTGCGCAAACGGGGTCGCCAGGTCTCGCACGTCGACGTCGAGCTCACCCAGGCCGGACGCGTTGCCGTGCGAGCGGTGGTCACCCTGGGTCGACCGGATTCCGAGAATCCGCACCACGAGACGCCGACGTCGCTGGCGCAGATGGCCGTCGAGCCTCCCGCCGACACGCTCGCGGTGGCAGGCGATCATCCGATGGCGTCGATCGTGCACGTCGCCAAGGGCTGCGAGATGCGAATCGACGCCACGTCGGCGTCGTTCCTGACCGGTCAGCAGGGTGAGGCGGAGATCCGGCTGTGGGTGCGTCCCTTCGCCGGGGACGAGGCCGACGTCGACACCGCAGTGCTGTTCGCACTGATGACCGGCGACATCTCGGCCCCGGTGACGATGAACCGTGGGATGTTCGGTTGGGCTCCGACCGTGCAGTTGACGACCTACCTGCGCCGCCGTCCGGCACCGGGGTGGCTGCGGGTGGCTGCGACCAGCACCGTCATCGGCAACACCTGGTTCGAGGAGGACCACGTGGTGGTGGATTCGACGGGTGCCGTGGTGGTGCAGAGCAGACAGTTGGCGATGGTGCCGCGCTCGAACTGACATGGCAGGCTTGGCCGCATGACAAGAATTGCAGTGATCGGCGGCGGACGGATCGGCGAGGCGTTGATTGCGGGACTCCTCGAGTCCGGGCACGCGGTACGCGATCTGGTGGTGGCCGAGAAGTCGGAGAACCGCGCCAAGGAGATCGCGAAGGAGTTCGGCGTCCTCACCACGACCGTCGGCGATGCGTCCGAGGGAGCCGACGTGATCGTGCTGGCGGTCAAGCCGGCCGACGTCGAAGGGGCACTGACCGAGATCACCAAGATCGAACTCGACGGCGACCGCGAACAACTCATCGTCTCACTGGCCGCAGGCGTCCCCACCAACAAGTTCGAGCCCAAGCTCCCCGCCGGCTTCCCTGTCGTTCGGGTCATGCCCAACACTCCGATGCTCGTGGGGGAGGGTGTCAGCGTGTTGGCTCCGGGCAAGTACGCCCGCGCGGAGCATCTCGAGCTCGTCCGCTCGATCCTCTCGGCCGTCGGCAAGGTGGTGGTGGTCAAGGAGAACCAGCTCGACGCCGTGACAGCCGTGTCCGGGTCGGGTCCTGCTTATTTCTTCCTGGTGGCAGAGGCCATGATCGACGCGGGAGTGGGCCTTGGATTGAGCCGCGAGGTGGCGTCGGCGCTCGTGGTGCAGACGATGGTGGGCTCGGGAGCAATGCTCGATCGCTCCGACGAGACCGCGAGCGAGCTCCGATACGCAGTGACCTCTCCGGGCGGAACGACCGCTGCTGCCGTGCGTGAATTGGAACGAAACGGCCTCCGAGCAGCGTTTTTCGATGCGCTCGGTGCCGCCAACACCCGATCCGTTGAGATGGGCATCACAGCAGAATAAAAAATCTTTTCCCCACACCTGTCGCAGTAACCCCATCTGTCCCTATAGGCTCGGGGGCAGCACGTGCGTGTCTGTTCGGCAGGAGGGGAAGCCTGCCGCATGAGACGTGCCGGAGGTATGTGGATTGATGGCGTCTATAAACAAGCCGTCCAAGGGTTCGTCCCCGGACGGTCAACCGGCTCTGGCCGGAACGCAGTTCCTCACGGTCGCCGAAGTGGCGACGCTGATGAGGGTTTCGAAAATGACCGTGTACCGACTGGTGCACGGCGGAGAATTGCCCGCTGTACGGGTGGGTCGATCTTTTCGTGTGCACGCCAAGGCGGTGCACGATTATCTCGAGACCTCGTACTTCGACGCAGGCTAGTAGTGCACGCGGGGCCGGTTTCGTAACTACCGGTTCACACCGGTAGGATTGGCGATCGTCGTGCCAGCCAGCCGGTGTGTAGCCGTGGGCGAGTACGTGGCCCCAGCGCCAGCTCGGTGACCGAAGCCCCAGGGCTTGGTTGTCAGGTAGGCGTACGCAAACGGCGTGCGCGAAAACGCTAGAGAAGAACGTGAGGACACCCGCATGGGTTCAGTGATCAAGAAGCGTCGCAAGCGCATGTCGAAGAAGAAGCACCGCAAGTTGCTTCGTCGTACCCGCGTGCAGCGCAGGAAACTCGGCAAATAAGCCTGCCGTCATCTGCTTCACGGCGAAGCCCGTCACCCCTCGGTGGCGGGCTTCTTCCGTTCGAAGACGGCTTTGCTTCTCGCCCGCGCGAACTCCTGCCGATCCAGTAGGCTTTGCGGCGGAACCGATGTTGGGGGTGCGCAATGAGTCCGAGCGATCGTGGCATGGCCGCGCCCCGAGTGGTTCTGGTGACCGGAGCGAGTCGATTTCTCGGCGGTTACCTCGTCACCAGGCTCGCCCAGAACCCGCAGATCGAACGGGTCATCGCCGTCGATGCGAAGTCTCCGAGCAAGGACCTGCTGCGTCGCATGGGTCGCGCAGAATTCGTCCGCGCCGACATCCGTAATCCGCTGATCGGCAAAGTGATCCGCAATGCGGGGGTCGACACCGTCGTACACGCCGCCACCGTGGCCAAGCCCCCGAAGTCCGGTGGTCGGGCCACGATGAAGGATCTCAACGTCATCGGCGCGATGCAGCTGTTCGCCGTCTGCCAGAAGTCGCCTACCGTCGAGAAAGTGGTTCTGCGTTCGTCGTCCTCGGTGTACGGCTGCAGCGCCAAGGACCCGGTGAAATTCACCGAGGAGATGAGTGCTCGACGCCCACCGAGCGGTGCCTACGCACGGGACACCATCGACATCGAGGGATACATCCGCGGACTCGGCCGTCGACGACCGGACATCGCGGTGTCGATTCTGCGGATGGCTCCGCTGATCGGCCCACGATTGAACGGCACCATCTCGCGGTACATGACCTCGCCCCTGATCCCGAGCATCGTCGGCCGCGACGCGCGCATGCAGTTGCTGCACGAGGAAGACGCCCTCGCCGCGCTCGAACGCGCGACCATCGGCGGGTCGGCGGGCACGTTCAACATCGGAGCCGACGGCACGATCATGCTCTCCCAGGCAATTCGTCGTGCCGGCCGAGTTCAGGTGCCGGTGCCGTTCCCACTGTTCAAGAGTGTCGGCCGCGCCCTCATGGGCGGCATGATGCGCGAGTTCACCACCGAGCAACTCGACTACTTCCACTTCGGCTGCGGACTCGACACCACCCGTATGCGGTCCGTCCTCGGCTTCGAGCCGCGGTGGACCACGGTTCAGGCGTTCGACGATTTCGTCAAAGGTGCCGCGCTGCGCCCGGTCCTCAGAACCGAGTGGGTCGACAGCGTGGAGGAACGTATGGTCGCGGCCGTCGAAACCGGCGCGTCGACGGCGCGCGCACTGGCGTCGCTGCGTAGTCGGGAAACAGTGCCTGGTTCGGGAGGGGACGGGTGAGGGACGTGGCCAAAGTGATTCCACTGCACGGTGGCACCACCGGTCGCGCGGCCCGAGCAGCACAGGGCTCGCGTGAACGGCACCCCTCCGCGTACGCAGAACCTCGGGAGCCGACGCCGTTGCTCGACCCGGCCCCGGTCGACGCGGCGGCCGTAACGGCAGCGACAGCAGCACCGTTGCTGTCGATGATCGACGACACCAAGACCACGATCGTCGACCAGATCTCCTCGGTCGCGGAGTTCGTGCGCAGGCGTGTTGCCGGTGACTACAGCGTCGACGAGTTCGGCTACGACCCGCACTTCGCCGACGCCGTCTGGCTGCCGTTGCTGCGACCGCTGTTCGACAAGTGGTTCCGCGTCGAGGTCAAGGGAATCGAGAACATCCCGTCCGACGGCGGCGCGCTCGTCGTCGCCAACCACGCCGGCGTCGTGCCGGTCGATGCGCTGATGGCCTCGGTTGCCGTGCGCGATCATCACCCGGCCCACCGCCCACTGCGAATGTTGGCCGCCGACATGGCATTCGAGATGCCAGGAGTCGGGACGATCGCGCGCAAGGCCGGGCACACCCTGGCGTGCAATCCCGATGCCGAGCGACTGCTGCGCACCGGCGAGGTGGCCGCGGTGTTCCCCGAGGGATTCAAGGGGATCGGCAAGCCGTTCAGCGAGCGGTACAAGTTGCAGCGCTTCGGTCGCGGCGGTTTCGTCTCGGCTGCGCTGCGAACGGGCGCACCGATCATCCCGTGCTCCATCGTCGGGTCGGAGGAGATCTACCCCAAGATCGGCGACATCGCTCCGCTGGCACGACTGATGGGGATGCCGTACTTTCCGGTCACGCCGTTCTTTCCGCACCTCGGTCCGTTGGGGCTGATCCCGTTGCCGTCCAAGTGGTACATCGAGTTCGGCAAGCCGATCCACACCGACTCGTACGACTCCACCGCGTTCGAGGATCCGATGGTGCTGTTCGAGTTGACCGACCACGTCCGCGAAACCATTCAGCACACGCTCTACCGACTGCTTGCCAAGAGACGCAACGTCTTTCTGGGATAGCCGGCACGCCGGGTTATTGTGTGGCCGTGCTCATTCGCGATACCACCGTCGACGACCTGCCCGAGATTCTCGACATCCACAACGATGCGGTCGCCAACACCACGGCCATCTGGGACGAAGAACAGGTCGACCTCGCCGACCGCACAGCGTGGTTCGAGGGTCGCATCGCCGCGGGATACCCCGTCCTGACGGCCGAGGTCGACGGACAGGTGGCCGGATACGCGTCGTACGGGCAGTGGCGGGTCAAGAGCGGGTACCGGCACTCGGTGGAGCACTCGGTGTACATCCACCGAGATTTCTACCGGCGCGGCCTGGCCAGCGCCCTGCTGAGTGAATTGATCGCGCGCGCCGAGGCCGGCGACGTGCACGTACTGGTGGGGTTCATCGAATCCGAGAACACCACGTCCATCGCACTGCACGAGAAGTTCGGGTTCGTCACGGTCGGACAGATGCCGCAGGTGGGCGTCAAATTCGGTCGGTGGCTGGACCTGACGCTGATGCAACTGACGTTGTGACCTGCGACCGCCAAGGGGATCACCCCTTGCGGCGGCCGATCACGGCGGCCAGCCCGCCGCCCACCGCGCCCAAGGCCAACGCAGTCGGGACACCGATCTTGGCGGCCTTACGTCCGGTGCGGTAGTCGCGGATCTCCCAACCGCGATTCTTGGCCAGCTCACGCAGATCGGTATCGGGATTGATCGCTACGGCAGTGCCGACGAGCGACAGCATCGGGACATCGTTGTGGCTGTCCGAGTACGCGGTGCAGCGCTTGAGATTGAGACCCTCCCGCACCGCGAGTGAGCGCACCGCGTGGGCTTTGCCGATGCCGTGCAGGATGTCGCCGACGAGACGACCGGTGAACACCCCGTCCTTGCTCTCGGCGACCGTTCCGAGCGCCCCGGTCAAGCCGAGGCGTTTGGCGATGATCTGAGCCAGCTCGAGGGGAGTGGCCGTCACCAGCCAGACCTGCTGACCGGCGTCCAGGTGCATCTGGGCGAGAGCTCGGGTACCGGCCCAGATCTTGTCCGCGATCACCTCGTCGTAGATCTCCTCGCCGAGACTGGACAGCTCCGAGGTGGGACGGCCGGTGATGAACGAGAGCGCCTTCTCTCGTCCGCTCGCCACGTCCTCGCTGTTCTCTTTCCCGCTGACCCTGAATTTGACCTGCTGCCAAGCGAATTGAGCCAGATCACCGCTGGTGAAGTATTTGCGGGCGGCCAACCCGCGAGCGAAGTGAATGATCGACGCGCCCTGCACCATCGTGTTGTCCACGTCGAAGAAAGCCGCAGCAGTCAGATCTCGCGGAACGGCACCCTCGGACTCGATCTGCAACGCCAGAGCGGCATCGGCACTGGCCTGACCTGCAACGTTGGCGCGTACCTCGGCGTCCGTCGGACCGAACGGATTGCGGATTCTGCGGATACGGCGCTTGAACTGCTTGTCTCCGCTCGGATCGTTCGTATCGACCGTGTCGATATCGGGCGTGTTCTCGATCGGCAGGTCTGTTCCCCCGTCACTCACGTCCGTCCTCCTCCCAGTCGAGTCGCTCGCCGCAAGCCTAGTCGGGGTTGCTCGGAAGGCAGGCGAAGGGCAGCACTCGACGCCCCCCGACCGGACCGGGGACTGTGACCTTCGTCTCCGTTGCAGTCGTGTCACAGTGGACGCATGCAGACGACCCCCACCGGCGTGGCTCTTCTCACGCGCGCAGGCTGCCATTCCTGCACCCACGCCTTCGAGGTATTGAGCGAGGTGTGCCGCGAATTCGGCGTGGCCGTGACGGTCGTCGACGTCGACGAGGCGGCAGCGGAATCGCCTGACCTGCGTGCGGAGTACGGCGATCGAGTGCCCGTGGTGCTCCTCGACGGCATCGAACACAGTTACTGGGAGGTAGACGTGCCGCGATTGCGGGCCGATCTCACCCGGGCAGGGCACCCTAAGAACGTGTGATTGCTCTCGCGTGTGCAGGTGAAGGCCGGTGTGCGCAACTTTGTTCATTCGTTCACAAGCGGTTACCGTGGTGTGAACAGCGTCCGTGAACAAGACACGAACGCAGGATCAGCGTGAAGATCGGCCGTCGTTGCCGTTCGGACGAGGAGCCCCAGACGTGACCGAAGAGCGCCCGTCGCCCAGCGGCGTAGAGCGGGTCATCCCTCAGGCTACGGTCACCCGTCTGGCGACATACCTGCGGGTCCTCTCGATCCTCGCGGACGAGGGCGTTCTGATCGTCTCCAGCGAAGAACTGGCCACCGCAGCAGGAGTCGGATCGGCCAAGCTGCGCAAGGACCTCTCCTTCCTCGGCCCCAACGGCGTTCGCGGAGTCGGCTACGACGTCGCCCGCTTGCGCGCGAAGATCGACAGCGCACTCGGACTCGATCGCGGCCACCGCGTCGTCCTG
The DNA here is from genome assembly GCF_022810385.1 of Rhodococcus sp. ARC_M12. NCBI lineage: Bacteria > Bacillati > Actinomycetota > Actinomycetes > Mycobacteriales > Nocardiaceae > Rhodococcus > Rhodococcus sp. ARC_M12. The sequence goes on along the minus strand of NZ_JALGQI010000015.1, from coordinate 74,146 downwards.
GCGGGAGTCGGCAACCTGGGGCAGGCCCTGGCCGGTTACGGCGGATTCGCCCGACGCGGCTTCACGATGGTCGGCCTGTTCGACAGTGACCCGGCGCGCGTGGGCACCGAGATCGACGGCCTCACCGTCCGGCACGTCGACGAACTCGTCGTCGCCTGCCGCGAACTCGAAGCCACCATCGGCGTCATCGCCACCCCGGACGAGGCCGTGCACGGCGTCGCCGAGCAGCTCGTCGACGGTGGCGTCGAATGCATCCTGAGTTTCTCGCCGATGGTTCTCGACGTCCCGGACCACGTCGAGGTGCGGCGCGTCGACCTGGCCGTGGAGATGCAGGTGCTCTCCTTCAACAGCTCGCGCAACGTCTCCGGGCCTGCGGGTATCACCGATCCGGCCATCGTCGTCGCGCCCCGGCCGGTCTCGCCGCCCCCACTGACGTCGTCACCGCTCACGTCCACGGCACGCCTCGGCCGCAGTCACGGCCCGCGTATCGCCGGTAACCCAAACCCAGTCAACAGTTCGACAAGAAACGGATCGGTGATTGCACCGTGAGTGTCCTTCTCGTCGGGATATCGCACCGTAGCGCTCCCGTCGCAGTCCTCGAGCGTGTCGCCATCACGGACACCGATCGCCCGAAACTGACCGACAAGCTGATGGCCAGCGGAAGCATTTCCGAGGTCATGGTGGTGTCCACGTGCAATCGCGTCGAGATCTACGCCGTCGTCGACGCCTTCCACGGCGCGCTGACCGCCGTCGGCGAGGTTCTCGGTGAACATTCCGGGCTGGAGATCGCGGACCTGACCAGGCACGCGTACGTCCGCTACAGCGAGGCGGCCGTCGAGCACCTCTTCGCCGTTGCCAGCGGCCTGGACTCGATGGTCATCGGCGAGCAGCAGATCCTCGGCCAGATCCGTTCGGCCTACGCCGCCTCGGACGGGCAGCAGGCCTCGGGCCGGGTGATGCACGAACTGGCTCAGCAGGCCCTCCGCGTCGGCAAGCGCGTGCACAGCGAAACCGGAATCGACGCCGCCGGAGCCTCGGTGGTCTCGGTGGCCCTCGACCGCGCCGCCGACATGTTCGACGGTTCCCTCGCCGGCCGCAAGGCCGTGGTCCTCGGAGCGGGAGCGATGGGCGGACTCGCCGTCGCACATCTCGGCCGCGCAGGCATCGGTGCACTGACCGTCGTCAACCGCACTCGCGAGCGAGCCGACCACCTGGCCGAGAACGCCGTCTCCAACGGCATCCCCGCAACCTCGGTCGCCCTCGAAAGCCTGGCCGACGCAGTCGCCGAGGCCGACATCCTCCTCACCTGTACCGGAGCGGTGGGGGCCGTGGTCTCCATCGCCGACGCCCACCTCGCACTCGCTCGCCGCGGTTCCGAACGCCCGTTGGTGATCTGCGACCTCGGCCTGCCGCGTGACGTCGACGCCGCGGTCTCGGGTCTGCCGGGCATCACCGTCTTCGACATGGAGTCCCTGCAGCGCGATCCCGCTGCCGGTGCCGCGGCGAACGACGCGTCCGCCGCTCGCGAGATCGTGTCGAGTGAACTCTCGGGTTACCTTGCCGGACAACGACTTGCCGAGGTCACCCCCACCGTCACGGCACTGCGTCAACGTGCTGCCGAGGTGGTCGAGGGCGAGCTGCTGCGTCTCGAATCGCGGCTGCCCGGGCTCGACTCGCCGCAACGCGACGAGGTGGCCCGCACCGTGCGCCGCGTCGTGGACAAGCTGCTGCATTCGCCCACCGTGCGCGTCAAGCAACTCGCCAGCACCCCGGGCGGAGATTCCTACGCCGCTGCGCTGCGTGAACTGTTCGAGCTGAGCCCCGGCTCGGTCGACGCTGTCGCCACGCCGATGGAGATCGGCTCGCTGGAACTGGTGGACGATTTCACCGCCAGTCGCACCGATCCGCGCTCGGACTCCTACCCCGGCGGAACCACCGGTCAGGAGCGTGTCGAATGACCGACATCGTCAAGATCGGTACTCGCGGAAGCCTTCTCGCGACCACTCAGGCCAACACCGTCCGGGTGGCCCTCGCGGCAGCCGGAGTCGAAGCCGAGCTGGTGATCGTCAAGACTGCAGGCGATCTGTCCGCTGCGCCCGTGCAGACGATCGGCGTCGGAGTCTTCACCGCCGCGCTCCGTGAGGCGCTGGCCGACGGCACCTGCGACATCGCCGTGCACTCGTACAAGGACCTGCCGACGGCGGCCGACGATCGATTCACCATCGCCGCGATTCCCGCTCGCGAGGATCCGCGCGATGCCCTGGTCGCCCGTGACGGACTGGTGCTCGGCGAGTTGCCCGCCGAGGCGAAGGTCGGTACGTCCGCGCCCCGACGCATCGCTCAATTGCGTGCTCTCGGACAGGGATTGGACGTTCTGCCGTTGCGAGGCAACCTCGACACCAGGATCGGGAAGGTGGCGTCGGGTGAGCTCGACGCCGTCATCGTCGCTCGCGCCGGACTGGCCCGCATCGGCAGGTTGGATGTCGTCACCGAGGCCCTGGATCCGGTGCAGTTGCTCCCGGCACCGGCTCAGGGCGCGCTGGCCGTTGAATGTCGCGTCGAGGACACCGATCTCGCGGCGGCCATCGCCACTCTCGACGACGCCCACTCACGCGCCGCCGTGGCAGCCGAACGCGGACTGCTCGCCGAACTCGAAGCCGGCTGCACCGCGCCGGTCGGGGCGATCGCAGAGGTCGTCGAGTCCATCGACGAGGACGGCCGCATCTTCGACGAACTCTCGTTGCGTGGCTGCGTCGCTGCCATCGACGGCAGCGACACCATCCGCGCGTCGATCGTCGGATCACCCGACCGAGCCGAGGAGCTGGGCCGGGAACTTGCCCGCGAACTACTCGATCTCGGTGCGCGCGAACTCGTTTCAGTCACCGAACCAGCGCAGGCAGGTTCTCAGGTACAGGGTGGATCTCATGTCTAGGGCCATAACGGCACCCGTCCGCGGACGCGCCAAACGCACGGCGACCCGTCCGGTGGTGCGAAGAGAGTCGATCGCCACCGCTCGACTGATTCCGAAACGGGGCACCGCAACCCCGATAGAACTGCAGTACCCACACAAGACAGCACTGGAGAACAACCGATGAGCCCAGTCCGCAAGAACACCAACGGACGGATCCTGTTCGTGGGATCCGGGCCCGGTGACCCGGCTCTGCTCACGGTCCGGGCACGGGAAGTGCTCGGAGCGGCCGAGCTCGCATTCACCGATCCCGACGTCGACAAGGGCGTCACCGCCCTGGTCGGTGCCGACGTTGCGCGTGACCCGGAGACGGGCGAGAACGGTGTCGAGGTTCGGCCGGCACTCGGCGAACCCGCCGAGGTCGCGAAAACGCTTCTTGCCGAAGCCAAGAACGGCCACGACGTGGTTCGCTTGGTGTCCGGTGATCCGCTCACCACCGACTCGGTGATCGCCGAGGTCAGCGCCGTCGCTCGCACGCACGTGCCGTTCGAGGTGCTCCCCGGCCTGCCGTCCGGATCTGCGGTGCCCAGCTACGCCGGAATGGCACTCGGCTCGGGTCACACCGAGGCCGACGTCCGCGGCGAGGTCGACTGGGCCGCACTCGCTGCTGCTCCGGGCCCGCTGGTGCTGCACGCAACCTCGGGCCACCTGGCCGAAACCGCCAGTGCCCTCGTCGAACACGGACTCGCTCCCCAGACGCCCGCGGCCATCACCGTCCGCGGAACCACCCGTCAGCAGCGCACCGTCGAGGCCACCCTCGCCACCCTCAACGATGCCGGTTCCGAGCTCGTCGGATCCCTCGTCGTCACCGTGGGCAAGGTCGTCTCGGGCCGAAACAAGATGTCCTGGTGGGAGTCTCGCGCACTGTACGGCTGGACCGTGCTGGTGCCGCGCACCAAGGATCAGGCAGGGGAGATGAGCGATCGACTCGTCACCCACGGGGCCATCCCCATCGAGGTCCCGACCATCGCGGTCGAGCCTCCGCGCAGCCCGGCCCAGATGGAACGCTCCGTCAAGGGCCTGGTCGACGGCCGCTACCAGTGGGTCGTGTTCACCTCCACCAACGCCGTTCGCGCCGTATGGGAGAAGTTCGAGGAGTTCGGGCTGGACGCTCGTGCGTTCTCGGGCGTCAAGATCGCCTGCGTCGGCGAGGCCACCGCAGCGAAGGTGCGCTCGTTCGGCATCAACCCCGAGCTCGTGCCGTCGGGTGAGCAGAGCTCGCTGGGTCTGCTCGAGGACTTCCCGCCCTACGACGAAGTCTTCGACCCGGTCAACCGAGTTCTCCTGCCACGTGCCGACATCGCCACCGAAACTCTCGCCGAGGGTCTGCGCGAGCGGGGCTGGGAGATCGACGACGTCACCGCGTACCGCACCGTCCGGGCAGCACCGCCCCCCGCCGAGACCCGCGAGATGATCAAGACCGGCGGCTTCGACGCAGTGTGCTTCACGTCGAGTTCCACCGTCCGGAACCTGGTCGGCATCGCCGGAAAGCCGCACGCCCGCACCCTCGTTGCGTGCATCGGCCCCAAGACCGCCGAGACGGCCGTCGAATTCGGTCTGCGCGTGGATGTGCAGCCCGAGTCGGCTCAGGTCGGACCGCTGGTCGAGGCTCTCGCCGAGCACGCGGCTCGCCTGCGGGCCGAGGGTGCACTGCCCCCGCCGCGAAAGAAGTCGCGCCGCCGGTAACCCGGTCGCGGATCTCACGATCGACACACCCGGTCCGTAAGGAGTTCGCTTGTTCCCCACCGACCGTCCCCGACGCCTACGCCGTACCCCGGCACTGCGTCGGCTCGTGGCCGAAACCTCCCTCGCGCCACGGCATCTGGTGTTGCCGATGTTCGTGGCCGACGGCATCTCCGAGCCGCGGGCGATCAGCTCGATGCCCGGGGTGCATCAGCACACGCTCGACTCGCTGAGTGCTGCGGCCGAGGAGGCCGTGGCGGCCGGTGTCGGCGGCATCATGCTGTTCGGTGTCCCCAAGGTCGAGGACAAGGACGAGAACGGTTCGGGCGCAACGGATCCGGACGGAATTCTCAACCGTGGCCTGGCCCGTCTGAAAGCCGACCTCGGTGACTCGACGGTCATCATGGCCGACACCTGCCTGGACGAGTTCACCTCCCACGGACACTGCGGAGTCCTGGGGGAGAACGGTTCGATCGACAACGACGCCACCCTGCTGCGCTACGTCGACATGGCCGTCGCGCAGGCGGAGTCCGGTGCGCACCTGCTCGGACCGAGCGGAATGATGGACGGGCAGGTCGGTGCGATCCGCGCCGGACTCGACGCCGCCGGCCACGTCGAGGTCGGTCAGCTGGCGTACTCGGCGAAGTACGCCTCGGCGTTCTACGGTCCGTTCCGCGAAGCAGTGGGGTCCTCGCTGCAGGGCGATCGCCGCACGTATCAGCAGGACGCGGCCAACCGTCGCGAGGCAACCCACGAGGTGGAGCTCGACCTCGCCGAGGGAGCCGACATGGTGATGGTCAAGCCCGCGATGTCGTATCTCGATATTCTGCGCGACGTCGCCGAGATGTCACCGGTTCCGGTTGCGGCGTACCAGATATCCGGGGAATATGCCATGATCACCGCCGCCGCGCAGAACGGCTGGATCGATCGCGACGCCGCAGTACTGGAATCGCTCGTCGGGATCCGGCGAGCCGGTGCCGACGTCGTACTGACCTATTGGGCTACCGAAGTGGCGGGCTGGCTGTGAACGATCTCCCCCCGAACAACAACCCGGACGGCAACAACCCCGACAGCAACGTTCCGGGCAACCCACCGCCGCAGCCCGACTGGCAGCGTTGGGAGATCGAGCACGGGTTTCCGCAGAGCGCCCCGGAATTCGAACCGACGCCGCGTCCGGCACCCGTCGACGTCGAAACCGCCCGCCACCTGTGGTGGGGCGTGGCGCTGATCGGTGCGCTCTCGGCGCTGTTCTCGGTGTGGACGCTGTTCGGGGCGCGCGAGGAATTTGCGCAGTCCCTGCTCGACGATCTCGCAGCGCAGGACGCTGCCGCCGACATGACGGTGGAGTCCACGCAGTCGATGGTGACGGTGATGCTCGTCGTCACGGTGTTCGCCGTGCTCGGTTTCGGGGCGTTGTTCCTGTTCTGGGTCAAGCGGATGCGTGCGGGCAAACTGTGGGCGCGCATGCTGCTCACCGTCATCGGATCGTTCACCGTGTTCACCACGATTCTCGAGCTGTTCTCGATTGCGTCGAGCGCAGGCGCGATGAACGTCGTGATGAGTGTGCTCGGCATCGGGCAGGGTGTATTGGCCGCCGGGGCGATCTATCTGATGCACCGCCGGGAATCCAACGAATACTTCGTCGCCTCGCAGAAACGATAGTTTCGGGCGTGTTCTCGGCTGCAGCCCTGTCGTGTGACTAGCATCACTCTCGATATCTTCTCGAGTGATCGGATCCGATATGGCAGAGAGCACCCCTGCAGCAGCGAGCATCACGCAGCCGGCTGCTGCACCGGCAGTCGACCGCGAACCCTGTCCGGCCGAGAACGGTCGTCCCGGCTGGGCGCTGCTCGGATTACTGCTCGCCGTCTCGGCGGCCATCGCGATCATGGCGCTGGGGATTTCGGCCGGCTGAACGCCCGACCCGCACTCGGTGGCAGGATGTCTGGCGTGAGCTCAGACACCGACGCACCGATCGCCCGGCCCCGAGTGGTTTCGGTCGCCTACTGGCTGTGGCTCGCCTCTGCGGTGCTGCTGATCGTCGTCTGCATGATCGCCCTCACGCTCCCCGCCGACCAGATCCGGGCGTCCTTCACCACCGGCGGCGCGACGGACGAGCAGATCGACTCGTTCCTGACGGTCTTTCGCGGACTCGGCGTGATCTTCGGAGTGGTCGGCTTGGCGGTCGGCCTGATGTCGGGCCCGGTCCGCGGCGGAGACCGCAGGTTCCGACGGGCGCTGGTGGCTCTGTCCGGAGCCGTCGCACTGCTGCTGACGTTCGCCGCGCTGGTGTTCCCGTTCGTGCTGCTGGTGATCACCGTCGCGCTGGTGGTTGCAGCGGTCCTGGTCTACCGACCGTCGGCCCGTGAGTGGTTCATCCGTGAACAGTGAGACCTCCGCCGACGATCCCGTGCTCTTCCACGAGCCCGGTGGTCGGTGGCGCATGCTGGCCTGGGGCCCGGTGTTCTGCCTCGTGGTGCTCGCGGTGGAGCTCGCATCCGGCCCGGTGATCCACTGGTTTGCCCTCGCGCTGTTCTCGCTCATCCTCGTCGGTCTCACGTACGTCCAGCTGCGGGCCGCGAGGATGCACGTCAGCGTCGAACTCACCACCCGGCAACTGCGTCAGGGCACCGAGACCGTCGACCTTGCCGAGATCGACGCCATACTGCCGCCGGCCGAGTACGCCGACGGGGACTACGAGCCGAAGAGGTGGGAGACCGCGCGGGTGCTCGGTGAACTGTCGGGTGTACCGCGCAAGCGGCACGGCATCGGGCTGCGTCTGGTGGGCGGGGGACTGGTGCAGGCGTGGGCCAAGGACGACGACGGGTTGCGTGCGGCTCTCGAAACGGCGAAGCAGGAGTACCTGTGAGGAAGTCCCTCGGGTGGGCGGAGCTGGTGCTGGCACTGCTCGCGGTGATCGGAGCCGTGGCGTGCTGGAACGCGGGCGTGCGCACCAGTGAGTTCCCCGCTGTCCCCGACGTGTCCCCGGCCTATTCGGGGACGTTCTACTCGGGGTCCTGGATCGCGTTGGCCAGTCTGTCGGCAATCGTGGCCGGACTGCTGATCGTCGACGGCATCCGCCGTATCCTGACGGGTCGTGCACCCCATACCGGGTAGGGGTATAGTTGGCGCTATGAGCAGCTACAGCGCCGAGCAGGACGACCTGCTGAAGCGATTGCGTCGCATCGAGGGCCAAGTGGCCGGGATATCGAGGATGGTCGCCGACGATCGGTACTGCATCGACGTCCTCACCCAGGTGTCCGCGGTGACCAAGGCGCTGCAATCGGTCTCGCTGAAGCTGCTCGACGCCCACCTCGCTGGATGCGTCGTGGAGGCCGCGAGGCACGGCGGGCCGGAAGCCGACGCGAAAGTGAAAGAGGCGTCCGAGGCCATCGCGCGCCTGGTTCGTTCCTGACGGAAGAGGGGAAGATCGACAATGCAGACGACGTATTCGGTCGAGGGCATGACGTGCGGACATTGCGCAACGTCGGTGCGAGAAGAAGTATCGGAGATCGCAGGCGTCACCGGCGTCGACGTCGATGTGGATTCCGGTGCGGTCGTGGTGAGCAGCGATTCGACACTCGATACCGCGACGGTGGACGCAGCCGTGGCCGAAGCCGGGTATCGACTGGTGTCCTGACACACGACTGCGCTCCTTCGGTGGTTCGGAAGTCTCGAAAACGGTCATACCGGAAGAATGGGACTCACCGAACATCGTCAGGAGCGCTCGTGAAGAAACCGGTCACCGGCGCAGTGGTCATCGCCATGAGCGTCGCCCTGGTTGCGGCCTGTTCGGCGGACACCTCCGAACCGGGTAATAGCGCAGAGCCGACCGAGTCGTCCGCGACCTCGTCGTCGCAGGGCTCTTCTTCCGACGCTGCTCCCTCCCCGGGCGCGCCTGCCGGACCGCTGCCGAACCTGTCGGTCACCACCGTGCTCGACGGTCTCGACAAACCCTGGGACGTGGTGGCTGCTCCCAATGGCACGGTGCTGACCGGGGAGCGCTCCGGCCGGTTCGTCATCCGCGACTCGGCGGGAGTCCAGCGTGAACTGGACGCGGACCTCGGCGATCTCTACGCGGCCGGTGAGACCGGGCTCATGGGAATCGCACTGGCCACCGATTTTGCCGTGTCGCGAACGATTTACACCTGTCAGGGTGTGCGCGGCGACGCAGGTAACAACATCGGCGTGATGTCGTGGACCGTGGACCCGGAGTGGACGGCTCTGACGCGAACCGGAACCCTCGTCGACGATATTCCCGTCGCCGACGGCGGGCGTCACGGTGGCTGCCGCATCCTGGCTCACCCCGACGGCACGCTGTACATCGGCACCGGGGACACTGCGAGCCCGAGTGTGCCTCAGGATCGAAACTCGCTGGGCGGCAAGGTGTTACACGTCAACGCAGACGGCACTGCCGCGGCCGATGCACCGGATCGCATCTTCACGCTCGGGCACCGCAATGTGCAAGGACTGGCAATCCGTCCCGGAACCGATCAAATCTTCGAGGTCGAGCAGGGGACCAGACGAGACGACGAGCTGAACCTGTTGGTGCCGGGCGGCAATTACGGTTACAGCCCCGATCGACGGTCGTCGGTCTACGACGAATCGGTCCCCATGACCGACCCCGATCGGGTTCCCGGTGCCCTGCCTGCAGTGTGGAGTTCGGGCGATCCGACCATCGCCACCCCCGACGTCACGTTCACCGACGGTGAGCAGTGGGGCTCCTGGAACGGTGCCGCGGTGATCTCGAGTCAGCAGGGCGAGAAACTCGTCTTCCTGGCACTGTCGGAGGACGGAACGGAGTACGTCGCCGAGGCGGAGGCGCTGGACGGCACCTACGGCAGGCTGCGTTCGCTTACCCCCTTCGGAAGCGACGGCGGCTTCCTGCTCACCACCGACAACGGATCCGACGATCAGGTACTGCTCGTCACGCCCGAGATCGGCTGAACCGAGGTTGCCGATGGGCGTGACGAATCGCGTCGTGAGTCGGCGAGGCACCTCCGGAGTGTGTTTAAGATCATGTGATACCGGTCATATCGGGCCGGTCGCCGATCGTCGTCAGGAGTGTGGATGAACAAGCTGGTGTCCAGTTCCGGAGTACTCGCCGCCAGCGTCTTCCTGACGCTGGCCTCTTCGACAGCCGCAACGGCACAGCCCGATCCGCTCCCCGGTCTGACGGTCACCACGGTGCTCGACGGACTCGCGAAACCGTGGGATGCGGTGGTTGCTCCGGATGGAACGGTGCTGACCGGTGAGCGTGCCGGCCGGTTCGTAATCCGCGACGTCGACGGTGAGACACGCGAGCTCGCCGCGGACCTCGACGATCTGTACGCGTCCGGCGAGACCGGCCTGATGGGCATTGCCCTGGCGACGGATTTCGCCGCATCCAGAACCATCTACACATGCCAGGGCGTACAGGGTGGCGGAGGCGGCACCGGTAGCGCCGGGACCGGTAGTGCAGGCGGGGGCAGCGACAACCACATCGCCGTCCTCTCGTGGACCGTCGACCCGGAGTGGACCGCTCTGACGCGCACCGGCACCCTCGTCGACGACATTCCCGTCGCCGACGGCGGTCGTCACGGCGGCTGCCGAATTCTGGCCCATCCCGACGGCACCCTGTACATCGGTACCGGAGACACTGCGTCGCCGACGGTTCCGCAGGATCGGGACTCGTTGGGCGGCAAGGTTCTGCACATCGACGCCGACGGTTCGGCCGCCGCGGGTTCGCCGGATCGCATTTTCACCCTGGGACATCGGAACGTGCAGGGCTTGGCGATCCGGCCCGGTACCGGCCAGATCTACGAGGTGGAGCAAGGAACCAGCCGGGACGACGAGATGAACCTGCTGGTGCCCGGTGGCAACTACGGGTACCGCCCCGATCGTCTCCCGTTCATCTACGACGAGTCGGTACCGATGACCGATCCGACCCGCGTGCCCGGAGCGCTCGCCGCCGTGTGGAGCTCGGGTAGCCCCGCCATCGCAACGCCCGGCCTGACCTTCACGAACGGCCCGGGATGGGGTTCTTGGAACGGGGCCGCGGTGATATCGAGTCAGCAGGACGAGAAGCTCGTGTTTCTCAAGCTCTCCGAGGACGGGACGGAGTACGTCGACGAGGCGGACGCTCTGGTGGGCACCTACGGCCGACTGCGCTCGCTCACCAGCTTCGGTGACGCGGGAGCATTCCTGCTGACCACCGACAACGGATCCGACGACAAGGTTCTGCTCGTCACCCCCGCTGCCGACTGATGTGCGGGCCGGAAGTCATCGAGACGGTTCACCGCAGAATCGGCCGTAGGGCACTGTTCGGGTCGTTGGGAGCCGCCGCGTTGACCGTCGCGGCGACCGGAGCGGTTCGCGCCGAACCGGTTGTCGCGTCGGCAATTCCGGCGGGCCGACTGATCGACCTGACCCACACCCTGAGCCCGACGTTTCCGGTGTGGCCGGGCAACGAACCGTTCTCGATGCGTCCGGTCGCGGCCTACGAGTTGGGTGGCTTCCTGGTCAACAAGCTCTCGTACTGGGAGCACACCGGCACGCACATCGATGCCCCGGCGCACCGCGTTCGTGGCGGCGCGACAGCCGATGTCCTGCCCCTGGCGGATCTGATCGCCCCGCTGGTCGTGGTCGACATCTCGGCCAGGGCGGCCGCTGATCCCGACGCCGTGGTGACGACCGAGGACATCGCGCAGTGGGAACGCGAGCACGGCCGTATTCCGGACCGAGCGTTGGTGGTGATGCACAGTCGATGGCAGCACAGGCTTGCCGAGCGTGCTGGCCCCGGCTTCGGTGGCGACGCGGCGCAGATGTTGGTGCACGAGCGAAACGTCGTCGGAATCGGGGTCGACACACTCAGCCTCGACCGGATGACCGACCGTCAATACCCGGCGCACACAGCCGTTCTCGGAGCCGGCCGATACGGACTCGAAGCACTGGCAAATCTGGATGCGGTGCCCCCGGCAGGGGCGACGGTCGTCGTCGGCGCGCCGAAGCACGCGGGCGCGACCGGCGGTCCCTGCCGGGTCTTCGCGGTAGTTCCCGGCTGAACCCGGCTACGCGTCAGTGCGCGTGGCTGGGGTTCGAGGCGGGCTCTTCCTCGCTACCTGCACCGGGCTCACCGAGCATCGCGGCACCGACCAATGCGTCGGGAATTCCGAAGCCGTCGACGAGTAGTTCGGCGTGCGGACGCAGCGTCCGGCACCGCTCGTTGATGGCGCGGGTCACGGCCTTGGATCGCTCGGTGGACAGGTAGCGGTGCTCGATGAACCAGGCCTTGTCCGCCTCGATCACCGACAGCGCGTACAGGTCACAGACCTCGTCGAGCAGGTCCTTGGTGGCGGGATCCTCGCACGATTCGATGCCGGCGATGAACGCCTCGAAGATGATGCGGTCGATGTGCGCGCTCGCGGCATGGAGCACGTGATCCTGCACCGCGTTGAACGCCTCGAACGGGCTGGTCTCCTTGGACTTGGACTGCAGCCGGCGTGCGACGGTGGAGAGCAGGTACTCCTCGCGATCCTCGAACATCTTGACCTGGGTACCGCGGTTGAACAGCGAGCCCTCTTCCTCGTTGTCCTGGCGCCGATCGAGGATGGTCTGCATGATCGCTTGGGCCGCAGTGCGTTTGACGACGCGGTCGCCCACCATGTCGGCGGCGAACTTGACCCATTCGACCGGGCTCATGGACTTGACGTCGTCCGCGTACGCGGTGAGCAGCTCCTTGGCGACCAGCTGCGTCAGCACATGATTGTCACCCTCGAACGTGGTGAACACATCCGTGTCGGCCTTGAGTGAGATCAGCCGGTTCTCGGCGAGATAGCCTGCGCCGCCGCATGCTTCGCGAGCTTCCTGGATGGCCGCGGTGGCGTGCCAGGTGTTCGCGGCCTTGAGACCTGCCGCCCTGGACTCGAGCTCGCGCTGCTCCTCGGCGTCCGGACTGTCCGCGGTCTGCAGCTCGTGCATCTTCGACACGAGCTCGTTCTGCGCGAACTGCAGCGCATAGGACTTGGCGATGAGCGGGAACAGTCGACGCTGATGCACCAGGTAGTCCATGATCAGGACCTCCTGATCGGAGTCGGGTGCGGCGAACTGCCTGCGCTGCAACGCGTATCGCGTGGCGATGTCGAGGGCGACGCGGGCGGCCGCGGCGGCACTGCCGCCCACTGTGACACGACCGCGAATCAACGTGCCGAGCATCGTGAAGAACCGTCGAGACTTGTTCTCGATGGGGGAGGAGTACGTACCGTCGTCGGACACGTCGGCGTACTTGTTGAGCAGGTTGTCTCGCGGGATGCGAACGTGATCGAACATGAGGCGGCCGTTGTCGACTCCGGGTAGACCGCCCTTGTACTGGCAGTCCGAGGTGGTGACACCGGGTAGGTCGTCACCGTTCTCGTCGCGGAGCGGAACGAAGAAGCAGTGCACGCCGTGGCCCTCTGGCTCCTCGCCCGGGCCCGCAGTGATGAGCTGGGCGAACACGGCGGCGACGGTCGCGGTTTCGGCAGCGCCGCCGATGTAGTCCTTGCGCGAGGACGGCGTGGGGGAGTTGATGACGAACTCGTCCGTCTTCGGGTCGTAGGTGGCGGTGGTCTCGAGCGACTGCACGTCGCTGCCGTGTCCGGTCTCGGTCATGGCGAAACACCCGAGCAGGTCGAGACTGATGATCTTGGGGACGTAGGCCTCGTGGTGGCGTTCGGTGCCGAGATTCTCGATGGCACCGCCGAACAGTCCCCACTGAACGCCTGCCTTGACCATGAGAGACAGATCGCTCATCGCGAGCATCTCGATCATCGTCACCGCGGCACCGACGTCACCGGTTCCGCCGTGTTCCTTCTTGAAGCCGTTGTCGGCGGCACCGGCGGCAGCGAGCAACTTGAGCTGCTCCATCGCCTTGGTGCGAGCGATGACGGTGTTCGGCGTGTAGTGCGGGCGGAATTCGTCGCGGGCCAGTTGCCGACGCGCCTCGTTCTTCACATCTCGCCAGCGGCCGTCCAGAGTGTTCCGAAGGTGATCCGTTGTGGTTGCCATACTCGACGGTAACCTTTTGCGGCCGCTGGTGAAGGCCGGAAGGTCAGACCGGCCAGACGAATTCTCGGAACACTGCCCGGCAGGACCGCCAGAAGCCCGATTTCGCGTACGGACCGTCGTGGAACAGCGACGCGCAGTTGTCCTCCAGAGCCCTGTTCACCAGGGGGCTGAAGTCGGTGAACTCACCGACCAGGAACTCTTTGAAGCCCGCCGGCCACGCGTAGTGGGCTGGTTCGTGTTGTGCTTCCACGACCGCGAGTGTAATGCAGCAGTAACATCGATGTTACAAATCCCACTCACTTCAGCAGTGCGAAGGCTTCCTGGGCGATGAGAAACGCATAGCTCGACGGAATCAGATCGATGGCACCGTCGGCGCGGAACTGCTCGGTGACGATCCAGTCCTGACCGGAGGCGTCGGTGGCGAGGAACGCGCCGGCCAGATCGCCGGGCGCACTGCCACCCTTGAACCCCGAATACGGCCACAGCGCCGCGTCGAGCTGCACGCCCGGGTTCATCGCCAGGATGCGACGGTTCTCCTCCGCTGCCGGGCCGGTGGCCAGGTAACCCATCGCGGCACAGACGTCCTGCGCGTTGGCGAACCACTCCACGCCGTCGGCCGACGCCGGATTGTCGAGGAAGTTCTCGAGGTCGATGTCCAGCTGCCGGGAATCGGCTTGCGCGAGGAGCTTCTCGCGTCCGTCGGGGTCCGCATCGGCCCATTCGGATCGAAGATTCGGATCGCCGAAACCGATGACGAAGAACTGTCGAGTGTCCATCATCGGGGTCATCACCGACGGATCGTGATGACCCATGATCGAAAGCTGACGCTCGACGCGTTCGCGGCCGAGGTGATCCATCAACAGATCGGTCGCGGTGTTGTCGGACAACGAGATCATCTTCTCGGCCGCGTCGCGGACCGGCACCGTCGTGCCGTCGGGCAGATTCTGCAGCTCGCCGGAGGGCGCACTCTTGGTGGCGTCACGAACGGTGAGCTGTTCGTCCCATCGGACGGTGCCTGCCTCGATCTCGTCGGTGAGCGCGCCGAGGACGTACAGCTTGAACACCGACCCGAGGGGGAGCATCGAGTCCGCGTTGGTGGAGTAGATCGATTCGCAGTCACCGCCGTTGAGCCGGGACGCGCTGTAGGAGTAGTTCGGAGCCACCTCGGACAGCGCAGCATCGAGATCGTCGAACGACGAGATCGTGGGGGTGTCCGGCCGAGCCAGGAAGCCGCCGAGTTTGCCTTCGGCATCGATCGACGTCGTGATCGTGGCCGGTATGCCGGCGGTGGTGAAGTGCAGGACGCCGGAATCCGGACCGGCCTCGAAACCCGTGGCGACATTCGGTGCACCGGCGCGCAACTGTTCGAGTGGTGTGACGAGTCCGCCCAGCGGTGCAACAGCCTCGGCGAGCTCGGGACCGGTGACGGCCTCGACCTCGGCAGGGTCGGGCGCATCCTCGGCGTTGATCCACTGCAGGATGCGGTCGTTGAGCGCCCCGACGGGAGTCGAGGTGTCCACGACGAACGCCGGAGCGGTCGTGGTGGACACGGGCGCTGAGGACGTGCCTCCGCAGGCGGCGAGGGTCAGGGTTGCCGCCGCGGCTGCCCCTACGAGTCTCGTCATGGTGCGCGTCGTCATGTTGCGATGCTAATGGATTCGGACATTTCGCCTCTGGTCCAGTGTCGGGATCGGCTGTCGGGCGCTGTGGCAGTGTGCTGTGGCGTGCTGACTTCCGAAGACGTTCGCCGAATCGACTCCGATCATCTGTGGCACCCGTACAGCCGATTTCCGGCGACCACGACGCCACTGGTGGTCGAGCGTGCATCCGGGGTGCGGCTGACCTTGGCCGACGGCCGGGAACTGATAGACGGCATGAGCTCGTGGTGGGCGGCAGTGCACGGCTACGGGCATCCGGTGCTCGACGCCGCCGCGCACGATCAGCTGGGCCGAATGAGTCACGTCATGTTCGGCGGCTTGACGCACGCTCCCGCCGCCAGGCTGGCCGAGCTGTTGGTCGAGATCACCCCCGCGGGCCTCGACAAGGTGTTCCTCGCCGATTCGGGATCGGTCTCGGTGGAAGTCGCGGTGAAGATGGCGTTGCAGTACTGGCGCGGACGCGGCGAGAACGGTCGCACTCGGCTGCTGACCTGGCGCGGCGGCTATCACGGCGACACGTTCGCCCCGATGAGCGTGTGCGATCCGGACGGCGGGATGCACGCACTGTGGACCGATGTACTGGCGAAACAGGTGTTCGCTCCGGCGCCGCCCGCGGAGTTCGATGCCGGCTACATCGCCGAATTCGAGCGGATACTGAGCGCGCACGCGAGCGAACTGGCGGCGATCGTCGTCGAGCCGATCGTGCAGGGTGCCGGCGGGATGCGCTTCCACGACGCGCGCTGTCTGCGGGAACTGCGCCGCCTGGCCGACGAGTACGGCGTGCTGTTGATCTTCGACGAGATCGCGACCGGATTCGGTCGAACCGGGGAGTTGTTCGCGGCCGATCACGCCGGCGTCGCACCCGACATCATGTGCGTCGGCAAGGCGCTGACCGGTGGATATCTGACGTTGGCGGCAACGCTGTGCACCACCGAGGTCGCCGAAACGGTCTCGGGCGGCGAGGCCGGAGGCCTGATGCACGGGCCGACGTTCATGGGGAATCCACTGGCGTGCGCGATCGCGGTGGCCTCGGTGGAGCTGCTGCTCTCGCGGGGCTGGCGCGGCGAGGTCGCCGGGCTGGAATCGGGCCTGGTCGACGGCCTCGCGCCCGCCCGGGCGCTCGCGGGGGTCGCCGACGTGCGCGTTCTCGGCGGCATCGGCGTCCTCGAGATGCATCGTCCGGTTGACATGGCACGGGCCACGGCTACGGCCGTCGATGCGGGAGTGTGGCTGCGGCCGTTCGGGCGGCTGGTGTACGCGATGCCACCGTTCATCTGCACCGATGCCGAGGTGGCGACCATCGCCGACGCCATGGTGGCGGTGGCGCGCGACCATACTTGAACAGCGTTCAAGTATGGTCGCTGCCATGACCGCTCTCGATTGGCTCGAC
The DNA here is from genome assembly GCF_022810385.1 of Rhodococcus sp. ARC_M12. NCBI lineage: Bacteria > Bacillati > Actinomycetota > Actinomycetes > Mycobacteriales > Nocardiaceae > Rhodococcus > Rhodococcus sp. ARC_M12. The sequence goes on along the minus strand of NZ_JALGQI010000015.1, from coordinate 57,423 downwards.
GACACCGCACACGCCCGGCGCCAGGCCGGCCTCGAGCGGGTCGTCGTCGCCCGTGCCGCCGCCGAGGAATCGATCCTCGATCTGGCATCGAACGACTACCTCGGCCTGTCCCGGCATCCGGCCGTCATCGACGGAGCCTGCGCCGCGGTGCGCCGGTGGGGCGGCGGATCCACGGGATCGCGGCTGGTGACCGGCACCACGACGGCGCACGAACGCCTCGAGGGCGACCTCGCGGAGTTCGTCGGAGCCGAGGCCGGGCTGGTGTTCTCCTCCGGCTACACCGCGAATCTCGGAACCGTGACGGCGCTGGCGGGCCGAGATTCGCTGGTGATCTCCGACGCCGCGTCGCACGCCTCGTTGATCGACGCCTGTCGCCTGTCCCGGGCACGAGTGGCCGTCGCTCGGCACTGCGATACCGACCATGTCGACGAGCTGTTGCGGGAGCGTCCCGAACAGCGGGCCCTGGTGGTGACAGATTCGGTGTTCAGCGCCGACGGCGATCTCACGCCACTGGCCGAGCTGTACGCGGTGTGTCGGAGACGCAACGCCGTGCTCGTCGTCGACGAAGCGCACGGATTGGGCGTTCGCGGGAACGGCGGCCGGGGAGCCGTCCACGAGGCAGGTCTCGCCGGAGCACCCGACCTGGTGATCACCGCAACGTTGTCCAAGGCCCTCGGATCGCAGGGTGGCGTCGTTCTCGGGTCGGCAGCAGTTCGCGATCAGGTACTGCACGGTGCGCGCACTTTCGTGTTCGACACCGGCCTCGCGCCCGCCTCCGTCGGCGCAGCGGCGGCCGCGCTGACCGTCCTGCGCGGCGAACCCGACCGGGTGCATTCGATCGGGGTGCGAGCAACGCAACTGGCCGCCGCAGCGGGCGTCGAACCGACGACATCGGCGGTGGTTCCGGTGATTCTGGGCGATGCGCAGCGGGCGGTACGCGCGGCCGGTGACTGCCTCGGCCTCGGCGTCCGCGTCGGGTGCTTTCGGCCGCCGTCGGTTCCGGCCGACGGGTCTCGACTGCGACTGACCGCGCGCGCCGATCTCACCGACTCCGACATCGACCGTGCCGCGTCGGTCCTGGCGCAGGTGCTGCGATGACGGTTCTGGTCGTGACCGGAACGTCCACCGGCGTCGGCAAGACCGTGGTGACGGCGGGGATCGCAGCGGCCGCGCGGGCAGGCGGGTGGACGGTGGCGGTGTGCAAGCCGGCGCAGACCGGCGTCGGAGGTGACTACCCGGACGAAGCCGATATCGATGTGGTGCGCCGCCTTTCGGGGGTGGTCGGAGTCGAGCTGGCGCGGTACCCGGAGCCGCTGGCTCCGGACGTCGCGGCCCGCCGATCGGGACTGCCGATGCTCGAACTCGGCACTGTCATCGACGCGGTGCGCGACCTAGAGACAGACCACGACCTCGTTCTGGTCGAAGGTGCGGGCGGGGTTGCGGTGCGCCTGGGCGCAGACGGGTTCACCGTGCTCGACACAGCAGGCGCGGTCGAGGCACAGGTTCTGATCGTGACCGGCGCGGAGCTGGGGACGCTCAACCACAGCGCTCTGACGGTGTCCGCAGTACGGGCGGCGGGCATCGAGTGCGCAGGTCTGGTGGTCGGCTCGTGGCCCGCCGAACCGAGCCTGGCGGCACACGTCAACCTCGACGAGTTGCCGCTCGTGACGGGACTCGAGCTCGTGGCCTGCATTCCGGAGGGGGCGGGTGAACTGGCGTCGAGCGAGTTCGCGGACCTCGCCTGCGGAGCTCTCGGTGAGTTTGTCGACTCTTTACTCGGGTACCCGGCATAGATCTTCTGCCGGTTCGGCAGTCGAGAACATGGGAGTACGCCAATGAGCACCACCGTATGGATCATCGTTGCAGTAGTCGTCGTACTTGTGGTTGTTGCCCTCGCCGTCGTCGTGGCACGTAAGGGCAAGGAACGTAAGAGGTTGGAAGCGAACGAGATTCGCGAGAAGGCAGCCGACGAGGCAGCACTCGTCGAGGAACGTGAGTTGCTGGCCAGGGAGAGCGAGGCCAAGGCGCGCCGGGCCCAGGCCGAAGCAGACGTCAAAGCGGCCGAGGCCGACAAGCTCGCGCAGCAGGCTCACTCTCATCAGGGTGTTGCGGCGCAGTCGCGCGATGAGCTGGACGCCGAATTCGCTCGCGCGAACGAACTCGATCCGGACGTCGATCATCGATCGGGTGCCAAGGCCGCACACACGGACAACACCGGCCGGCTCGACGATCACGGGCAGGCGCACCACAGCGGGGCAGACATCAACGAGACCTACCCCGGCCAGCACAACGCCGGGGCACGAAACACCGCTGCTCACGATGCTGACGCGCACACGAGCACCGACCCGCGTAGCACCGGGGAAAAGGTTCGCGACACCGTCGACCCACGCAGGGACAACGGACACCACCGCACGAACTGACAGCGAGACGCTGCTGCCGTCGGAGATAGCCCGGAGTTCGAATGTCGACCGGATCGAAGCAGGTGAACCGGCCGTGACCGGCAATCCGGACGTGCCCCCGACGGCAGCCCGGCACCAGTAGAACTAGTCGGTCGAAGTGTGCGGCAACTCGAGTTCGACGACCTCGTGCTCGCCGAGGTCCGGCCGCTCGTTGGTGATCTTCGCCTTGGCATAGGCCAACAGGTTCGACACCTTCGACCCAGGGGTGGACCAGTACTCGGCTCCCTCGGCGGCCACGTGGATCAAGGCGACCTCGCGTGAATCGGGGTTCTTCTCGAACCACGCGGCCGCTCGGGTGTTCCAGAGCTCTTCGGCCTTGGTGTCGTTCTCGACCACGGCCGCTGTGCCGGACAACGACACCCAACCCTCACCGGATTGAAACGAGACGTTGACCGTCGGGTTCGCCGCGATATCGCGCACCTTGCGGGAGTCATGGGCGGCGAAGAACCACAGATCGCCGTCGAACTCGGCCTCCTGCAGCGCCATCGGACGCGAGATGAGATGGCCGTCTCGGCCGACGGTGGTGAACATGCAGAGTCCGGCTTCGGACATCAATTCGGCGACTTTGGTGACGCCGTCGGTGCCATGGTCTGTATTTGTCATCCAAACCGACTACCCGGTGTTCTGACTGCCGAACCTATAAACTGGCAAAACGGACTTCGTGGTGAGGAGCCTGCGGATGGCGAAGAATCTCGACAAGGACAACCGGCTGGACCTGCGTGTGAGTAACGACGAACGTGAGGTCGTCGTGGACACACTCGGACTGGCGATGGGCGAGGGCCGCCTGACGTTGGTCGAGTACGAACAACGCCTCGACGCGGTGTGGGCGTCCAGGACTCGCGGTGACTTGGCCGAGGTCGTTCGCGACTTGCCTGCCGCCGAGAAATCGACGGCAACGGACGTCTCCCAGACGACGAGCGAGTGGCGCGAGTACCTCGACGAATGGCGCTGGTGGTTCGGTGGTGCCGTCATCATGAACGGAATCTGGGCCGTTCAGTGGATCTCCGATGGCGAGCCGACTAATTACTGGCCTCTGTGGCCGCTCGGCATCTGGGGCGTCATCCTGATCGCGATGGTGTTCATGCCCGAGGACAAGAAAGCCGACGAGGACTGATGCCGTCGGGCGAGCCCATTATTACGCCCTGTAGTTGGTGATTTCGCCGAACCTGGGACACTGGACGATGTGACTGTTTCTCCCGGCGACGACGCCCCCGTATCGGCCCAGCTGTTCGCCCGTGCAAGCGAGGTGATCCCCGGCGGCGTGAACTCCCCGGTGCGTGCATTCGCGTCGGTCGGCGGAACGCCTCGATTCATCACCCGCGCCAGCGGATACACGATGACCGACGCCGACGGGAAGTCCTACGTAGACCTCATTTCGTCCTGGGGCCCGATGATCCACGGACACGCCCACCCGGCCATCGTCGAGGCCGTCCAGAAAGCGGCATCGACCGGTCTGTCGTTCGGTGCGCCCACCGAGCGTGAAATCGAACTGGCCGAGGAAATTGTGCGTCGAGTCGGCCCCGTCGACCAGGTTCGCCTTGTGAATTCGGGCACAGAGGCGACCATGAGCGCAGTGCGCCTGGCCCGCGGGTTCACCGGCCGCACGAAAATCCTCAAATTCTCCGGCTGCTACCACGGCCACGTCGACGCCCTCCTCGCCGACGCAGGCTCCGGGCTCGCGACGCTCGGGTTGCCGACCTCACCCGGAGTGACCGGCGCTCAGGCGTCGGACACCATCGTCGTTCCATACAACGACCTCGATGCCGTGACTGCTGCCTTCGCGGCCAACCCCGGCCAGATCGCATGCATCATCACCGAGGCAGCCGCGGGCAACATGGGCGCAATTCCGCCGGTCACCGGGTTCAACGAGGGCCTGCGCCGCCTCGCGACCGAGCAGGGCGCACTGCTGATCATGGACGAGGTGATGACCGGATTCCGCGTCAGCGCAGCCGGTTGGTACGGCATCGACGGCGTCGCAGGCGACCTCTACACGTTCGGCAAAGTCATGTCCGGCGGGCTTCCGGCCGCCGCATTCGGTGGTCGAGCGGACGTGATGGCCTACCTCGCGCCGGCCGGACCGGTGTACCAGGCGGGCACGCTCAGCGGTAACCCCGTCGCCGTCGCCGCCGGTTTGACGAGCCTGCAACTGGCCGACGCAGCCGTCTACGAGAAGCTGCAGAACAACTCGCAGCGACTCGGAACACTGCTCGGCGACGCCCTCACCGCCGAAGGCGTCACCCATCACGTCCAGTTCGCGGGCACTATGGTGAGTGTGTTCTTCGCCGATGGACCCGTCACCGACTACGCGCAGGCCAAGGCCGCGCAGACGTGGCGATACCCGGCGTTCTTCCACGCCTTCCTCTCCCGCGGCGTGTACCCGCCGCCGAGCGCATTCGAGGCCTGGTTCGTCTCCGCGGCCCTCGACGACCGCGCCTTCGAGATCATCGCCGACGCCGCCCCCGCCGCCGCGAAGGCTGCGGCAGCCGCCACGGCTCCCCAGTGACGTCCACCCAGAACTGATTCACCACCCGACTACCGAGAAACAGGACCCCGACGTGACCGAGGCCCCCGCAGCACATCCGCACTCGACGACGCGCACCATCGTGCACGTCCTCCGGCACGGCGAGGTGCACAACCCCAAGGGCATCCTCTACGGGCGGTTGCCGGGCTTCAAGCTGTCGGTGACCGGCCAGGCTCAGGCCAGGTCGGTCGCGGACGCTCTCGCCGGCCACGACATCACCCACGTCGTTGCATCGCCGCTCCTGCGCGCCCAGGAGACCGCCGGACCCATCGCCGCGGCTCACGGCCTGACCATCGCCGAGGACGAGAACCTCATCGAGGCAGGCAACGAATTCGAGGGGCTGCGCGTCGCCGTCGGTGACGGAGCGCTTCGCAGGCCCAGGCACTGGTGGAAGCTTCGCGATCCCTTCACCCCGTCGTGGGGCGAGCCGTACCTGCAGATCGCGCACCGCATGCTCGCCGCCGTCAACGCGGCCCGCGTCGAAGCCGTCGGGCACGAGGCCGTCTGCGTCAGCCACCAACTACCCGTGTGGACCCTGCGCCGTTTCCTGCAGGGCGACCGGCTCTGGCACGACCCGCGCAATCGTCAATGCGGTCTCGCGTCGCTGACCTCGTTGGTCTACGAGGGGGACCAGCTCGTCGACCTCGTCTACTCCGAGCCAGCGGGAGCGTCCGATCCGAGGATCTCCGGTGCGTAGGCTTCTGCTCGCGCTCTTCGCAGTGGCCCTGGTCGCGGGATGTTCGACCGGCACCGACGCGGTTGCTCAGGGTGGCACCTTCCAGTTCGTCTCGCCCGGTGGCAAGACCGACATCTTCTACGAGCCCGACGAGCGCGGCACCATCGGCGAGCTGTCCGGGCCCGACCTGATGACCGAGGGCAAGACGACCTCCCTGTCGGATTACGACGGTGACGTCGTAGTTCTCAACGTCTGGGGTCAGTGGTGCGGACCGTGCCGCGGTGAAGCCGACGACCTCGAAGAGGTCTACGAGGCCACCAAGTCCCTCGGCGTCGAGTTCCTCGGGATCAACGTGCGCGACGAGTCGCAGACCGCCGCCCAGGACTTCGTCGTCAGCAACAACGTGAGCTACTCCTCGATCTACGACCCGCCGATGCGCACCCTCAACGCGCTCGGTGGCGTCCCCACCTCCGTCATCCCGACGACCATCGTGCTCGACCGACAGCACCGCGTCGCTGCAGTGTTCCTGCGTGAGCTGCTCGCCGAGGACCTGCAGCCCGTCGTCGAACGCGTCGCAGCCGAGGAGCCAGTGCAGCCGTGAGCGAGATGTACCTAGCCGGGGTCGGCGCGAGTTTCCAGGAAGCTGCGGCCTCAGGGCCGCTGATCCTGGCCCTCGGAGCCTGCGTCCTGGCCGGGCTCGTCTCCTTCGCGTCGCCGTGCGTGGTGCCCCTGGTGCCCGGATATCTCTCGTACCTCGCCGGCGTGGTCGGAGCGGACGCCCCGGCCGTCAGCGCCGACGAAGCAGCAGTCAAGACCAAGGTCCGCAGTGGCCGATTGCGGGTCGCCGGGGCGGCAGGACTGTTCGTCCTCGGCTTCACCGTCGTGTTCGTTCTCGCCACCGCATCGGTGTTCGGAGCGATCTCCGTTCTGGCGATCAACCGCGAACTGCTCATGCGGATCGGCGGCGTCGTCACCATCGCCATGGGCCTGGTGTTCGTGGGACTGATCCCGGCCCTGCAACGCGACGTGCGCTTCGAGCCGAAGCAGATCGGCTCACTGGCCGGAGCGCCGCTGCTCGGCGGCGTGTTCGCACTCGGGTGGACCCCGTGTCTCGGGCCGACCCTCGCAGGTGTCATCTCACTGGCCGCAGGTACCGACGGCACGACGGCAGCGCGCGGCGTCGTCCTGATCGTGGCGTACTGCCTCGGCCTCGGCTTGCCGTTCGTGATCCTCGCGTTCGGTTCGGTCAGCGCGCTGCGAGGCGTCGGCTGGCTACGTACACATGCACGACAGATACAGGTGTTCGGCGGAATCATGTTGATAGCAGTAGGAATTGCACTGGTCACCGGTGCCTGGGATCAGTTCGTCGGCTGGGTGCGCGACGCCTTCGTCTCCGATGTGGTGTTGCCGATATGACCGCCGATCTCGAAGAGCGCACCGGGGCTCCCCGCAAGCAGTCTCCGCTCGGTCGGGGAGTGGCTCTGATCCGCAACACCTGGCGTGGTCTGACCAGCATGCGGACCGCGCTGGTGCTGCTGTTCCTGCTGGCCTTTGCCGCGGTGCCCGGTGCCCTGGTGCCGCAGCGCAGCCTCAACGCGGGCAAGGTCGACGAGTACATCGCGAACCGCCCGACCCTCGGCCCCATCATGGACAAGCTGGAACTGTTCGACGTCTTCGGCAGTTTCTGGTTCACCGCGATCTACGCCCTGCTGTTCGTCTCGCTGATCGGCTGCATCCTGCCGCGCTGCATCGAGCACGCGAAGCAATTGCGCACCAAGCCCGTTCGCGCGCCCCGCAACCTCTCCCGCCTGCCGCACCACAGCCGCTACGAGGTCGACGGAACGCCGGAGGAGACGGCGGCGCAGGTACGCACTCAGTTGCGTGGCTGGCGCGTCGCCCAGCGGTCCGAGGACGGCGGAGCAGTGACGCTGTCGGCGGAGAAGGGCTACGTTCGCGAACTCGGAAATCTCGTGTTCCACCTCTCGCTCGTCGGACTGCTCGCCGCGATCGCTATGGGCAAGCTGCTCGGCTACGAGGGCAACCGGATCGTCATCGCCGACGACGGACCCGGATTCTGCACCTCGACCCCCGCCAACTACGACTCCTTCCGCGCGGGCAACCTCGTCGACGGCACCGACCTCGAACCACTGTGCGTGCGCGTCGAGGACTTCACGGCCGACTACCTCGAGAACGGCCAGGCCGAGATGTTCACCTCCAACATCGAATACCAGGCAGGCGACGACCTGACCAACAACGTCTGGCGCGACGATCAGCTGCAGGTCAACCACCCGCTACGCGTCGCAGGCGATCGCGTCTACCTGCAGGGCCACGGCTATGCGCCCACCTTCACCGTGACGTTCCCGAACGGTGAAACCCGTACCGACACCATCCAGTGGCAGCCGACCGACGCGACGACATTCCTCTCCAGCGGAGTGCTGCGCGTCGATCCGCCCGGCGGCCTCTATCCCGACCCGCTGGACCGACGGAAGAATCAGATCGCCATCGAGGGACTGTTCGCGCCGACCGCGTCGTTCCACGGCAGCCTGCTGTCGTCGAGCTTCCCGGCGATGAACGACCCCGCCGTCGCCATCGACATCTACAAGGGAGACACCGGCCTCGACACCGGACTGCCGCAGTCGATCTTCTCGCTCGATCAGGAAATGATCGCCCAGGGCAGGCTCGTGAAGCAGGACCGCGTCAACCTGATGCCAGGAGAATCCGCGACGCTCAGCGATGGAACCGTCGTCACGTTCGACGGAGCGGAAGAATTCGTCAATCTGCAGGTCTCGCACGACCCGGCCCAGACCTGGGTCCTGGTGTTCGCGCTGACGATGATGGGCGGACTGCTCGTCTCACTGGTGATCAAGCGTCGCAGAATCTGGGTCCGGCTCACCGCCGACGCGCAGTCACGACGTACTGTAGTAGACCTCGGCGGACTTGCACGCACCGATCAGGCGGGGTGGGGCGAAGAGTTCGACCGCCTGTGCACCCGCCTGCTCGGCGACACCTCGAAACAGGAGAACTGACCGATGCCGATCAACGAGACCCTCTCGCAGTACAGCGACTGGTCCTTCGAATCAGCGTTCACCATCTACGTGCTCGCATTCGTCCTGCTCATCGCCCAGTACGCCTCCGCCAAGGCGACGGCCGTCCAGGCCAAGGAACTCGTCGGCGCCGGAGCCCCGGTTGCCGACAGCCGGCCGGGCCGCGTCGTCGAAACGCCGAAGCGACCGCTCTCCGATCGACTCGCAGGCATGGGTTTCGCGTTGCTCGCCCCGGCCCTCGCGCTGCATATCGCCTCGGTCGTCCTCCGCGGATTCGCCACCCACCGATTCCCACTCGGCAACATGTACGAGTTCGTGACCATGGCCACCGCAGCCGCGGCTCTGACCTCGGTGATCGCGCTGCGCAAGAAGACGATGCGCCCGATGCTGGTGTTCGTCCTGGCTCCGATCATCGTGCTCATGTTCTTCGCCGCCACCAAGCTCTACGCCGACGCCGCTCCGGTCGTCCCCGCGTTGCGCTCGTACTGGCTGCCCATCCACGTCACCATCGTCAGCGTCGGCAGCGGCATCCTCCTTGTCTCCGGCGTGGCAAGCCTGCTGTTCCTGCTGCGCATCAAGCAGCCCCTCGGCGAGGAAAGCCTGGGATTCTGGGGCAAATTCGCCTCGAAGCTGCCCGACGCCCAAGCCCTCGACCGGCTTGCCTACAAGACGACCATCGTCGCCTTTCCGCTCTTCGGGGCCGGCGTCATCCTCGGCGCGATCTGGGCCGAAGCGGCATGGGGCCGCTTCTGGGGCTGGGACCCCAAAGAGACGATGTCGTTCATCACCTGGATCATCTACGCCGCTTACCTGCACGCCCGGGCCACCTCGGGATGGCGCAACACTCGCGCGGCCTGGATCAACATCGCCGGATTCACCGCCATGCTCTTCAACCTCTTCATCATCAACATGGTGGTCTCGGGACTGCACAGCTACGCGGGTCTGAACTAGTTTTCGGCAGCTGCGCAGGCTCCGCACGGGACTGCCAGCTGGTAGCGTCCGATCCGGCTCGATGGGGGAGACATCCGAGCCTGGATCTTCGATGTGGGACGCAAACTGGGGGGAATCGGTCATGGCCGATCGGCACGAGAACAACTGGCAACCCGTCCGGCCCTTGGACGACGATGTGCCGGAAGAACATGTCGCTTCGCCCGACGGACCCGAGCCGGTCGTCGTCGCAACGGCGGTGGTGGCCGAGCCGGAACCGCCGCGGGAGCCCTTTCGCTCGACCCCCATCACGATGCCGCCCGAGAGCGTCGACATCCCGACGGTATTGCCGCCCGAGGCCGCGGCTCCCGCGGCTCCCGCGGCGCGAGCCGCCGAGTCCCCGTCGAAAACAGGGTCCGTACCTGCCGACGGTGACAACGATGGCACGGCCGTCCCGACCCCTGCGGGGGTGGTCGACACCGCAACGAATCCTGCGGTGTCGACGGTAGAACGCAGTCCAGGTCCTCTGCCGCTCGAGGCGAAACCGACTCAGGGCACCCCCGTCGGAGCTGGACCACTACCGGTTCAGAACTGGGCACCACAGAACTGGGGACCGCAGAGCTCGGCACCGCAGAACTGGGGACCGCAGAACTGGGGACCGCACAACCAGTGGGTACCGCAGAATCAGGGCGCACCGCGCGGGCAGATGGCCCCTCCGGAGCAATGGCGTCCGCAGAGTCAATGGGCACCGCAGCCCGGCCAGTGGCCTCAGCCGCCGCAGCAGAACCAGATGCATCCGAATCGGCCACCGATGATCGGGCATGGCCCCGGCGATGCACCTGTCGCGCCCGGAGCTGTGCCGGCCGACGGCCCGGGCGGGGCGGGTGGGCCGGGTCTTCAACCCGGCCCACCGCCGGTGCCGTTCGATCTCGGTAGTTCGTTGCTCGTACGGTCGGGGAGTGTGCCGCCGATGAGCGGGTGGCGTCGGGCGCTGTACCTGATGTCCGGCGGTCGCATCGATGTGGGCAACAGTGCAGCCCAGCAGCGGCGTCTGGCGCTGACCGCGCAGGTGGGTCGGCCTCTCGTCGGGTGCTATCGCGTCGCGGTGCTCTCCTTGAAGGGGGGTGTGGGTAAGACGACGACGACTGCGACGCTCGGCTCGACCTTCGCCGAGCTTCGAGGTGACCGGGTGATCGCGATCGACGCCAACCCCGATCGTGGAACCCTGGGGCAGAAGGTTCCCTCCGAAACCACCGCCACTGTCCGAAACCTGTTGCGCGACATGCATTCTCTGGACCGCTACAGCGATGTCCGGCCCTACACGTCGCAGAACGCCCACCGACTGGAGGTGTTGGCGTCGGATTCGGATCCGGCGACGTCCGAGGCATTCAGCGGCGAGGATTACGACCGGGCGGTCGCACTGTTGGAGAAGTTCTACAGCATCGTGATCACCGACTGCGGCACCGGACTGATGCACTCGGCCATGGAAAGCATCCTCGAGGGGGCCGACACTCTCGTCGTCGTCAGCTCGAGCTCGGTGGATGGCGTACGGAGCGCGTCGGCCACGTTGGATTGGCTCGATGCACACGGCTACCGAGAGCTGGTGGCAAGGTCGGTGGCGGTGGTCAACGGAGTACGGCCGAGGGCGGGGAAAGTCGACCTGCAGAAAGTCGTCGAGCACTTCGAGCAGCGGTGCGCTCACGTCCGCACGATTCCATTCGATCCGCATCTCGAAGAAGGTGCGGAAATCGAACTGGATCGTCTTCGTGGTCGCACGCGAAAGGCGCTATTGGAAGTAGCGGCGACGGTGGCGGCAGGTTTCCCTGATGCGCCCACCGCTCACCGCCGCGACTGAGAACTCCCGGACCCTATTCGCTGGGTTCGGTGCCGGCCTCGGTTCCGTCTTTTCCGCCGCGGCGAGCTTCACGGTTGAGTCGCCACAGGAAATCCGGATCGTCATCGGGTCCGACAGTGCGGGTGGGTGCAGCTTGCGCGCTGGGTCCGAATGCCTTCCAGAACAGAACGATCACTGCCACCAAGCCGATCAACGCCAATAGATAAATCACGACGCACCTCCTACTACGAGGGTAGCCGCGATGCAATGGCCTCCGCACCCGTCGAGCGTCGAAGATTCCTGAGAATGTTCGATGAGTTCGTACGGGGCGCGGATTCCGCCGATGAATCGTTGTTCGGGACTCCCAAATCAGTGGTGTGCGCCGGCTTCCGTCGTCAGAGAGGTCAGCAACTGCATGACCTCGGTCTCACGGAATCGACGGTGGCCGCCCGGAGTGCGGAGCGATCCGAGGCGTCCGGCATGTGCCCAGCGTGTCACTGTCTTGGGATCGACGTGAAAAAGCGCGGCTACCTGACCCGGAGTGAGAAGTGAGTCCTGAGCCTTGTGGAAAGTGGGTGCGCTCATCTGTCGTGTCCTCCTACGAAGCGGTTCGGCGCATGTGCGTCGAACCGGAGATATCGGTCTGCTGCGTTCGGACCCCATGGTTGCACTCGAACCCCTAGGTACTCGACTGATACAAGGTTGGTAAAGGGGAGGTAATGGACAAATCGGTCACGCCGGGGGTGGGTCGGAACGATCGACGCGCCCGGTAGATTGGGACCCGTGAGTGACGCGACGAACGCCGACAGCAACGATCCGACCAGCGAAAATGCCGCGACAGGCAGGTCGGCGAAGAAGTCCCTCGCCGTCAACCTCGGCGTCTACACCTTCGCCAGACTTGCGCTCGTCGTCGTGATCGCGGCCGTCATCGTCGGCGTCGGTTTACTGTTCGGTGTCGAGGTCCCGGTGCTCGTGGCGGCAATCTTCTCGGTGCTGATCTCGCTACCGCTGTCGCTGCTCCTGTTCAAGAACATGCGCATCCGCGTCAACGAGTCCATCGCGGCAGTCGACGAGGGTAGACGCGCTGCGCGCGCGGACCTGCAGTCGAAGCTGCGCGGTGAAGACGGCAAGAAATGACCAGGTCGGTCGACCACTCCGGATCGCGGGCATGGGTCGACAACGCGGTTCGCTTGATCGAGGCGGATTCCCAGCGCAGCGCCGACACGCACTTGCTGCGGTACCCGCTCCCCGCGGCCTGGGGTATCTCGCTGTACCTGAAAGACGAGTCCACTCACATCACCGGCAGCCTCAAGCACCGGCTGGCTCGGTCGTTGTTTCTGTACGCAATCTGCAACGGCTGGGTCACCGAGCGTACGACGGTCATCGAGGCCTCGTCGGGCTCCACCGCCGTCAGTGAAGCGTATTTCGCCGGGTTGCTCGGATTGAAGTTCGTCGCGGTGATGCCCCGGAGTACCAGCTCGGCCAAGGTCGCACTCATCGAGTCCCACGGCGGGAGATGTCACTTCGTCGATCAGCCCGGGGAGATGTACACCGAAGCACATCGACTGGCGGCCGAGCCCGACTGCCACTACATGGATCAGTTCACGCACGCCGAGCGAGCCACCGACTGGCGCGGAAACAACAACATTGCCGAGTCCATCTTCGACCAGCTTCGGCTCGAAGAATGCCCCATTCCCGACTGGGTGGTGGTGGGTGCAGGGACCGGAGGGACCAGCGCCACCATCGGTCGCTATATTCGATACCGCAGGCATGCAACGCAATTGGCTGTTGTGGACCCCGAGAATTCGGCGTTCATCGGCGGTTACGAGACCGGAGATGCCGGCTTCGAAACTGGCCTGTCGTCTCGCATCGAGGGCATCGGCCGACCGCGAGTGGAACCGTCGTTCGTCGGCCAGGTGATCGACCGCATGATCGCGGTGCCCGACGCAGCCTCGGTTGCTGCGGCGCGATTCACCTCGGAGGCACTCGGAAAACGGGTGGGCGGATCGACCGGTACCAATATCTGGGGAGCCTTCGGATTGATCGCGGAGATGATCGCCGCAGGCCGGAGCGGGAGCGTGGTCACACTGCTGTGCGACGGCGGAGATCGGTACTCGCAGACCTACTTCGACGACGCCTGGGTCGCGAGCCAAGGGATGGATCTCGAGGAACCGACAGCAGCTCTCGACGGGTTCATCCGTACCGGGGTGCTCTGAGGCCTACGTGGCCACCGCCATCGATGCCGCTGCAGTTGCAGCGGACACCGCGGCAACCGCCGGCCAGGCACCGATCTTCTTGGCGAGCGGGTGCGAGGCACCGAACGCGACGAGGTACGTTCCCAGCAGTACACCGGCGCGGGCCGAACCGGAAGACTTCTGCCACCGCGTAGTGCATGCCACGCCGACAGCTGCGAGTACCGCCCCGCCGAGCTGACGATTATGGGACTGCCGGGCAACGGCGAAGCCCCCGAGCAGACCGCCTGCAGCGAGTGCGGAGGTGGCGAGCGCGTGACGAGAATCGGTGGTGGGCATGATCGTCACCCTAGCCGCGCCTGAACCCGCAGGCCCCTCGCCAGGTGGTCTCGTTGCTCGATAACCAAGCGCCGCAAGGCAGCCGGTGCCCACTCGTGCTCGGCGAGCCAGCTGTCCGCGGACTCCGTCGACGACTGCTGCGGAAATAGTCGGACCACGATTCGCCTGGCGATCTCGATGCTGCGGGAGGTCCACAGCGAGGAGATGGCTTCGAAATACCGATTGTCGTACGGCTGAGTCAGCTCCGGTCGGTGCCCGGCCCCGAAGCCGGTGATGAACGCGTCGAGGACGTCGTTCGATGCGTCGTCGCGTTCGGTGATGGCAGTCCACGCCCTCGCCTTGACCTCGGCATCCGGTATCGCCGTCGACGCCGCGGTGTGCGCGGTGCGCCCCGACGAGGTGTCGTCGGAGGCCAGTTCTGCATCGAGGTCGACCGCGGTCGCGTGTCCGGTGGCGGCGAGAGCCAACCAGAACGACCACCGCTGATCGGGATCGAGACGTAGGCCCGTCACGGTCGCCGTGCCGTCGAGAAGTGCGCGCAGGTCGGCTGCGCGCGACCCGTCGAGTTGGGCCGCAGCCGCGGTGGCGCGCGCCCACACCAGCTGGGTATCGCTCCCCGGTTCGCTCGAGTTCAGTTGCGTCCACGCGACCTCGAGCCACCGCCGGCTGGGTTCTCCCCGTCGGTCCTCCGGCAGGTAGTGCTCGAGGGCGTACCCCACGTTGGCCGTCACTGCCGAGAGTAGGCCGATCTTGGGCTCGTTCGGTGCGAATCTGGTTGCGATGTCGATGTATTCGAGTGCCGACATTTCGGCGTCGCGGGTGGAGTTCCACAGTGCGGACCACACCAGGCCCCGGGCGAGGGGATCCACGATGCGATCGAGGTAAGCCTGCACGGTGGTCTTCGAGCGCTCGTCGAATCGGATCTTGGCGTACGTCAGGTCGTCGTCGTTGAGCAGAACCAGCGCGGCATCGGGAAGGTCTACCGGAGTTCGTGCGTCGGTGATGTCGAGTTCGCGGCGGTGGGTTCTCGTCAGATTCCCCGCCTCGTCGAGATCGTAGAGTCCGATGGCAATGCGGTGCGGTTTCGGATCTGTCTGCTCGACGGCATCGCCGGAGTAGCTGAGCGTCGAGACGCCGGTGGTCTGGAGCCAGGCTGCGGCCCAGGTGTCGAGGTCGCGTCCGCTCGCGGTGGACATCTCGCTCAGCAGGTCCGTCAGTGTGGTGTTGCCGAATGCATGGGTGCGAAAGTAGTTGCGGGACGCTGCGAAGAAGGCGTCGGCACCCACGAACGCGCCGAGTTGTTTGAGGACGCTCGCCCCTTTGGCGTAGGTGATGCCGTCGAAGTTGAGCTTGGCGGCCTCGAGGTCGGTGATGTCGGCGACGATCGGGTGGGTGGTCGGAAGCTGATCCTGCAGATATGCCCACGCTTTACGTCGGTTGGCGAAGCTGACCCAGGCATCGGTGAATCGGGTCGCCTCGGCCGACGCGTACGCGCCCATGAAGTCGGCGAACGATTCCTTGAGCCACAGGTCATCCCACCACTGCATCGTGACGAGGTCGCCGAACCACATGTGCGCCATCTCGTGCAGGATCGTATTGGCGCGGGCCTCGTACTGGGCTTCGGTTGCTGCAGAACGGAATACGTACGATTCCGTGAATGTGACGAGGCCCGGATTCTCCATCGCACCGAGGTTGTATTCGGGAACGAAGATCTGGTCGTACTTCCCGAACGGGTACGGGTAGTCGAACTTGTCGTGAAAGAAGTCCAAGCCCCGCTTCGTGGTGTCGAAGATGTCCTCGGCATCGAAATACTCGGCAAGGGAGGCTCGGCAGTATGCGCCGAGGGGGACGGTGAGTTCTCCTCGCGTCCAGGACGATTGGACGCGGTGATACGGACCGGCCGCAACCGCGGTGATGTAGGTCGAGATCGGCAGAGTCGGCGCGAAGGTGGTGACCGTGTCGTCGGTGACACCCTCACGGTTGGACAACACGGTCCACGTCGGCGGAGCTGTGACCGTCAGAGTGAAGGGGGCCTTGAGGTCCGGTTGCTCGAAATTCGCGAATACCCGTCGTGCATCGGCCGGTTCGTACTGCGTGTAGAGATAGACGTTGTCATCGACGGGATCGACGAACCGATGTAGTCCTTCACCCGACCGGCTGTACTTTCCGTGCGCGCGAATCCGGACGATGTTGTGCTCGGTGAGTCCGACCAATTGAATGCGTGAGCCGTCGTAGTCGATCGGTGTGTCAACACCGTTGACGGTGACCTCGTCGACTGCGGCACCGATGAAGTCCACCCACGTCGCAGCCGTGCTTGCATCGAATTCGATGGTCGTGACCGTCTCGAAAGTGTCGACGTCGGAGTCCTCTGCGTGCAGAAGATCCAGGTGGACGCGATAGCTCACGCCGGCGATGTGGCGCGACCTCCGGCGAGTTTCGGTACGGGTCAGATTTGCGGTGCTCACCGAACCAACCCTATGCGATCGAGACGTCACAGGGTCGGCGCAGTGAAGTAGTGGCGTCCGAGTGGATCGACGGTGTGCATCACCCCTTCGGGTAGCAGTTCGGTGCGCCAGAGTTTGCGCGTTTTGAGGTTGTGGTGAAGCCGACAGCGCGGGCCGATGTTCGTCGGGATCGTCCAGCCCCCTCGCTCCGGATTCTGTCGATCGAACTCGACGATGTGGTCGAGGTCGCACCGGTCCGATGGCACGTCGCATCCAGGATGGAGGCAATACGGATGGTCGGCGCGCACTCGTGCCGCGAGTGACCTACTGGGTTTGTAGGACAGCGCCCCCGGCGGCGGGAGCGTCGTACCTCCGTGTCCGTCGGGGTGTAGGGCGTGCACACCGAGAGGATTGCGCTCGACGATGCCCCGCCAGCGCTCGATCAGCGTCCCTCCTCCCGGTCGCGATCGCGCCGGTGGCACGTCGGGTGGTGGTGTGTCCTCGGGTGGTTCCGTGGCCGGTGGCGGTTGCCTGGTCGGCCGAGCCGGCCCCTGCGGCTCGGATTCCGAACTCGCGGTGGATGTCTCGTCCGTTGTGGCTGCGCCGTCATTCGGCCGGGCGGTCGTGCTGGGCGGCTGCGGTGTCTCGGCCTCGGGAGCCTCGACGTCACCACGAGCGGTCAGGCACGCCGCGCACTGGCAGTCCACTGTCTCCCCGCGCATCAGTGCATTGTGCGCTTCGCCTCGTTGTTGATCGGGGGATCGAGGGTCCTCCGGGTGTAGGCGCGCGATCTCGGCGTCTATTCGTGAAATCTGTTCGTCGGCTTCGCCATCGGTCATCACCACGGTGAGGCTGGACAGCCCCCGCGCTCGTCTCCGAACCCGGATTCGCTTCTCCGTGCGCGCGGCACGGTCGCGCACGTTCCGGTCCCAATCCGGATCGGCTTCGGTGAGCAGCCGATCGATTTCGCGACCCAGAGCGCCCGGAGCCATTTCTGCGGCGGCCTTGAGAACCTCGGCTTCGATGTCGACGATCGTATCCGGCCTGGCATGGAGTAGGTGATCGTGAATCGTCCTGACCCGCTCCAAATCGAGCGAACCATCGACGAACCGACGCTTCACCAGGGGCCGCGATCGGCGCCACATCTGTACCTTGTTGTTGACGGCTGCGAAGGTGGACGACAGAGCCGCGGCCAATTCGCAGATCGCCGAGCTGTAGAGGTCTTTCTCGGTCACTCCTCTGTCCCACGGCGAGGCGCACGCCGTTCGCCCGCGAACGTAGTCGTCCATGAGCGCCAGCTCCGACGCGACAGCAGCGTTGATCCGTCGGCGCGCGCCGAGGACGTCGGCGAGTGCAGAGTGGTCGTCGGCGATCCACGTCGACTCGCGTAACCCCATGTCACCCCCCAGCGACGAAGGGCCGAACACGTATTCAACCCCATTGCCGAGAAGTGTAGAACCGACCACCGACAAGTTCTGCCGCCCTGGTCGAGGCACTCAGTCTGAGTGAACAGCCAAGGCGACATCGAGAGCCAGCAGGTGGTGATCGATGTCGATCTCCGCTCACGGAACGATGTTCTACGCACTGGGCACATGGCGGGAACGCATCCTCGGGACGTTGCGCGTATTGGCCGAGTCGATGGAGGACGGTGTGTCCTCGCAGTGACGACTCCGGCGAGCGGCGACGGCGCTAGGCTCGGCATCACGTGCAGGGCAACCCCGGAGGCGGCACAGTGAACACCTTCCAGAAATCGGCGGCGGCGTTCAACAGGGTTTTCATGGTCGTCATGAAGGCACCGGTGCTAGACCGTGCGCTCGGGCGGTCGATGGGAATCGTGACCTACACCGGCCGAAAGTCCGGCAAGGAGTTCTCTCTTCCGGTGGCCTACAGGCGAACGGGCAATCACGTGAAAGTTGCTGTGGCTGTGCCGGACAAGAAGAGCTGGTGGAGAAATTTCGAGAACGACGGTGGTCGAGTCGACCTCGATCTCGGCGGCGTCCACCACGCCGGGCACGCCGTGGCCACTCGTGACGACCGTGGGCGGGTCACCGTGGACATTGCCTTGACCCGCTGAACACTCAACGTGTGAACCCGCGTTGACAACAGGGTCTTTGTCAACCTAAATTGACATCATGACCGAAGCGACCGTACTTGCTGCCGCAGCCGCCAGTCCCGATCCGGGGGAGGGGCTGCGTGCGGTGGCGGCTCTTCGTCGGTTGCTCGAGCGCCTGGAGGCCGTTCAGGTCGCCAATGCGCGACGCAACGGCTGGGCCTGGCAGGCGATTGCCGACTCGCTGGGAGTCAGCAGGCAGGCCGTCCACAAGAAGCACGGCGGAAAGGGAAGGTAGACAATCATGTTCGAGCGATTCACCAAGTCGGCCAGAGCTGTCGTCGTCGGCGCTCAGGGCCACGCGCGGGCGTTGCATTCGCACCGGATCGAGCCCGTCCACCTGTTTCTCGGTGCCCTCGATCATGCCGACGAACCTCTGAAGAAGGCCCTGGCGGCAGCCGGATTCACCGTCGACGGGGTTCTTGCGGATGTCCGATCACAAGACGAGCGTGCACTGAAGTCACTCGGAATCGATCTGGACACCATCGTGTCGACGATCGACTCCACGCTCGGCCCGGGCGCACTGGAAGGCGCGCACACCTCACTGCCGCGTCACCTCCCGTTCGCCGCATCGGCCAAGGAAGTGCTGAAGCTGTCCCTCGAGGAAGCCGTCGAACGACGGGACCGCGAGATAGGCGTCGAGCATGTCCTTCTCGGTCTCGTCCGCGGTGCCGATCCGACGTTCACCGAACTCGTGCAGCAGCATTGTTCGCTGCAGCAGTTGCGATCGATGGTCTCCCTCGTTCGGACGTCGTAGCCCTCAGCCGTCCACGACCCTACGATGGCGCCATGAACTTTTTGATTCGGCTCGTAATCAACGCCGTTGCCATCTGGGTCGCCAAGGAATTCGTCGATGGCATCACCGTCACCAGCTCGGGGCGCGGCGACGGCTGGGACATCGTGGTTCTGCTCGGTATCGCGGCGGTGTTGACGATCGTCAATGCGTTCATCAAGCCGATGGTGAAGCTGCTGTCGCTGCCGTTGCTGATTCTGACTCTCGGCTTGTTCACTCTCGTGATCAATGCGCTGATGCTCTTGTTGACGGGCTGGCTGTCGTCGCAGACCGGTTACGGCCTCGAGATCGTGGGGTTCGCAGCCGCATTCTGGGGCGCGATCATCATCTCGATCGTGAACTTTCTGCTCGGAGCGTTCGTTCCCGACAAGCGTTAGGCGAAGGCCAACGCCAGTCCGGTACTCGCTCCCCAGACGAGCATCGCCAAGCCCGAATCACGAAGTGCGGGAATCAGTTCGAAGCCGTGGGCTCCCTTGCGTACCGGGGAGTTCGCGCGGGCGGCGAAGGGAAGTGCTAGCAGTCCGACGAGTGCCCACGGGGTGCGGGCGATCAGAACGACGGTCATCGCGAAGGGCATCACCAGTAGCGCAAGATGCAGGTAGCGCGTGCGGGTATCGCCCAATCGCACTGCGAGCGTGAGCTTTCCGGATTCGGTGTCGGTGGGGATGTCGCGCAGATTGTTGGCGACCAGAACCGCGCTGGAGAACGATCCGACGGCTATCGCTGCCAGCACGCCTGCCCAGTCGATCTCCCCGGCCTGCACGAACTGAGTGCCGAGAACTGCCACGAGACCGAAGAACACGAACACGGCGATCTCGCCGAAACCGCTGTACCCGTACGGCTTCGAGCCGCCGGTGTAGTACCACGCACCGGCGATGCACACGAGTCCGACGACGACCAACCACCAGGCGCTGGTCGCGGCCAGTACCAGACCGGCCACGGCACCGACGGCAAAGCATGCGATGGCTGCCTTCTTGACTGCGCCGGCGGAGGCGGCCTTGGAGCCGACCAGTCTCAGGGGTCCGACTCGATCGTCGTCGGTGCCGCGGATTCCGTCGGAGTAGTCGTTGGCGAAATTCACGCCGATGATCAGGGCCAGCGAGACGATCAACGCCAGCAGTGCCTTCCACCACACGCCTGCGTCCAGCGACACGGCCGCACCGGTGCCGACGAGGACAGGGGCGATCGCATTCGGGAGCGTGCGCGGTCGCGCACCTTCGATCCATTGCGCAGTGGTGGCCATGAGCGACGATCTTTCCGTATCTGTCCGACGGGTGAGAACGCGGCCGGTCAGAACGGCAGGCGCGGCAACACCGGCAACGGTATGACGGGCATCTGGACACCGGGAATCTGTGGCAGTGGCACGGTGGGCGGCGGTGGAGGGGGCGGCGGGTAGTAGTGCGGCTGCTGGTACTGCACATAGGGCACCGAATCGGCGACAGCGGGTGCAGGCGCGGTGGTCGTCGGCGGGGGCGGTGGGATATCGGGTAACGGTGACACCGTCGCAGTCGTGGTGCTGGTGGTGGCCGGTGTCATGGTCGACGGCGCAGCCTCACCGACGTTGGCAGGAGTGCTGGAGGGCTGGTTCGCGTCGCTGGATCCGAGGGCGGTGAACAGCCCGATGGCGGCGATGACCCCTGCGATCGGCAGCGCGATCATGCCCAACCGCGCCAACGCCGGACGGTGCGACACGAGAGGCGGCACGCGCGTCGCATCGATGTGAGTGGCATGCACCGCGGCACCACCGGCGACGACGAGTTCGGGTTTGTCCGGGACGATGACCGGCAGTTGCAGGAAGCGTTCGAGGGTGGACCGGACCAACGGGATGTTGGACGTGCCTCCGATGGCGACGACCGCGTCGGGATAGAACTCGGCCTCCAGGCCCAGTCGGCGCACCGTCTCGGCTGCTTCCTCCGTGGAGCGAGCGATGGACAACTCGAAGATGTGTCGCTCGAGGAGGATGTGCTCGCCATCGGGTGTGCTGGTGGTCAGGTGTGAGGAGAGCGCTTCCTTTATTCCGCGGCAGAAGGCGGTGAGCGCAGAGTCTTCGTCTCGTGATTGAGGCGCTCGCACGATGCCGAGACCGAGTATGTGCTCGCGGACCACCACGTCGAACGCGGCACCGCTCATGGCGGTGGTCCGCGTCGAACCGTAGGAGCGACCGGATTCGACGTCCACGATGTTCACGTCCACCCCGGAATCGCCCGCGTCGAACACTGCGATCGTCCTGAGGTGTGACGGCAGCCCAGGGCGGAGATATGCCAGTGCCGCGCCGGTCTCGTCGATGAGGTGGACGTCGGAGACGTACTCCTCGGCGAGCGCGTCGGAGATTTCGGTACGTTCTTCGGGGGAACGGCAGGCGACGCCGAGTGACTCGGGTGCGTCCGGAGTGTCGACGATGCCCCGAACGACCCGCGCGACGTCCTGCGCGGTGGGGGAGAGTTGCCAGTCGTCGAACCGGGGCCCGTCGGTCCATGCTCCGTCTTCTGTGGTCCGCGCCGTGCGAATGCCGCACGTACCCAGAGACAGACCCACTGACGAACGCATCGCTTCTCCGGCCTCTCCATGTCGGTGACGGTGTTCAGGTCCACGGAACACGCCCTGCAAGGACGGGCGACGTGATCACTGTACCGTCTCATGGTTTGGTTAGAGGCTCAAAACAATCTGATGGTCAGTTCGATGAATCGAATCGACAGCCATCTCGCTCCCATCGCGTGCACGACGCGTGCGTCCGCTGTCGTACCAGGTCAGAGTGGGAGCGAAGTTTCCGTCAGGCCGACGCCACCGGTACCGCGCAACTTCCTGAACCATTCGGTTCCGAAGGCGGTGGTGAGTTGATCGATGGGCATCTTCAGAAACGGTCCGAAATCGCCGACCTGAGTTTCGTGCGCTTCCATCGCCGCCCGCTTCGCAGCGATGACGCTCGACACGTCGACCACCGTCGTGATCTCGGTTTCCGGCAGTCCGAACGTCTCCATGTCCGGCGGTGATGCCTCTTCGCCCCAGTGGGGGTTTGCCTCCATCAGTCGGCGCATGTGATCGCGATTGGTCGTGGTCTCGTACACGAAACGAGTCTCGGCGATCTCGGTGGCGCGCTTGCCGACGACGTGGACCTGGATGTGGTCCGGATGCCCGTAGCCACCGTTCGGGTCGTAGATGGTCACGACATCGGCCCGCTCCTCGAGCAACACGTCGGCCAGGCGTTGCGCTGCGGTGTCGACGTCGACGTTGCAGAACGCGTCCGGGTTGGAGTTCTCCGGAGTGCCCGCCATGCCGGAATCGGCGTAGTGCAACCGAACGATGCGGGAGACCCCGAGAGCGGCGGCCGAACGATCCAGCTCGACGCGTCGGCGCTGGGCCAACGATTCGCCGTCGGTGAGAATTCCGTCGGGGTACTCGCCGAGAGCGCCGTCGGTGGCGGTGACCAGGACGACGCGATGGCCGGCATCTGCGGCGAGGCGCATCACTCCGCCGGTGCCGAACACTTCGTCGTCGGGATGTGCGTGGAAGCAGACCAGAACACTCATGCGTTGAATGCTTGCACGTCGAAGTGGGTGCGGCGCAGTCGGCGGGCCAATACGATCTGCGAGTGACCACACAGCGGTCGGCCTCGGTTCGTTCGTATTGGCAGGGTTCACGAGCGGATCGGTACTGCCGCGCATTGCATCCGGTCGGGCTGTTGTTCGCCGTGGTGTTCTTCGCACTGTCGATGACCCCGTCTCTGTTGCCCCGCGTCTGGTATCTGCAGGCGGTCGCCACCGGAATCAGCGTTGCGATCGGATACGGCGTCGGATGTCTCGTTGCGTGGGTGATTCGACTCTGCGGGGTGTCGCCGGACTGGTCCGAGCAGTGGCGTCGACGCGGATGGTGGGCTTTGGCCGTTGTGGCGGCAGTGGTGATTCCGCTGTTTCTGATCCTGGGATCGTGGTGGCAGCAGATCGTGCGGAAACTCGTCGGCGTCGAGGATCCGGGTCGACCCCTCTACGTCGCTGTGTTGGTGGTCTCGATCGTGGTTGCGGTGGCTGTCCTCGCACTGGCCCGTCTGCTGCGGAAGGCGACTCGGGCATTGACGAGATGGGGCAAGCAGTACGTTCCCCGGCCGGTCGCACGGATCGCCAGCGTGATCGTCGTAGCCCTCCTTGTGGTGTTCGCCGTCAACGGCGCTCTGATTCGCGGCATCGTGGCGGTCGCGGAGACGTCGGCCTCGACCGCCGACCGTGGCAATCACGAGGGCGTCGAGAAGCCCACCGCGGCAGAGCTCTCGGGTTCGGACGCCTCGAACGAGGAATGGGAATCGCTGGGGCAGGAGGGTCGACGCTTCGTCGTCTCCGGAGCATCGCCCGACGAGATCAGTGACTTCACGGGAAGGCCGGCGGTGCAACCGATCCGCGCGTATGCCGGCGTCGAGTCCGCTGAGACCGTCGAGGGTGTGGCCGAGCGGGTGGTGGCCGAACTCGACCGCACCGGCGCATTCTCCCGCGCGGTACTCGGCGTCGCGACCACCACCGGACGGGGGTGGGTGAACGAGAACGTCGCTCGCCCTTTGGAATACCTGTACGACGGGAATTCGGCCATCGCGTCGATGCAGTACTCGTTCCTGCCGAGCCCGATGGCATTTCTGGCCGACCGTCAGACTCCGCAGGATGCCGGGCGGGCCCTGTTCGAGGCGGTGTACGAGGTGTGGAGCGAACTCCCGGAGGACTCCCGGCCGAAGCTGGTGTTGTTCGGCGAAAGTCTCGGAGCCTACGGCGGGCAGGACGCGTTCAGCGGAGCGCAGGACATGATCGCGCGCATCGACGGTGCCCTGTGGGTCGGCAACCCGAATTTCACGCCTCAGTGGGCGCGCATCACTGCCGGACGCGACGCCGGTTCTCGCGAGATCCTGCCCGTGGTCGACGGCGGAGAGCACGTTCGCTTCGCGAGTTCGTCCGGCGACCTCGACATCGGCGGGCCATGGGAAGCGCCGCGGATCGTGTACTGGCAGCACGCATCCGACCCGATCGTGTGGTGGTCACCGGACCTGGTGCTCAATCGCCCCGACTGGCTACGTGAACCTCGAGGGGCCGACGTCGATCCAGGAGTGCAGTGGTTCCCGTTCGTGACCTTCTGGCAGTTGACGTTCGATCAGGTCTTCTCCACGGACGTCGACGACGGCCACGGCCACAGCTACGGAGCCGACGCGGTGAACATGTGGGCCGACATCCTCGAGCCACCGGACTGGACAGACGCGGACGTGGAACGGTTGTACGAGAAGATGGCGGGCTGAGGCGATCCCGATCTGCCGCAAACGCGCGCGCGTTTGCCAAAGCGGCGCGACCTCGCCACCTATTCCGCTCGTGTCTGACGAATGCGCGCGCGTTTGTTCGTGAGACGGTGAGCTATGGGAACTTCCTCGGCCGGTCGTCGACTCGAAGAAGACAGTGATCTGGCAACTGTTCTCGAGCTCGAGCGGGAAATGCAAACGTCGGATTGTCGACGCGACAACGAGAGACTCGCAGGCTTGCTCGCCGACGACTTCGCCGAAGTCGGAGCCTCGGGCGCGGTGTGGGACAAGCCGTCGATACTCGACCTGCTCGGCCGCGAAAAATCCATGGAGATCGAGGTACTAGAGCTCGATGGACGATGGCTCAGCTCGGAGTTTGTTCTGGTGCAGTGGACTTCGAGAACTGTGGACATCCTGGCCCGTCGAACATCGCTGTGGCGTCGCATCGAATCGGGATGGGAACTGGTGCACCATCAAGGCACGCCGCTGAGGTGACCGTCCGCAAACGCGCGCGCGTTTGCCAAAGCGGCGCGACCTCGCTATCTATTCCGCTCGCGTCTGACGAATGCGCGCGCGTTTGCGCCGAACCGACGGGGACCGCAGCGCCGAACCAGGTCCGCAGCGCCGAACGGGCACCGCTCAGCGCTTCCCCAGTATCGCCCGCAATTGCGCTCGATTCAGTTTTCCCGGACCTCGGGTGGGCAGGAAGTCGAGTAGGAACAACTCTCGGGGTGCCGCGGTGATGTCCAGCGAGGCCGCAACGTGGGTGCGCAACTCCGCCAACGTCACCGGAGTCGAGGCGACAACGGCGACCACCACCTTCTGCCCCAGTCGCTCGTCGGGCAATCCCACGACGGCGCACTCACGGACTGCGGGGTGCGTTGCCAGCGCAGCTTCGACAACCTGCGGTACGACGGTCAGTCCGCCGGTCGAGATGGCCTCGTCGAGTCGTCCCGAAATGCTCAGCACCCCGTCGGCGACGGCTCCGGCGTCGTCGGTGCGAAACCAGCCCGGCTCGGCGAATGCCGGGTGGTCGGGCAGCCCGCGGTATCCCGAGGCCAGGGTTCTGCCGCCCAACACGACCCGGCCGTCGTCGATGCGAATTACCGTGTCGCGCAGTGGAACTCCGTCGTACACGCAGCCGCCGGCCGTTTCGCTCATCCCGTACGTTCGCACCAACCGGATTCCCGCGTCACGTGCCTTCTCTCGCAACGGAATCGGCGTCGCGGCCCCGCCGAGCAACACTGCGTCCAGTGAGGCCAGGGCAGCGACCGCCTCGGGGATCTCGAATGCCTTCACCAACTGTCCGGGTACCAATGACGTGTAGCGCAGGGGGCCGGACATCGTGCCCACCGCTTCGATCAGAGCGATGGGGTCGAAGCCGTCGGACACGTCCATGACGACGGGCGAAGTTCCGGCGAGCACACTGCGCAGCAGCACCTGCATCCCGGCGATGTGGTGCGCAGGCAACGCCAGCAGCCACGACCCGGGTCCACCGAGTCGCTCCTCGGTGCCCGTCGCAGACGCCACCAGCGCAGGCGCGGAGAGCATGGCACCTTTGGGGACACCCGTCGTTCCGGAGGTCGCGACCACCAGGGCGATGCCGTCGTCGATCGGGGTTCCCGGTGCCAAGGCGTCGTGCAGGCGCTCGGTCTCGCGCGGATCGTTCGCGGGCACGGGCAGCAGAGCCGGGCCGTCGCCGGCGAGCATGCGGCTCAGCCGCGGCATGATGTCTGCCGCGGCGGGTCCCGGTGGAATGGATACGCTCTCGAGCACGGACTCGAGGCTAGTCCCCGGGCTAGATCGCGGACCGGTGGACCTACTGCGCCCGCGGTCGTCACCCGACATCGAGTCACTGTGGAACAGTGGAACATCGTGAAGGGATCGGGAATGGACGACGCGGTGTGGGCAGCTCTGTCGTACTTCGATTCCGTCGATCCCGCGCTCGCCGCCGACGCGCGTCTGGGGTGGGACGGTCTGGTCGAGGTGTCTCCGCCCGCGGGCCCGACCCAACATTCTGTGCAGACCTACCTCTGGGTACATCTGCGCCACGTCGCCGAGGGGCCCGATCGCGCGGTCGACATCGCCCGTGCACTCGGCGAACTACTCGAACGGCTCGGACGCGTCGGATACGCGGAGATCGCTCGAAGCGCCGTCACCGCGGAACTTCTACGGATACCGGACGACGCCGCGTGGCTGCAGCACTATCGCGCCGCTACCGAAGAATCGGGCATCGGTGCCGTCGACACCGAGCTCGTCACCTGGCAGGACGCCCCGACCGGGGTCGAGCGCGCCATCGTCGAAAAGATCGGCGAGACACTGGAAGTGGCGACCATCGCCGGCGAGTTCGAGCCGTCGAAGCCCGGTGGTCGCCCGCTCGGTGTCAACGCGCAGGCCATGCGTCGACGTGGCGTCACCGACGCGGTACTGACATCCGATCGAGGCAGGGACGACTCGGAAGCAGTGCTGCTCGAGCAGCTTCTCGACCACCGCATCGAATTGTGGAGCGGCTACAGCAGTCCGCGGGCCGAGCTTTACCTGGGGCTACGCGAGGCGTTGCACGAGGCCGTGAATCCTGTGTACGGCTGCGTGCGCAGACTCGAGAGCTTCATCGGATGCATCGGGGACGGTGTCACGTTGACCGATGCCGGGTACCTACCGGACGAGCTGGTGGCGAGTATCGCCAACACGGTC
Source organism: Rhodococcus sp. ARC_M12 (assembly GCF_022810385.1). Classification (NCBI taxonomy): domain Bacteria; kingdom Bacillati; phylum Actinomycetota; class Actinomycetes; order Mycobacteriales; family Nocardiaceae; genus Rhodococcus; species Rhodococcus sp. ARC_M12. The sequence continues at coordinate 30,127 of NZ_JALGQI010000015.1, read as the reverse complement.
TTTCCCCCGGCCGAGCGTCCCTCGTATGTCGGTCGCGAACTCGACACCGAGAAGATACTGACTGTCCGACGCCTCCTGATGAGAGTGCGTCTGCTGCGCCGTTCCGCCGGGCGGTTGGTGCCGACCACCCGAACTCGGCAACTCAGCTCCGACGGGCTCTGGCGAGTGCTCACCGGAAGCATCGTCGGGACCGAATATCACCCCGACACGATTGCGGCGGAGGTGGTTCTGGCCCGCATGATCGTCGGTCACGATGTTGCCGACGTGGAATCGACGGCCGACGACCTGGCGCGGCTGCTGCGGGCCGAAGGATGGACCCATGCCGGAGAGGAGCCTGCGCCCGAGCACGCCGAGCCGTTGGCCCGGACGCTGGTGGCCGAGCTGAGCGCGCTCGGAGCGTTCGAGTCGGAACCGAACCGCGCGTCGGCGACGGAGGTGTCCGGTGCCGTTGCGACAGAGGAGGGCAAGCGGCTCGCCGCTGCGGTGCTGCGGCATCGGCTTCTGCACACTCGCTATCCGTCGGTATGACCGCGCCGAGACGTGCTATCGGTCGAAACCGAGGATCCGGCACGGTTAAGCTCACCTGGAACCGGTTCCAGTACGGGCCCGGCCGTTCGTGGCGAGGAGATACAGGTGGACGGTGAGGTCGTGGACACCGCGCGCTCCCAGTCTCGCCGTCAGAGTGACTCCGCTCGTCGATACCTCGATGTCGAGGCGACCACGCCTGCCCTGCGCTCCACGGTCGAATTCGCCGCCCGCAGCGTCGGATTCGCCATCGCCCAACTCAACGTGCTCGACGAGGACACCCAGTACACGCTGGTCAACGTCGGTGGGCCGCCGGTGTCCACCGTCGTGCGAGCCGACACCCTGTGCGACGACGTGGTGCGCTCCGGTGAGCCCGCGGTCGTGGCGCACGGCCGCATCCGCGCCACCACTCGGCAGCGTGCCATGCTCGACGACAACGGCATCGCGTCGTACGCGTCGGTTCCTCTGCGCGGGCGAGAGGGGCTGGTCATCGGCACCCTGTGCCTACTCGATCGCACGCCCCGCCCACTCTCGGGCGAGCAGATGCAGGAACTCGAACAGTTCGCGTCCGTTCTCGAGGAGCAACTCGACCTGCATCGCCGCGTCGGATCTGGCGTCACCAGGCTGGGCAGCGACAACGACATCGCCGACTCCATCGCCGACGGTCACATCGTGCCCTGGTTCCAGTCCATCGTGGATCTGCGGACCGAGGAGATCGTCGGCTTCGAGGCACTGGCGCGTTGGCACCACCCCACCCGCGGGATGGTGGTGCCGGCGGACTTCGTCCCGTTCGCCGAAGCCAGCGAACTGATCATCGACGTCGACCTCAGTGTGCTCACGCAGGCCGCGGCCGAAATGAAAAAGTGGCACATCCATCGTCCGGAGCTGCGGCTGACCGTCAACATTTCGGGACGCCACCTCGCGCATCCCGACGGCGTCAGTCAGCTCCAGCGTGCCATCGCGTCCTCCGGGGTGTCGCCGTCGTCGATCTCGCTGGAGCTCACCGAAACCACTGCTGTGACGCCGGGTCCGCTGCTGCGTCGGCACATCGACGACGTGCACCGGCTGGGCTTTCGGGTCTTGCTGGACGACTTCGGTTCGGGCTGGTCCTCACTCGAACGACTGGTGACACTGCAGCCCGACGGCATCAAGATCGACGGGCATCTGACCCGGTTCATCGACACCGTCGCCGGACGAGCGATGATCAGGTCGTTGGCCGGAGTGGCGAAGGACCTCGATCTGACGATGATCGTCGAAGGCATCGAGAACCGCGAACAAGCCGACGCTGCGCTCGAGCTGGGCTGCACCCTTGCACAGGGCTACCTGTGGTCGCGTCCTCAGTCGGCGACAGCGGTGCTACGCACGATCGCCGACAGCTCGAAGGACAGCTAGCGGTTGTCCCGTCGCAGCGGATGATCCTGCGGGATCTGCACCAGCACGATGGGAATCGAATCCGGATCCTCGATCCACATCTCGATCAGACCCCACGGCTCCGTCCTGGCCTCGCGCACGATTCCGATGCCGGCGGCCGTCAATTCCTCGGTAGCAGAATCGATGTCGCGCACCTGCAACCACAGTGCACCGGAGAACGAACCCGGCCCGTCGCCGCGATGGTGCGCCGCGACCTCCAGCAGACCCTGGCCCGCGAAGAACACCGTGCCGCCGGGATACTCCCGGCACACCGCGAGCGAGAGACCGTCACGATAGAACGCAAGAGTCTTCTCGTAGTCGGCCGGGCGGAGAATCGTCCTGGAAGCAAGGATGTCCACCCCGCATGGATACCACGCTGCCGAAGGGTCGTTCCGCAGGCTCCACGCTGCCGAAGGGTCGTTTCGCAGGCTCCACTCCTGCCACCCGGTCGTTTCGCAGGCTCCACTCCTGCGCCTCTCACAGTTCGGTCGTCGCGATTCGGTTACCGCCCGCGGCCTTCGCCTCGTACATCATCGAGTCCGCCACTCGCGTTGCTCGCGTGACGAGGTCGATGTCGGTGTTCTCGGCCCACGCCGGTGAATCCGCGAGCACGATCGCAGCTCCCACACTGACCGTCACCGCGACGGTGTCCTCGGGATCACGCAACGCTCGTCGTACCCCGTGCACCAGCGCATCGATGTGCAGTCGTGAGGTGGACACCACGGCTACATACTCTTCTCCGCCGGTGCGGCCGATCACCCCGTACTGGCCCATGTGCGTGCGAAGACGGTCGGCGACACGTCGGATCACCGCGTCGCCTTCCTCGTGCCCGTAGAGATCGTTGACCGATTTGAAGCGATCGATGTCGATCATGACCGCCGCCGAGCATCGATCCTTCTCTCGTCCCCGAGGCCACACGTCGCCGATGGCCGCGTCGAGACCGCGCCGATTGAGCAGGCCGGTGAGTGGATCGAGGAAGGAGCTGCGGGCATCGTCGGTCAGCAGGGTGATCAGCAGGTGCGAGACGAGTGGAACTCCGGCGATCGCGAGCAGCACGACGTTCGTCCGGAAGATCACCGATGCGGTGTCCACCCCGCCGCTGGAGTACGTGGCCGCCGCGGCAACGACAGTGCAGGCCACCGCGAACATCAGGTGCGCCACCAGCCAGCGCGGACTGACGCAGAACGTGCAGAACGTCCCGATCATGGCAAACAGCGCGCACGTCAGGAGTGCGTCGACGAGCGGGTTGATCAGCAGAGACGATGCCGTGCCCAGGTCTGCGAAGACGGCGAATGCCACCACACCGAGGCGGCCGGGAAACGGTCTCGTGATCCATGCCGCGCTGACGGCCACGACCGAGACGACCAGGCAGGCTTTCCAGGCGACAGCGACCGGACTGCGTGAGGCATCCGCAGAGAACAGCGACACCACAGCCAGCACGCCGTAATTGAGCGTCAGGCAGGCCATGACCCACCGGATGAGCTTTCCGGCGGGACGGGAGTTCAGGAAGTCCGCCATCCAGCGGTAGTCGAAGGGCTCGGTGAACCAGGCCCGCATCGCACCCGCGGAACCGCCGGTGCGATGCGACGTCGAATTCACCAGTGGATCAGAAGTATCGGGGGAACGGTGACCAGTCGGGCTCGCGCTTTTCCAGGAAGGAGTCGCGCCCCTCCACTGCCTCGTCGGTCATGTAGGCCAGACGCGTTGCCTCACCGGCGAACAGTTGCTGGCCCACCAGGCCGTCGTCCTGTAAGTTGAACGCGTACTTCAGCATGCGTTGTGCCTGAGGCGATTTCGCGTTGATCTTCGCAGCCCACTCGATGGCCGTGTTCTCCAGCTCCGCGTGATCGACCACCTTGTTCACTGCGCCCATGCGGTGCATCTCCTCGGCAGAGTAGGTCTCGCCGAGGAAGAATATCTCGCGGGCGAACTTCTGACCGACCATCTTCGCCAGATACGCACTGCCGTATCCACCGTCGAAGCTGCCGACGTCTGCATCGGTCTGCTTGAACCGCGCGTGCTCGCGACTGGCGAGCGTCAGATCGCACACCACGTGCAGGCTGTGGCCGCCGCCCGCTGCCCAGCCGTTGACGAGGCAGATGACGACCTTCGGCATGAACCGAATGAGTCGTTGCACCTCGAGGATGTGCAGGCGGCCTGCGCGGGCCTTGTCGACGGTGTCGGCCGTTTCACCCTCTGCGTACTGGTAGCCGCTTCGTCCGCGAATGCGCTGATCGCCGCCGGAGCAGAAGGCCCAGCCGCCGTCCTTGCTGCTCGGTCCGTTTCCGGTGAGCAGCACCGTGCCCACGTCGGAGCTCACCCGCGCGTGCTCGAGGGCGCGGTAGAGCTCGTCGACGGTGTGCGGCCGAAAAGCATTGCGAATCTCGGGACGATCGAACGCAACTCGCACGGTCGCGTCGGACACGTGACGGTGATAGGTGATGTCGGTCAGATCCTCGAAGCCGGGAACGGGACGCCACAGTGCAGGAGTGAAGGTCACGTACGCCACCTTAACGGTGGCGAGGGCTGGATCAGTGGCGGCCGGTCGGTACGGCTAGCGTGCAGGTCATGACCGATCCGATGCAGCTCGACCGCGAATCCGACCCCGATTACGACCACCACGGCGGCTTCCCGCGTTTCGTGCCGGCGAAGGTGGGGCCGGAGTACGGACAGTTGCTCGAGGCATTGCGCACCGTGCAGGATCTCGCCGTGTCGACCTCGTTGCCCGCCGACGTCACCGAGGCAGCCGTGAGCAAGACTCGGGAATTGATCGAGTTGTTGGAGCCGCACGTGGTCGCGGAGGGGAAGCAGACCGCCGGACGACTTCCGCGGCTACCCGGTCGGGGTTCACTGTTGTTGCTGCCGTGGGTCATCGAGAAGATCGACGCCGAGGGCGTGCGAAGCAGAGGCGTGTTCCGCCGCTTTCACCTCGGTGGAAACTCCGCCGCACACGGCGGCACGCTGCCGCTGCTGTTCGACGACCTCTTCGGCCTGGTCCAGCACGCGTACGGCAGGCCCATCAGCCGGACGGCATACCTGCACATCAACTACCGCAAGGTGACGCCGCTGAACACCGAGCTGATCGTCGAGGGCGCGGTGGATCGGGTCGAGGGACGCAAGACGTTCATCAACGCTCGGCTCACGGATCTGGACGGCAACCTGTTGGCCGACTGCGAGGCGTTGATGGTGCAGCTGCTCCCGGGGCAACAATGATCCCCGCGATCGACGACATCCTGGACGGTGCGCATGTGCTCTCGTTGCCGATGCGGACCAGGTTTCGCGGGATCACCACCCGTGAGGTGATGCTCGTTCGCGGACCGGCCGGATGGGGTGAGTTCTCACCGTTTCCCGAGTACGACGACGTCGAGTCGGCCCCGTGGCTGGCGTCGGCGATCGAGGCCGCGTGGGACGGCCCGCCCAGTCCGCAGCGTCGACGCATCCCGGTGAACGCGACCGTTCCCGCCGTGGCCGCCTCGGAGGTGGCATCGGTGTTGAGCCGGTCTCCCGGTGCCGAAACCGCCAAGGTGAAGGTGGCAGAGAAGGGGCAGAGCCTGGCCGACGACGTCGCTCGCGTCCGCGCGGTTCGCGAGCTGGTGCCGCGGGTCCGAATAGACGCCAACGGCGGCTGGAGCGTCGACGAGGCGGTGGCGGCGCTGGCGGCCCTGACTGCCGACGGCCCCCTCGAGTACGCGGAGCAGCCGTGCGCCTCGGTGCCGGAGTTGGTGGAAGTTCGGCGTCGGGTGCCCGGGGTGCGGATCGCTGCCGACGAGAGCATTCGCCGGGCCGAGGATCCGATGAAGGTCGTCCGGGCCGGCGGAGCGGATATCGCGGTGCTCAAGGTTGCCCCGCTCGGCGGGATGCGGGCGGTACTCGAGCTGGCAGGCGAGCTGGGCGAGTACGGCGTTCCGGTGGTGGTGTCGAGTGCTCTGGACTCGGCGGTCGGCATCTCGTCGGGGCTGGCCGCAGCTGCTGCGCTGCCGCATCTCGAATTCGCCTGCGGTCTCGGAACGGGCGCACTGTTCGTTCGAGACGTCGCACCCTCGCCCGAGGTGATCGACGGAACGTACCCGGTCGACATCCTCGAACCCGATGCGCAAGCGCTGATCGAGCTCGATGCCGACGCCGATCGCACACAGTGGTGGATCGAACGAGTTCGGCGTTGCCACGCCCTTCTGCGGTAGTCTTGCGCCCGGTCCGCGTGGGGCCGCTGACATATCTGGGAGGAAACTCGAAGTGGTTGCTGCACTCAAGGATTCGCTACTCGACGAGTCGAAGGCCGACGCTCTGCGCGTCGATGTTCTGGCTCTGATCGACGCCGAGGTCGCGGACAAGAAGGGCGCGAGCGGACTCGCGGTCAAGGGGGGATACGGCGCGGTGAAGAAGGTCGGACCGTCGTACATCGACAATGCGGTCTCGGCTCTGTGGCCCGATTTCGTCGACAAGCTCGACCCGTTCTGGCAGTCGTACAACGCTGCTCCTCAGGGCACGTTCGGTGACTACCTCGTCGCCAACGGTGACGCCGCGTCCGACGCGTTGCTCTCGGTCACCGATGCTCGCATCGAGGAGACCGACAAGTCCGTCGTCAAGAAGTTCTACGGCAGCCTGCGTGGTTCGGCGAAGAAGAACGTCACCGAGGCACTGCCGCGCGTCGGCGATCTGGTCGCCAAGCACGCCTGAGCGGCTTCGCCGCATGTGCGCGGAAGTTCGTAGCCTGCTACGAATTTCCGCTCACATGCGCGTAGCGCTCAATCGCTCCCAGTCGGCTTCCGTCTGATCCGCGTACAGCTGCGCGAAGCGGCACAACGCCACCTCGAGGGCGTCGGAATCGCCGGTGTATCCCGAGATCATCGACGCGCCACTCGTTCGCGCGTGTCCCTTGGCCAGGAGTCGGCCCACCACGCGTGCGTAGTCCACCAGAGCCGCCGCATTGATCGACGAGAGGTCGATCGTCCCCTTCATGTTGCGGAACTGGCGCACGTAGTACTGCCGTCCGTCGATGGTGGTCCAGCCCAGCAGCGGATCGCTCACGGTTTGCAGATCCTGCTGATACTCGACGACGCGTTGTCCCTGATGGTCGTGCCACGCGGATTCGCCGTGCACGTACGGCGCGAGTACCGATCGTCTGGCCTGCTTGAGCTGCAGAAACACCACATCGTCCTCGCTGGTGCCCTCGAGTAGTGCCACGTACGCCCGAAGCCCGACACTGCCGACCCCGACGACACGGTGTGCCACGTCGATCAGGGTGTAGCCGCCGAGCACTCGACGCCAGTGTGGAGTGAGGGTGAGCAGGTACTCGTCCAGTCCGACGGCGAGAAGGTCCTCGTCCTCGGCCGAGATACGCGTGGTGATCGGCGGTTCCTCGACGATTCTGCGCTTGCCCTCGTGCTTCTCGGTGAATCGCGGAAGAACGCGGTCACTGGTGCGTCGACGCGCCTTCCTGGTGGCGCGTTTGATTTCCTTGCGCAGCGAGCCCTCGGTGGCGTCACGCTGCAGCTTCTCGGCCGTCAGTCGCTGGAACGACCGGGACATCAGCGGCTCGTCGGCAAGTCTGGCCACCTCGATGCGATAGGCGGACACACAGGCCGTGACGGCATCGCGACACTGATCCTCGCTGCGGCCGTTCTGCCGCCCCGCCACCCAGATGCTCGCGGCGAGGCGTCGGAGATCCCATTCCCAGGCCCCCGGGTGTGCCTCGTCGAAGTCGTTCAGGTCGATGACGAGGTCGCGTTCGGGGGAGGCGTAGAACCCGAAATTGCCCAGGTGGGCGTCGCCGCTGATCACCGGATTGATACCGGTCGACGGCAGCATCGCCACATCCCGAGCCATGACGATGGCGGTGCCGCGCAGGAATCCGTACGGGGACTCGATCATGCGCTCGAGGCGCGTCGGAATCAGCCATTCGATGCGGCCCTGGTGCGAGTACTCGATCTGCTTGACCGGGTCGGGCCGGTCCGGCGGCGGCGTCCACTCGCCCAGTGAGGCGAGCGGGACCTTGTCGCGCAGGCGTCGACCCAGTTCGTAGCGTTCGGCGCGGGGGAGAGGGCGGGCGCGCAGGGAGGCGAATGCCGCCCCGTCGACCTCGACCGAGTCGGTGACGACCGTGTGACCTTTTCCGAAGCCGGGCATGTGAGATGACACTAATCGAGCGTTACGGGGCGGCTTTACCGAACTTCCAGTATCCGGTGAAGCAGATCTGCGACTTGGGTACCGAACGCTCGTTCACCAGGTATCCACGCAGGCCCGTCGCCAGTCCCTGATTGGCCGCACAATCTAGTTCGGCTCGACGCCTGCGTGCATGTTCTGCTTCTGGATGTCGGCCTCGGTCGGGACTTCGATGAAGGCCCTGACTCGAACGTCCTCCGGTGACGACCGCAGAATGCCGAGTATGGCCGGGGCCGCGCTCTCGTCGCCGACCAGCAACTGCCAGCTAGATCGTCCGTCGAACGTGTAGATGCGTCCTTCGTCGAAGATTGCGACGCGGTCGCCTGGAACCGCCCGAGCAGCCCACGCCGACGCCGGACCACTGTGACCAGGCGCTCCGCCGGCTCCACTCCCATGCACGACGAAGTCCACATCCAGCTCCGGGCCGTCCCCGTACGTGCCTTGTCCTCCAAGTAGCTGTGGGGTCGTGTCGTTTTCTCACTCGGACCTACCGCGTCGATAGCGCTGGACCAGCTTGGCTCCAACGGGTACTGCGAACAACATCATGAACACGCGGATCACCTGGGCGGCCACAACGAAGGTGACGTTCGCCCCGGTCGACGCCGCGATGGCCAACACCGCGTAGACCCCGCCGGGAGTGGTCGCGAGGTACCCCTCGTAGCCGCTCGTCCCCGTCGCGGACGCCAACCACAATCCGAGCATCGCGCAGCCGACCGTGACGGCGACGATCAACATCAGTGACGCAGGCAGCACGCGCGAGATCGACTTCAAACTGGCGACGGTGAAGCGCAGACCGGCCTGCCAGCCGATGACGATGTAGGCCGCCCACAGCAGCAGGGTCGGTACGGACGCGTCGAACGACCACCCGAGCACGTCGGCGAGCGTGGCAATGATCAGCGGGCCGAGCAGGGCGGGGGCGGGCAGTCGGATCACCTTCGCCAGCATCACCCCGATGACGCCGCAGATCAGGACGAAGGCGAGATCTATCCAGAGCGCCTCGTGCACATCGGCGGTGACCGGCGATTGTCCGGGCTGCGCTTGGAACACCAGGGTCGCAACCAGTGGCAACGTGGTGGTCACCAGCACGACGCGGAGGTACTGCACCACCGCCACCACGCGTTCGTCGCCGCCGAGCTCCTGCGTGATCGCCACCAGTCCCGACGCTCCGCCTGCCACGAGGGCGAGGGAGCCGGTCAGTGAATCGATGTCTTTGCGTAGCCCGAGCAGCGCGCCGGCCGCGATCGACAGCAGCAGGGTTCCGATGCACGCCAGTAGTACCGGCAGCCAGGTATCGCCGAGTGAGCTCAGGGTCTCGCGCTGCACCAGCGTCCCGATCTCGACGCCGAGTATCGCCTGCGCCGCCATGCCGAGTCGGCGTGGCAGCGGTGCTCTTTCGGTTCCGGTCGTCGGAGCCCACCCGGCGAGCGCGAACACGATCGCCACCAGAAGTGCGACGAACAACGCAGCCGACGGCACACCGAGTGCATCGGCCCCGACGGTCAGTGCGACCGTGACGAGAACCAGCAGCAGCCAGCGAATCAAGAAGGTCGCTCGATCTCGCGAACCTCGGGCGGCAGTCCCCACTCGGTACGGCCGAGTCGACTGAGCGGTGCGATGGTCTCGAACTCGGGCAGGCCGTCCTCGGCGAGAAATTCGGGTCGAACCGACACCGCGACGACGCTGCCCATGACGACAAAGCAGTTACCCACTTCGACGACGCGGTGCAGCGTGGCTTCGATGGCGATCGGGGCAGCGGCTACCCGCGGCGGCGTCACGATCGAACTGGGTTCGCTCTCGATGCCGACGGCCTCGAACTCGCTGACCCCGTGGTCGAAGCTCGCGGAGCTGCCGTTGACCTGATCGACCAACGGTGCAGTGGCCAGGTTGACGACGAACTCGCCGGTGGCCTCGATGTTGCGCAGACTGTCCTTGCGGGTCACCGACGTGAACTGCACGACCGGCGGCTCCACGGAGGACACCGTGAAGAAGCTGTAGGGCGCGAGGTTCGCCACACCGTCGGCAGAGACCGTGGAGACCCACGCGATGGGCCTGGGTACGACCGACGCGGTCAGCAGCTGGTAGAAGCGACGTGGGGTGACCTCATCGGGTCGGAAGACTGTACGCACACCTCAATACTGTCAAAGCCCGGTTGCGGCGGCCGACCGGAGCATCTGACACTCTGGAATCTGTGAATCCGTCCACCGCCCAGGCCACCGCAGTCGTCGACGAACTGGCGCGCAGCGGGATCGAAGACGTCGTGCTCTGCCCCGGCTCGCGCAACGCCCCGTTGGCCTTCGCGTTGCAGGAAGCCGATGTGGCCGGGCGCCTGCGGCTGCACATGCGGATCGACGAGCGGACCGCCGGCTTTCTGGCAATCGGCCTGAGCCTGGGCAGCGGCCAGCCCGTTCCGGTGGTGATGACCTCGGGTACTGCAGTGGCGAACCTCGGGCCCGCGGTCCTCGAAGCGAATTACGCCCGCATCCCGCTGATCGTCATCAGTGCCAACCGGCCCTACGAGATGCTCGGCACCGGTGCCAACCAGACCATCGAGCAGTTGGGCCTCTTCGGGTCGCAGGTCCGCGCGACAATCAGCCTCGGGCTCGCCGAAGAAGGACCGAAGCAGAACAGTCAGTGGCGCAGCGCGGTCTCGCGGGTCATCGCCGCAGCGCGCGGTGCCCGATCCGGCAACGCCGGGCCGGTGCACTTCGACATTCCGCTGCGGGAACCGTTGGTGCCCGCGATCGGCGACCCCGGCGCGCGTCCGGAGGGTCGGCCCGATGGATTGCCGTGGACCTCGACCACCCAGGCGACCCTCGACGTCCCCGTGGAACTGGATCTGACGATCGACACCGTGGTCGTCTCCGGCCATGGCGGCGCTGTGCGTCCCGAGCTGGCGGGACTGCCCACCGTCGCCGAGCCGACGGCACCTCTGCACGGAATTGCATTGCATCCCTTGGCTCTTGCGCAGTTGAAGCCGCGTCAGGCCGTCATCACCGGGCGGCCGACGTTGCATCGTCAGGTCTCGGCGCTGCTCGCGGATCCGGCGGTGGATGTCATCGCGCTCACCACCGGCCCGCGTTGGCCCGACGTCTCGGGCAACGTCCTGGCGACCGGCACTCGCGCCGTGACCACCGGCGCACCCGATCCCGCGTGGATCGCACGCTGTGCCACCGTATCGGAACGCGCCGAAATGGCTGTGCACCAACAACTTCGCGAGCATCCCAAGCCGACAGGGCTGCACGTTGCCGACGCGGTGATGTCCGCGCTGCAGCCCGGAGATCAACTTGTGCTCGGAGCCTCCAACCCCGTGCGCGACGCGGCCCTGGTCTCGACTCCGATCCCGGGTGTGAAGGTTCTGTCCAATCGCGGCGTGGCCGGCATCGACGGCACCGTCTCGACGGCCATCGGTGCTGCGATGGCCGGAAAGCGCCGCACCATAGCGCTTCTGGGGGATCTGACGTTCCTGCACGACGCGGCCGGCCTGCTCATCGGCACCGGCGAGCCGCGCCCCGACGACCTGACGATCGTGGTCGCCAACGACGACGGTGGCGGCATCTTCGAGCTCCTCGAACAGGGCGACCCGCAGTACGCGGGAGTGTTCGAGCGAGTATTCGGTACACCCCACGGGATGGATCTCGGGGCGTTGTGCGGGGCCTATCGCGTCGAGCATCGACTGGTCGACTTGGCCGATCTGGCAACCGAACTCACCGGCCATGCCACCGGAATCAGAGTCCTGGAAGTGACCACGGAACGGTCCGGCCTGCGCGACCTACATGCCGCGATCCGGGCCCGTCTCTAACTCTTCTGCGCGGCAACCCATTCCAGGGTTTCGCCGGTTTCCTGATCGATCATGTCCTTGATCATCTTGTTGATCAGGTCCTCGATCTTGCCGCCGACGAGTGGGATCTTGACCGTCGATTCACCCTTGATGAGCAACTTCGCGCCGGTGCCGTCGGGCTGTAGTGACAACGTGCCGGTGATCTTGGCCGGTAGGCCGGTGGTGCTACCGGTCAGCGTTCCTTCGGCGTGGTCGCCCTCGAGCGGGCCCCAGTAATCGGTGCGGGAGACGATCAGCTTGCCTTTGATGACCTTGGTGACGAATCCGGGGAGCTCGTTGGTGCCGACCTCTTCGGAGATGTCGACCGTCAGGCCGCCGTCGGCGTGCTTGGTCAGCTCGTACCCGTCCGTCTTCTTCGCTTTGGCGAAGCGTGCCATCCACTGGTCCTCACTGGTCAATGCTGCGTGCACTTCAGAAGGCGGATTGGACGCGCGGAGTGTGTGTTCGAAGCTGCGAGACATGACAGCAGACGCTACCCGAGCCGAGTCGGATCGGCTGCGAAGTAACCTGTCGAGGTGACCGACACCGCCCGCGGCAGCCGAACCCTGCACAGAACCCGGCTGGTCGTGCTCGTGGTGGCCATCGCGATCTCGGTCCTGGCCGTACTTCTCGTCGTGGGTGCCTGGCGAAACGACGTCACCATCGACTCCGACAAGGGCACCGCCACGGCCGAGGTGCTCTCGGCGGGCAAATTGCGTTCGGCCGTCAGCTTCATCACCCCGGACGGCGTGACGCACAACCCGGCGCTCGGTGTCCTGTATCCCACCAATCTCATCGCGGGTCAGCGCATCGAAGTCGAGTACTACAAAGCGGACCCGGACGTCGAACTGGTTCGAGTCGCCGGTCGTGATGCCGCGGTCGCGATCGTTCCGGCCGGATCGGTCATCGTCGTCACGTGGTTGATCGCAGGCCCCGTGTTGTACTGGTTGCGTCGAAAGGAGGCCCGGAGTGCGTAATGCCAAGCAATGGGGCATCGCCGCTCTCGCCGCAGTGGCCGGGTTCGCGTTGGTGAACTTCGGCAACATCGCGTCCTCGGTCGTGGTGATGGTGCTCGTGGTGGTGTTCCTGCTCGTCCTGACCACTCCGGTGCTGTATCCGCGTTCCCTGTCCGACGACGCCTCACGAGCGCGGGCGATCGAGAAGTCGGTGCCGCTGATCTACTGGCGTCCGGGATGCATCTTCTGCCTCCGTCTGCGGGTGGCGCTGCTGGTGCGCGGAAAGAATGCAGTGTGGACGAGCATCCGCAAGGATCCCGCTGCGGCGACCAGAGTGCGATCGGTCAACGACGGCAACGAGACGGTTCCGACGGTGTTCGTCGGCTCCGAACACCGCACCAATCCGAATCCGTCGTGGGTGCTCGCGCAATTCGTGTGACGTTGGCCCACACGTAACGTTGTCCATACCTGACCGACTGCAGGGCCGCCCACACTGAGGATCGTGCGAGTAGCCATCGTTGCGGAATCGTTCTTGCCCAGCATGAACGGCGTCACCCACTCGGTGATCCGTGTCCTCGAACATCTGGACAGGACCGGGCACGACGCCATCGTGATCGCCCCGGACAATCCGTCGGGCCCCAGAGCCGCGACGTGGCACGACAACGTTCCGGTGCACCGGGTGCCGTCGATCATGGTCCCCAAGGTCAGTTCACTGCCCGTCGGCGTCCCCGGTCTCGGCATGGTGTCGGCGATGCGCGCCTTCGCCCCCGACGTCGTGCATCTGGCGTCCCCGTTCCTGCTCGGGGCGGGCGGCCTTGCCGCGGCCAATCGGATCGACGTGCCCGCCGTCGCCGTCTATCAGACCGATGTCGCCGGTTTCGCCGCCAGTTACGGCCTCGGTCTCACCTCGAAGGCGGCCTGGCGGTGGACCAGGAGGCTGCACCGCGGCGCGGCCCGCACCCTGGCCCCGTCCACCTCGGCCGTCGACGCGTTGGAATTGCACGGGATTCCCCGCGTGCACCGCTGGGCCAGGGGAGTGGACGCCGTTCGGTTCGCGCCCTCGGCCGCGTCGGCCACCCTTCGCGGCCGATGGGGAGCCGGCGAGAAGCTGATCGTCGGATTCGTCGGAAGGCTTGCCCCGGAGAAGCACGTCGAGCGGCTCGCCGTGCTGGCCGCAGATCCGTCGATCCAGCTGGTGATCGTCGGCGGCGGACCCGATACGGCAGCACTGCAGGCGTTGATGCCGAACGCCGTCTTCACCGGCCAACTCGGCGGCGACGAGCTCGCGCAGGCGTACGCCAGCTTCGACATCTTCGTTCACCCCGGCGAACACGAGACGTTCTGCCAGGCAGTTCAGGAGGCCCTCGCCAGCGGCGTTCCCGTCATCGGACCCGACGCAGGCGGCCCGCGCGATCTGGTCTCGCACTGCCGCAACGGTTATCTGCTGCCGGTGGACAAGTTCACCGAACTGCTTCCCATGGCCGTCGGAGCTCTCGCCGAACCCACCACCCGCGCCCGCTTCGGTGACGCAGCCCGCAAGTCGGTACTGCACCGCACCTGGCCGGCCATCTGCGACGAGCTGATCTCGCACTACTACGACGTGCAAGGCATCACAGCACCACGGGTGCAGAGAGCAGCCTGAGTAAGCTGGTCCACGTGGCCACGACATCGCGCGCAACCCTGGAAAAAGAGCCCCACGAGGTGGCGTCGATGTTCGACGGCGTCGCGCGGCGGTACGACATCACCAATACGGTTCTGTCGTTCGGGCAGGACCGGAGTTGGCGCAAGCTGACTCGTCGGGCCCTCGATCTCAAACCCGGCGAGCGCGTACTCGACCTCGCCGCAGGCACCGGCGTCTCGACCGTCGAACTCGGTCGTAGCGGAGCGTGGTGTGTGGCCACCGACTTCTCCAAGGGAATGTTGCAGGCCGGCCTGCAACGCGGAGTTCCGATGGTCGCAGGTGACGCGATGGCCCTGCCCTATGTCGACGCCAGCTTCGATGCCGCCACCATCTCGTTCGGCCTCCGTAACGTCTCGGATTTCGACGCCGGGCTGCGCGAGATCGCCCGAGTCACCAAACCTGGCGGACGCCTTGTTGTTTCGGAGTTCTCCACGCCGGTGTTCGGCCCGTTCCGCACCGTGTACATGGAGTACCTGATGAAGGCGCTACCGAAAGTCGCTCGCGCCGTGAGCAGTAACCCCGACGCGTACGTCTACCTCGCCGAGTCCATCCGTGCCTGGCCCACGCAGGAAGAACTGGCACAGCGCATCGCCGACGCCGGCTGGACGGACGTGCAGTGGCGCAACCTCACCGGTGGAATCGTGGCTCTGCACAAGGCCACTCGACCCTGAGGCCTGACGGCTATCAGGAAAAAGGCGGCCGGGAATCGATTTTCAGTGACCCGGATCCCGATGCCCGCCAGGTACGGGCGACCAGGTCGCTGTCTGCCTCGGTGATCAGGTTGCCCATGCAGCGGACGGCGACTTTCATCAGTGCCCGTGACCGCATACCCACCGGCCCCGCCGCGGGCAGGAATCTCGGCACGGTCAGCAGTCCGGCGAGGCGTCGAGCGATGGAGAACGCCTGCCCGTAGTGCTCGCGCAGCAGGGCCGGCCAGGCCTCGGTGAGGTCGGGGTGATCGAGCAGGTCGACGACCATGCGGCCGCCCTCGAGTCCGTAGTCGATGCCCTCGCCGTTGAGTGGGTTCACGCACGCTGCGGCGTCGCCGATGATGGCCCAGTTGGTGCCCGCCACTCCGGAGACCGCGCCGCCCATCGGCAGCAACGCCGACGCCACCGCACGCAGTTCTCCGCTGAGGTCCCATTCGCCGCGGCGCTGCTGGGTGTAGAGGTCGAGCAGTGGTCGCAAGGCTCCCGGTGCGGGCCTCTTGGCGGTGGCCAAGGTGCCGACGCCGATGTTGATGGTGCCGTCGTTCAGCGGGAAGACCCAGCCGTAGCCGGGCTGCAGAGTGCCTGCGGCGTCTCGTAATTCGAGGTGCGAGCTGATCCACTCGTCGTCGCTGCGGCCGGAGGTGATGTAGGCGCGCGCGGCGACGCCGAAGGCGGTGTCGCGATGCCACTCACGCCCGAGTTGCTTGCCCAGAGTGGAGCGAACACCGTCGGCGACGATCAGGGTGCGGCAGGAGATCTCGTGCGTTCCACCGGCGGTCTGGAGGGTCACGGAGCGCACCGAATTTCCGTCGCGGGTGACGCCGACAGCCTTGGCTCCCTCGGCCATGACGGCCCCGGATTCGACCGCGGCGACGCGAATCCTGTCGTCCAATTCGGTTCGGGGAACGGCGCTTCCGACGGTCGGCAGTGACCTGCTCGGCCATTCGAGCTGCAGTTCCTGGCCGAATCCGCTCAGTCGCAGTCCTCGATTGCGCGCCTTACCGCGAACCCACTCGCCCAGCCCCAGGTGGTCGAGTTCGGCAACGGCACGTGGCGTCAATCCGTCGCCGCACGTCTTGTCGCGGGGGAACACGGCCGCGTCCACCAGGACGACGTCGCGGCCCGATCGCGCGGCCCATGCCGCAGCGGACGATCCAGCGGGACCCGCGCCCACGACCAGAACGTCGGTCGAGGTGGGTGGGGCGGGGAGAGGAGTGCTCACGTCCTCCAGTATCCCGATTTCGAGTGCGGGTGCATCGAGGGCCTCCGGTCGACGCTGTGCGAACGCGTGGTGATGGGCATGCGAGTTCTCGGTTTCCAGCGTGAACAGGCCGAATTCCGCTTGTGATCGTGCTCGAGGGGCCGATGGCTGCCCGGACCGACGCGGTGGGTGACACGGCGTCGGCAACAAAGGCCGCCACGCTGCAAGTCATGTCCGGCAACCTCGGTGAGTGAAGCGTCACCTGTGGTCGGTGCCACCGTCCCGTCGGTGTGCACGCTAGGTTCACTACGGTAGAGGCGAGCAGCGGCGCTGATGCCGCTACTGCCGGCATGTCGACGACAGGACAGGGACCAACATCGTGAGTACAGACGACGCTGCCGTAGCAACGGTCGTTGCCGGAGTCGACCTGGGTGACCCGGAGCTCGCGCGATCCGTCGCGGACGGCCTCGCACGCGTCGAAGAGCTGATGATCAGTGAACTCTCCGACGGCGAAGAGTTCCTGACCGAGGCCGCGCTGCACCTGGCCAAGGCGGGCGGCAAGCGATTTCGGCCCCTGTTCACAGTGCTCACCGGCCAGCTGGGGCCGTCGCCGACCGACCCGGCGATCGTCACCGCCGCCACCGTCGTGGAGCTCGTTCACCTGGCGACGCTCTATCACGACGACGTCATGGACGAGGCGTCGATGCGCCGAGGTGCGGAGAGCGCGAACTCACGCTGGGGCAACAGTGTGGCCATTCTCGCGGGCGATTACCTCTTCGCTCACGCGTCGCGTCTGGTGTCCACCCTCGGACCCGACGCCGTCCGCATCATCGCCGAGACCTTCGCCGAGCTCGTCACCGGGCAGATGCGAGAAACCATCGGAGCCAAGAGCACCGACGATCCCATCGCGCACTACCTGAAGGTCGTGTGGGAGAAGACCGGGTCGCTCATCGCGTCGTGCGGACGCTTCGGTGGAACGTTCAGCGGCGGCGACGCCGAGCACGTGGGACGTCTCGAGCGACTGGGTGACGCCGTCGGAACTGCGTTCCAGATCTCCGATGACATCATCGACATCTCCTCGGCCACCGAGCAGTCCGGCAAGACACCCGGCACCGACCTCCGTGAGGGCGTGCACACTCTTCCGGTGCTGTTCGCGCTGCGCGAAGAGGGTGCCGACGGGGATCGACTCCGCGAGATCCTGGACGGGCCGGTCACCGAGGACGCCCTGGTGACCGAGGCTCTGGAGCTGCTGCAGCGCTCACCCGGGATGGTCTCGGCCAAGAAGACACTCGGCGAATACGCCGCTCGGGCCCACGCAGAACTCGCACTGCTGCCACAGGGTCCGGCCAACGATGCGCTCGGCCGGTTGGTGAACTACACCGTCGAACGCGTGGGCTGACAACCCGGGAACCGCAGCTCGGGGTGTTTTCGTTGAATCGGGTAGTAATACCCGGTACGAGGAGGCACCTTCGGATGAACGGTTACGCGAACGGCGCGAAGACTTTCGGCCTGCTGGTCGGGATGTCGGCCCTCATCGTCTTCATCGGTTCGTTGTTCGGCAACTCGATGATTCTGATCGGGTCGATCGTGCTGGCGGTCGGTGTCAACGGCTACGCGTACTTCAACAGCGCCAAGATGGCTCTACGGTCGATGCACGCCGTGCCGGTGAGCGAGCTCGAACAGCCGGCGATGTATCGGATCGTGCGGGAGTTGGCGACGACGGCTCATCAGCCGATGCCCGCGCTGTACGTCAGCCCTACCGAGAATCCCAACGCGTTCGCCACCGGGCGAAATCCGCGCAACGCTGCGGTGTGCTGCACCGAGGGCATTCTGCGCATCCTCGACGAGCGCGAACTGCGAGCGGTGCTCGGCCACGAGCTGTCGCACGTCTACAACCGGGACATCCTGATCTCGTCGGTTGCCGGTGCCATGGCGTCGGTCGTCTCGGGTCTGGCGAACCTGGCCTTCTTCGCCAACGTCTTCGGCGGACGCGGCAGCGGGGGACCGAACCCGCTCGCGCTACTGCTGGTGTCGATGCTGGGGCCCATTGCGGCAAGCCTGGTTCGCCTCGCGGTCTCCCGCTCGCGTGAGTACCAGGCGGATCAGTCCGGAGCCGAGCTGACCGGTGATCCGTTGGCGCTGGCGTCGGCGCTTCGCAAACTCGAGCAGGGGGTGCAGTTGGCACCGTTGCCGCCCGAGCCTCGCCTGGCGGCGGAGTCGCATCTGATGATCGCCAACCCGTTCCGCATCGGCGACAAAGCGGGAAAGCTGTTCGCCACCCACCCGCCGATGGCCGACCGGATCGAGCGACTCGAACGCATGGCCGGCCACCGGCCCTATTGAGCCTGCGGCATGTGCACGGAAATTCGTAGTGGGCTACGAATTTCCGTGCACATGCGGCGCAGGAGTGGAGCCTGCGGAACGACCCAGGTGAGAAGCCGCTCTACCGGTAGTTGACGAACTGCAGCGCGATACCGAAGTCCTCGTTCTTGAGCAACTGCTGGATGGCCTGCAGGTCGTCGCGCTTCTTGCTGCTCACGCGCAGTTCGTCGCCCTGGATCTGGGCCTTGACGCCCTTGGGTCCGTCGTCGCGGATCTTCTTGGAGATCTTCTTGGCGTTCTCGGTCGTGATGCCCTGGACGAGCTTCCCGGTGACCTTGTAGACCTTGCCGGACGCGGCGGGATCGTTGGTCTCGAAGGCCTTGAGCGAGACGTCCCGTCGGATCAGCTTTTCCTTGAACACGTCGAGGGCGGCCTTGACCTTCTCCTCGGATTCGGAGGTGATGACGATGGTCTCCGACTCGCCGCTGCCGGACCATTCGATGCTGGTGTCGGAACCGCGGAAGTCGAAACGGGTTGCCAGCTCCTTCGCGGCCTGCCCGACAGCGTTGTCCACTTCCTGTCGGTCGACCTTGCTCACTACGTCGAAGGACGAATCAGCCACTTCTCACACTCTCCAGTCGAATCGATTCTTTGATGTGGCGCTCGTGTCGGTCCACATCCCGCTGGGACTTTATCGGCCCGCTACCGACCGTATCCACCCGGTTTGCGTTCCGGGGGGACGTTCGTTGTATTCTTCTCACCGCACCGAAGACCAGCACGGACTTCGATCGCAACACGGCAGATTGCCCGAGCGGCCAATGGGAGCGGACTGTAAATCCGTCGGCTTATGCCTACGTAGGTTCGAATCCTACATCTGCCACACCTGGAACCCCGGCGAGGATTTCTCTCGCTGGGGTTTCCATGTGAGAGGGACATGAACGGCTCGCTGACCACGCAATTTGGTAGTCGGCGCTCCGAATGTGTAACCTCTTGAGGGCTTCAGCGCACGGCAGCAAGCGCAGTTGCACGCCCCCTTAGCTCAGTCGGTAGAGCGTTTCCATGGTAAGGAAAAGGTCAACGGTTCGATTCCGTTAGGGGGCTCGCTGGATTGGATGGCTCGACGCCGCGTTCCCTTCGTGGGATGGTGGACGATGAGCACCTGAGGCGGTGTAGCTCAGTTGGTAGAGCAAACGACTCATAATCGTTGCGTCGCCGGTTCAAGTCCGGTCACCGCTACACAGTAGGCAAGCACGACCCGCAGCACCCACGAACAGTCCTGATTGACCCTGATCAGATTTACCCGAAAGTAGGCGTCCAGTGGCCTCCTCCACCGATGTGCGGCCCAAGATCACCTTGGCCTGCGAGGTTTGCAAGCACCGCAACTACATCACCAAGAAGAACCGTCGGAACGATCCCGACCGCATCGAGCTGAAGAAGTTCTGCTCCAACTGCGGTACTCACCGTTCGCACCGCGAGTCTCGCTAGTCCGTCCGGCCGGCTGACTCACAGGTTTCCGACAGGGTCGACGCCTCGCGTTAGGTTCTACTTCTCTCCCTAACGGTCCTTGCGTCCAGGGTAGAAAAGGTTGGCTTCACAGTGTCTGCAGCACCATCAGGCGATCCGACCATGGATGTATCCGCTCACGCGGCATCCATGGTCGGTTTTCATTATCGCGTCGACGATTTCTACGAGGTCGGTCGTGAGAAGGTTCGTGAGTACGCGCGTGCAGTCCAAGATTTTCATCCCGCGCACCACGACGAGGACGCAGCGAAGGGCCTCGGATACGACGGTCTCCTCGCGCCCTTGACCTTCATTTCACTGGTCGGCATCATCGCTCAGACGCGGATGTTCAAAGAGGTCATCACCGGCTACGACCCCAGCCAGATTCTGCAGACGGATCAGCGGTTGGAATTCCACCGTCCGATCCAGGTCGGCGATCGGCTGATCTGCGATGTGCACCTCGAGTCGTTCCGGCAGATGAGCGGCAGCGACATCATGACCACCAAGAACATCGTCACCGATCAGAACGGCGAGGTCGTGCAGACCACGTGGACGACGATCGTCGCCCGTACCGGTGGCGAGGTCGACGAGAACATCGCGCACGCGGTCAAGGAAGTGATCATGCATGGCGCTTCGTAACTTCGACGACGTGTCGGTCGGTGACGAGTTGCCCGAGCGAGTGGTGTCTCTGACCCGCGGTGACCTGGTGAACTACGCGGGCGTGTCCGGCGATCCCAACCCCATCCACTGGAGCGACGAAGTCGTCGAACTGGCCGGACTGAACAACGTGATCGCCCACGGCATGCTGACGATGGGCCTCGGTGCCGGGTTCGTCACCTCGTGGCTCGGCGACCCGGGTGCGGTCACCGAGTACAACGTGCGCTTCACCAGTTCGGTGTACGTCCCCGCGGACGCTGCGGCGGCGGTCGAGTTCACCGGCAAGGTCAAGTCGATGGACGCCGAGAAGCGAACCGCGACGATCGCCATCGTCGCGAAGTTCGAGGGCAAGAAGATTTTCGGGCGAGCCACCGCAACGGTGCGCTTGGCTCGAGCATGATCGATCCGGTCGAGCCGGCTCACGGCCGGGACGACGGGATTTATCTGTTCCGAAGGGTGTGCAGTACACTGAGATTTCTGGGGTAATTCGGCGCTCCGCGCTGCCCGCATCCTCTCTCGTGGGGTGTGTGGGCCGTGTGTACGTTCCGAATGGACACCAGAGCGGCCGAGAAGTTTCGGCCGAAGGGGCGTAGCTCAATTGGTAGAGCAACGGTCTCCAAAACCGTAGGTTGCAGGTTCAAGTCCTGTCGCCCCTGCCCAAGGTGTCAGCAACTGAGAGGAACGACGTGAGCGAGGAGCGCGGTAAGCGCGACGGTCGATCGGAGGAGTTCGAGAACTCCTCGGTTCCAGACGACGTCGCACCTGGCTCCGAGGGCCGTCCTTCCGATGCTGATACGTCCGCCGGTGAGCCTGCTGCAGGCGCAGTGGTACCGACCGGTAAGCGATCGTCGAGCAGGTCCCGCGGTAGCGCCGCAGGCGTGTCGATGTCGAAGCCCGCGGCTGCATCCACCGCATCGGCGAAGGCCAAGCCCGGTCGGACTCGATCGGGCTCCGTCAAGGCAGACAAGCGACCGAACGTGTTCATGCGTTTGCTGCAGTTCTTCCGCGAGGTCGTCGCCGAGCTTCGCAAGGTCATCTGGCCCAACAAGAAGCAGATGGTCACCTACACCAGCGTCGTGCTCGTCTTCCTGACGTTCATGGTCGCGTACATCAGTGGCCTCGATTTGCTCTTCATCCAGGGCGTCGGCTGGTTGTTCGGCTGACCGGTCGCAGCTGCGTGACATATCGACGATCGAACCGAGCAGGAAACTAGAGAAAGGGTGCTGACGTGAGCACGCCGCACAACGACGCCACCGAAGTGGCCGCATTCGACGCCGATGTCGAGGCGACCAAGCAGGGCCTCGAAGCGGAGCAGGCCGCTCAGGACCGCGAGACCGACGAAGCCATCAAGGCCGATGTCGCAGCCGCTACCGGCGAGGACGTGACCACCGAAGACGGCGAGGTCGCCACAGGCGATGACGCCGATGTCACTGCCGAGCCCGAGGACCCCGTCGCCGAGATGAAGGCGGCTCTCCGCCGCGCTCCGGGCGACTGGTACGTCATCCACAGCTACGCCGGTTACGAGAACAAGGTCAAGGCCAACCTCGAGACCCGCGTGCAGAACCTCGACGTCGGCGACTACATCTTCCAGGTGGAAGTTCCCATCGAAGAGGTCACCGAGATCAAGAACGGCCAGCGCAAGCAGGTCAACCGCAAAGTTCTGCCCGGCTACATCCTGGTGCGTATGGAATTGAACGACGAGTCCTGGGGTGCTGTTCGTAACACCCCCGGTGTCACCGGTTTCGTCGGAGCCACCTCGCGTCCGTCGCCGCTGACCATCAACGAGGTCGTCAAGTTCCTCATGCCCCAGGAAGGTGCCAAGAAGGACGCGAAAGCGACCGCAGGCGCGACCGAGCAGGGCGGCGAGACCACGTCGAAGCCCACCATCGAGGTCGACTTCGAGGTCGGCGAGTCGGTCACCGTCATGGACGGCCCGTTCGCCACCCTCCCCGCCAGCATCAGCGAGGTCAACGCAGAGCAGCAGAAGCTCAAGGTGCTGGTATCGATCTTCGGCCGTGAAACACCGGTCGAGCTCGGCTTCACTCAGGTCTCCAAGATCTAGAAGCCGACCGCACAGACTTGCAGTAGCAACCGCAAGAAACCCGAGCGAATACAAGGAAAAAGAAATGCCCCCGAAGAAGAAGAAGCTAGCCGGGATCATCAAGCTTCAGATCCAGGCCGGTGCCGCCAACCCGGCACCGCCCGTCGGCCCCGCACTGGGCCAGCACGGCGTCAACATCATGGAGTTCTGCAAGGCGTACAACGCCGCGACCGAGTCGCAGCGCGGCAACGTCGTGCCGGTCGAGATCTCGGTCTACGAAGACCGCACGTTCGACTTCAAGCTGAAGACTCCTCCCGCTGCCAAGCTGCTGCTCAAGGCCGCAGGCGTGGCCAAGGGTTCCGGCGAGCCGCACAAGACCAAGGTCGCCAAGGTGACCATGGATCAGGTGCGCGAGATCGCCAAGACCAAGCAGGAAGACCTCAACGCCAACGACATCGATCAGGCCGCGAAGATCATCGCCGGCACTGCTCGCTCGATGGGTATCACCGTCGAAGGCTGATTTACCCGCCCAGCAGGAGCGGAGCCTGCGGAGCGACCGTTCCAGCAGGAGCGGAGCCTGCGGAGCGACCAAAGACACAGAACGTGGGAGAGCCGGCCAGGCTCGTCAACCACACTGAACTCGAACGAAGGACAGTAAGACATGGCAAAGCGCAGCAAGGCCTACCTCGAGCAGGCCGCAAAGATCGACCAGGACAACCTCTACTCGCCTCTCGAAGCCGCAAAGCTGGCCAAGGAGACCGCGTCGAGCAAGTTCGACCCCACCGTCGAGGTCGCAGTGCGTCTCGGCGTCGACCCTCGCAAGGCCGACCAGATGGTGCGCGGCACCGTCAACCTTCCCCACGGCACCGGCAAGACCGCTCGGGTTATTGTTTTCGCCGCAGGTGAGAAGGCTGCAGAGGCCGAGGCAGCAGGAGCCGACGTCGTCGGTGCAGAAGATCTGATCGAGCGCATCCAGGGCGGATTCCTGGACTTCGACGCAGCGATCGCCACCCCGGATCAGATGGCCAAGGTCGGCCGTATCGCCCGCGTCCTCGGACCGCGTGGCCTGATGCCGAACCCGAAGACGGGCACGGTCACCAACGACGTGACCAAGGCCGTCAACGACATCAAGGGCGGCAAGATCAACTTCCGCGTCGACAAGCAGGCCAACCTGCACTTCGTCATCGGCAAGGCCTCGTTCGACGAGACCAAGCTGGTGGAGAACTACGGCGCAGCGCTGGACGAGATCCTGCGTGCGAAGCCGTCGTCGGCCAAGGGCCGTTACGTCAAGAAGGTCACCGTCTCGACCACCACCGGACCCGGCGTCCAGGTCGATCCGAACCGTACGCGCAACCTCCTCGAGGACGACGCGAACGCGTAATTCGACAGCTACTGACGAAGGCCGGTCTCCCTGGGGAGGCCGGCCTTCGTCGTGCTCGACCGAGGATCTAGGCAGCCTTTGCCCGAGCGAAGTTCGCCAGGATGATGCCGCTGATGCGGTCGAGCAAGGCCGCAGGCAGGTCGTGTGCCATACCGTCGATCAGCGTCAGTTCGGCGTCGGGGACGGCCCGGGCGATGGCCTTCCCGCCCGACGGCCGCACCAGTTTGTCGGCGGTGCCGTGGATGACGGTGGTGGGTGCGGTGATCTTCTTCGCATAGGGCCGCAGACTGCCGGTGCCGGTGATCGCAGCCATCTGTCGGACGACGCCGGACGGGTTGTAGTTCCGCTCGTACATCACCTGCGCGATCTCGAGCTGCTCTTCGGGCGGTGTGCGGTAGCCGGGGGAGCCGATCGCGGCGAGAGTCTTCGCCGAGTGCGCGATGATCTCGTCCTTGGTGGCGTCCTTCCCGACGCCGCCGATGAGCGGCAGCAGCGCGCGTGGGTCGGGTGGCGGTAGAAACGGCTCGTTGGTGCTCGAGAAGAGAATGCCCACCGACATCGTTCGTTCGGGATAGCGTCCGGCGAAGACCTGGGTGATCATCCCGCCCATCGAGGCACCGACGACGTGCACCGAGTCGATGTCGAGATGGTCGAGCACGCCGACGGCGTCGGCCGCCATGTCCGTGATCGTGTACGGCACGTCCGAGGACATCCCGAACTCGTGCCGGATGAGGCGAAGAATCTGAGAACCTCGCACCTTCTGTCCGGTCATCTTGGTGGACAACCCGATGTCTCGATTGTCGATCCGGATCACTCGGTAGCCGGCATCGACGAGGCGGGTGCAGAAGTCCATGGGCCACAACGTCAATTGCGCGGACAGGCCCATGATGAGCAGTACTGCGGGATCGTCGACCGATCCCATGTCCTCGTACGCGATCTCGACGGAATTCGTCGGCGCGACACCTTGTTCGATTCTCATGTTCTCGTTCCTACCAGCCGGGCTCGCCGAGTACCGGAACCACCAGGTAACTCGGATTCTGTGGGTCGATGGCGATGTCCTGTCTGCGCAGTCGTGTACGCACCAGATCCGGCAGGATCGGGATGAACCGTGGTGTGTCGGTTGCGAATACGCTGACGCGAAGACGGTGCCCGGATGCGATGACGGCCTCGGTGGTGAGAATGTCGATATCGAGAACGATGGGTTCGCCGATGGGTACCGGAAGCAGCGCCGCTTCGGTGAGCGGGTGGTAGGGCCGGGTGTAGTCGCCGTTCGGCGCGAACAAGGAACGTTCGTCGTCCACGGCTCGACGCGAGGCCAGAAGAGCGCCGTTGCTGAGCACCGTCGAGGTCCCGTCGGGAGCGACGTCGCAGATCATGATGGCCCACAACGCTTCCCGTGCGTGGCAGACCACTCGAAGATGCAGATTCATCGGACCGGACAGAACGGCGTCCGACTCGGCCGGACCGGTGGTGAAGGTGACTGCGGCACCTTCGGCGAACCGGTTGTCGTAGGTGAATCCGCCCCCCAACACTGCCGTCACGCCGGCGAGTACCTGGGTGGTGTCACGCGAGACGACGGCCCGCAACGAGGGCCGCACCGTCAGGATGTCGCGGGACGTGGCCGGTTCGGTCGTGAGGCTGCCGTCGGCTACGGCGTGGGCTGCCGTTCCTGAGGGCGTCGCCGACAGGTACAGCCTGCGTGGTTGCGCCCGCGGAGCCGGAAAGCGGCCGTGCGCAGTCCAATTGCCGCCCTGTTGACGCAACGTGACGGGGCCGTAGTTCTCGATTCCGTTGTCGATGTCGCGTAGCCACTTGTCGAACCAGGCTCGCTCGAGCATATCGAGACGCGGTGGAAAGCCCGGTTCGCCGAACCCGATTCCGGGGTTGCCGTGGTACCCGTCACCGACGAGCAACTGCTTCGATCCGCGTTCGAGGGACAGCCGGTTGTAGATGTCGGGGGCGGAGCCGCCGAAGATGTCGTGCCAGCAGCCGTACAAGAATGTCGGCACCGCGATGTCCTCGATGGCGGCGTCGATGGTGTCGTAGTACTCGTCGTCGTAGATTCGTGAATCTCGTCCTGTGACAAAGCCTTTGGCCAGATCGAACAGGTTGGTGGCGGGGGACAGGGTGCGATCGCGGAGCCAGGTGAACGTGTCGATGCCGCCGATGGCCGGTGCCCACTTCAATGCGTTGACGGCGGTGAGCCACAGCGGGATGAACGCCGAGGTGGCCCCTCCGGTTGCGAAGATCTCGCGGACGATGTCCACCGAGCCCTCGACGGCGAAGATCGCGTCGAGCCCGGCGGGTTGCTTGGCTGCGGCCTGCAGCGCATTGATCGCCGAGTACGAGATGCCGGCCATTCCCACCCTGCCGTTGCACCAGTACTGGCGTCGGGCCCAGTCGATCACCTCGAGGGAATCGAGTTGTTCGCGGGTGCCCAGCACGTCCCAGGTGCCCGAGGAACTGCCGGTGCCGCGGACATCGACGATCATCTGAACGTACCCGCTGCGGACGAGGTGCCGGTTGACCGACAGCAGGTCCGCCGCCCCGCCTGCAACCACTCGGGTGATCTCGGTGATGCCGTCGAAACGGGTTCCGGTGAGGTCGAACGCGGACGAGAAGGCTCTGATCGCACGACCGAGAACAGGGGTCTCGAGGATCGTGTCGATGCTCTTGATCAGCAGCTTGTTGTACGGCGTCAGATTCAGGACGGTGGGAAAACTCCCCGTCACCGCCTTACCCGATGCGTCGGCGGGGCGGACGACGTACGCGCGCAGCGCTGTGCCGTCGCTCATCGGGATACGAACGTTCGCCGATACCGACACTCGCGGATACCGCGGTTCCTCGCGCACGATCGCCGCCCACGCCGCTGCCGCGTCGCCGCCGCTGGGGTCGCGTACGGGTTGCAGTAGGGGGTGGGGCTGCACGGCAGTCATGAACGTCGACTAGACCGTCGAACGACCCTGTTTGTCCCGAGGTGTCAACTTCAGAAGACGGCTGCACTCTTTGCAGGCGTTTCGAGGGTGAGTGCACGTGTCTTCTGACATTCTGATGTCAGAAGTGCGGTGCACGGTCGCACGTTCGGCTCTCGGTGACAGGGAGGCTTGTGGTGGACCCCGACAAGCTCGACGTCGTGGAGACCGGTGTGCTGACAGCGTCGGGGGAGCGGTGGTCCCAGGCCGAGGCCCGTTTCGCTGTCCTGGCTCCCTTGCTGGAGATGCATTCGGTGCGTTCGGAAGCGGTCGACGATGCCGCGCAACGGTTGGGATTGTCCAGGCGGCAGGTCTACACGTTGGTCGGCAGGCTCAGGAACGGGACGGGGACAGTCACCGATCTTCTGACGAAGGTCTCGTCGGGAGGGCGTGGCCGCAGCCGAGTAGCGGCTGAGGTCGAGGAAGTGATCGGCGATCATCTCACCCGCTATTTTCTTCACCGCCAGAAGCTGAGTGTCGCTGCGCTGCACCGACGTATAGCACTGGCGTGTCATCGCGCGGGTTTGCCGGTGCCGGCCAGAAATACCGTCACTGCGCGTATCGCCGCGCTCCCTCCGGCATCGGTGGCCAGGTCAGGCGGAGGACCCGATGCCGCCCGCCCACGTCAGTCCGCCGGCGACGTTCCACCGACGGTTTCGGGGATTCTCGATCAGGTCCAGATCGACCACACCGTCGTCGATCTGATGGTCGTTGACGAGTAAGAGCGGTAACCGATCGGCCGCCCCTACCTGACGATCGCCGTTGATGTCTTCAGCCGTTCCGTACTCGGGTTCGTCGTCACTCTGGAGCCGCCGTCGTCGATATCGGTCGGGTTGTGCCTGGGCCGCGTGTGCTGCGGGAAGCAGACGTGGCTGGAGGCATGCGAGCTGGCGGAGCAGGTGCAGTGGCCGATGGCGGGGAAGCCGAAGCAGTTGTATCTCGACAACGCCTCCGAGTTCAAAAGCGAAGCGCTGCGCCGCGGATGCGCCCAGCACGCCATCACCCTCGAGTACCGTCCTCCGGGCCGACCGCACTACGGCGGGATCGTCGAACGCATCATCGGAACGGCGATGACGGCGGTGCACGAGCTGCCTGGGACCACCTTCTCGAACCCAGCGGACCGAGGAAGTTACGACTCGGACAAGCACGCGGCGTTGACATTGCGTGAGTTGGAGCGTTGGCTGGTCCTGGCTATAGCCTCGTATCACGCGAGCGTTCACGCAGGGATCGGGAACACTCCGGCCGCCGTGTGGGCCGGTGGGGTCGCCGCAGTTGGTCATGCCCCTCGTGTGGTGCTCGGCGAAACCGCGTTCTTGGTGGACTTTCTTCCCGTCATCCGGCGACGTCTGACGCGGACGGGCTTCGTTCTCGATCACGTGCACTACTTCTCGAACGCGCTCAAACCGTGGGTTGCGCGGCGAGAGGATTTGGGGCGGTTCGTGATACGACGTGACCCACGCGATTTGAGCAGAATCTGGGTCCTCGAACCAGACGGTGCCGGCTATGTCGAGGTGCCGTACCGGACGATGTCACATCCCGCGGTGACACTGTGGGAGCACCGAGCTGCTATCGCCCGTCTCCGCGAACAAGGTCGGTCGAACGTCGATGAGAGCGCTCTGTTTTCGATGATCGAGCAGATGCGCGAGGTCACCGACCGCTCGCAGAAAGCCACCCGCAAAGCCCGGCGCAACCGTGCCCGCCGCATGCATCTCACCGGTGCCGCCGCGTGTGCACCGATCCCGGCGATCCACCCGCCGGTGGAGCCTCGAGCGGACGGCGGCACCGCCACGCCGGTCTTCAGCGACATCGAGGAATGGTGAGGCGATGACCGCATAGACAGGAAGTGGCGAAGAACCCGCCGAGTCGTCCATTGAGGATTTGGGGCACCTGCGGATGCCGTACACGCAGATCGCGGCCCTGCGGGCATGCGATGTCACCGCCGATGCGGGTCTCGACGCCTTTCGCGTCGAGACAGGCCGCGGCGTTCGTACCCTCACCTCCCTCGCGCTGGCGGGGACGGGCATTTCTCCGCGCACGGTGTTCCAGCGCTGGTGTGAGGTGCTCGGCCATCAGACCCGGTATGCGAGCACCCGAATGCTCGCCGACGCTCTCGATGCCGTGGACGGTACCGGGCTCGGCGGATACGACCGGTATTTCGATCCGGCCGATCGACAGCCGCTGTCGACTCCTATCGACCGGTGGGGCCACACCCCGTTGGCTGCGACCCCGCTGACCGCCCGTGCGGTAGCGGGCATCGTGCGAATGCACCTGGACGGACGGGCACCCACCCACCTGCAGCCCACTGCGCGGTCACAACATCCGGAGCAGATCGCGGCACCGGATCCAGTACCGCGGGTCCTACTCGACCCCGGCTACTACGAACGCGGAACGCTTGCGCGTAGACACGCCCACGGTCTTCTCGACGAAGTGGACTCCGTCCTCGCCGATGTCGAAACCCGCGCGGACAGCCTGTTGGAAGCTCTCGTCGACTTTCTCGAATCGGAGACCGCACGCGTGCCGGCCGACACCGTCGAGTGACAAGTGGTTGGTACTCGGGTTTGCACACACTCTTCTTCTCACGGCAGGGAGGCGGTGACGTCTCCGACATCTCCGAGATGAAGATCGACCAGGCCGCGAACGAACGAGGCATCGATCTGACCCCGTCTGTGGTCTACGTCGAATCCGGGTCGTCCGAGAGTCGTGGGTTTCGGAAATCTTTCGGAGAGCGCCCGGTCCAGCGTTTGAAGGCATGAGAGAAGTTGGCGAGGTCGCTGTATCCGAGTTCGGAAGCG
>NZ_JALGQI010000014.1:0-183985 GCF_022810385.1 Rhodococcus sp. ARC_M12 | reverse complement strand
CGGCGTCCTTGACCGGTTCGGAGGTGCCGGGGACCGACGGTGCTTTGGCGCGGGCGGCGATGTGGCGGGCGGTGACCTTGTCGCCGAGGTCGCGGATGGACTGGGGGGACGGTCCGATCCAGATCAGTCCGGCGTCGATCACGGCCTGGGCGAAGTCGGCGTTCTCGGAGAGGAATCCGTAGCCGGGGTGGATGGCGTCGGCACCGGACTTTGCGGCGGCGTCGAGGATCTTGTCGATCACCAGATACGACTCCGCAGATGTCTGCCCGCCGAGGGCGAAGGCCTCGTCGGCCAGGCGTACGAACGGGGCATCGGCATCGGGCTCGGCGTACACAGCGACACTGGCCAACCCGGCATCGGCGGCCGCCCGGATCACCCGCACCGCGATCTCACCACGATTGGCGACAAGAACCTTCGAGATTTTCTTATGGGAAGTCGAGGTGGTCATATACTGAAATTCCTTCACTGGCCAAATCGGGCATTGACGAAAAGGGCTGGGGCACTGGCAAGTCCGTAGCGATGCTGATCCTCGGGCCGGCCCCACAGGTCCGATACCGCCGGAGCTTCGGCGACCACCGACGTCTGCGCAGCGGTCAGAACAGCAACCACTGCGGCGATGTCGGTGTCGGTGGGCTTCCCACGAAACGACCAACTGGGCGACGCAGCAACATGATTCGCGCCGCCGTTCGTTTCGCTCACTGCGTCACGATTCGCTTCGCCGCTCATAGTGGGATGTTTCCGTGTTTCTTGGGTGGGAGGGTGACTTGTTTGCGTTCGAGCAGTCGTAGCGCGGTGACGATCTGGCCGCGTGTGTGGCTCGGCGGGATGACCGCGTCGAGGTAGCCGCGTTCGGCAGCGATGTAGGGGTTGACGAGGGTGTCCTCGTATTCCTGCTGCAATGTCAACCGGAGAGCGTCGACGTCCTCACCGTTCTTCGCGGCCTCCAACAGTTTCTTGCGGTAGACGAACCCGACGGCACCGGAGGCTCCCATGACGGCGATCTGCGCGGTCGGCCACGCCAAGTTCACGTCGGCTCCCATGTGCTTGGACCCCATCACGTCGTATGCCCCGCCGTACGCTTTGCGGGTGATGACGGTGATCTTCCCGACGGTCGCTTCCCCGTAGGCGTACAACAGTTTCGCCCCACGCCGGATGATGCCGTTGAATTCCTGCCCCGTCCCGGGCAGAAAGCCCGGTACATCGACCAGGGTGATGATCGGGACGTTGAAGCAGTCGCACGTGCGGACGAACCGGGCTGCTTTCTCGGAGGCATCGATATCGAGGGTGCCCGCGAACTGGGTGGGTTGATTGGCCACGATCCCCACCGACCGGCCGTCGATCCGCCCGAACCCGACGATGATGTTGCGGGCTCGACCTTCCTGGACTTCGAGGAATTCGTCGTCGTCGAGGATCCGGGTGATCACCTCGTGCATGTCGTACGGGGTGTTCGGTGAATCGGGGATCAGGGTGTCGAGTTCGAGGTCCTCGGCGGTCAGCGAGTCCTCGATCGCCCCGCTGATCGGATCCGACGCCGCCGTGCGCGGGGCGTCGGCGCGATTGTTCGACGGTAGGTAGGACAGCAGGTCCCGGACGTAGTCGAGGGCGTCCTGTTCGCCGGACGCGACGTAGTGCGCGACCCCGGACTTCTCCATGTGGGTGTGGGCGCCACCGAGTTCTTCCATGGTGACGTTCTCACCGGTGACGGTTTTGATGACGTCGGGGCCGGTGACGAACATCTGGCTCGTGCCGTCGACCATGACCACGAAATCGGTCAGGGCCGGGGAGTAGACGTGCCCGCCTGCGGCGGGTCCCATGATCACCGAGATCTGCGGGATCACCCCGGACGCGCGGACGTTGCGGTGGAAGATCTCCCCGTACAACCCGAGGGAGACCACACCTTCCTGGATGCGGGCTCCGGCACCTTCGTTGATCCCGACCAGGGGCCGGCCGGTCTTGATCGCCAGGTCCATCACCTTGACGATCTTCTCGCCGTAGATTTCCCCCAAGCTGCCGCCGAAGACGGTCGCGTCCTGGGAGAACACACACACATCGCGGCCGTCGACCGTGCCGTAGCCGGTGACGACACCGTCACCGAACGGCCGGTTGTCGGCCAACCCGAAATTCTGTGAGCGGTGCCGCGCCAACGCGTCGAGTTCGACGAACGATCCCTCGTCGAGCAACGCCGTGATCCGCTCCCGCGCAGTCAGCTTGCCCTTGGCATGGACCCGCTCCACCGCTGCCTCACCCGACGGGATCTCCGCAACCGCGAGACGTTTACGAAGATCGGCCAACTTACCCGCAGTGGTATGGATATCGGGTTCGGTCGTTGTCATGCAGATGTCCCCTACGTTGTATGGAATGGGAGATTGAGATCGTCAGTTCGTTGCAAGCGAGCGGGCAATCACCAGACGCTGAATCTGGTTGGTGCCCTCGAAGATCTGGGTGATCTTGGCGTCGCGCATGTATCGCTCGACACGGAAGTCGCGGGTGTAGCCGTAGCCGCCGAACACCTGCACCGCGTCGGTGGTCACCTTCATGGCTGCATCGGTGGCGATCAGCTTGGCCACAGAAGCATTGCGGGAGTATGGAAGTCCGGCGTCCCGACGGCGAGCCGCGTCGAGATACGTCGCGCGTGCGGAGTCCACTGCCGCCGCCATGTCCGCCAGCACGAATCCCAGGCCCTGGTGGTCGATGATCTTCTTACCGAACGCTGTGCGCTCCTGCGCGTACTTCACGGCATCGTCGAGTGCGGCTTGCGCGATTCCGACTGCAACAGCAGCGATTCCGAGCCGCCCGGCATCGAGCGCGCTGAAGGCGATCTGCAGCCCCTGCCCCTCAGCACCGATGCGCCACTCGGTCGGTACGTGCACGTCGTCGTAGTGCGCCGAGGTCGTCGGGATCGCGTGCAGCCCCATCTTCTCCTCGGGCTTGCCGAAGCTCAGGCCGTCGGTTCCATCCGGAACGAGAAAGCACGAGATGCCCTTCGATCCTTCGCCGGTCCGGGCGAACAGGTTGTAGAAGTCGGCCACCCCGCCGTGCGTGATCCACGCCTTCGAACCGTTCACCGTGTAGCCGCCCTCGGTCGGGGTGGCCTTGCAGCTCAAGGCTGCCGCGTCCGAACCGGCCTGCGCCTCGGACAGCGAGTAGGCACCGATCTGCGCCCCACCGAGCATGTCGGGAAGCTTGTCGGCTTTCTGCTGGTCGGTACCGAACGCCATCACGGGATAGCAAGCCAGACCGTGCACGCTCACTGCAACGGCCACTGCTGCCCAACGCGATGCCAGCTCTTCGAGTACCTGGAGGTACACCTCGTACGGCTGGCCACCACCGCCCCAGTCCTCTGCGTACGGCAGGCTCAGCAGCCCTGCTTCACCGAGAGTGGCGAACACGCCTGTCGGATAGGTCTCGTTGCGCTCGTGGTCGTCGACGATCGGGTCGAGCACCTTGTCTGCCACGTCGCGGGTCAGCGCGATGAGGTCGCGCGCTTCGGCGGTGGGCAACAGACGATCGACGGGCACGTGAACCTCCGGGATGTTCGGCATCAGTACTGAAGAATGATCCGCAGTACTGACGAACAGTACTGCACAACTCGATGCAGTACCATCTCTTCTGTGAACGCACCCGTGACCTCGCATGCCACGGCGCGCCGTTCCGAACTCTTCGACCAGCTCGTCAGCCTGTTTCTGGCAGAGGGCTTCGCACACCTGACGCTCGACACCATCGCGGCCCGGCTTCGGTGCTCCAAGTCCACCCTGTACACCCTGGCGTCGAGCAAGGATCAGCTGGTCGGCGGGGCCACCGTGCACTACTTCAAGTCCATGACCACCCAGGTCGAAAACGCCGTTGCCGAGGTCGACGGCACTCGCAATCGCATCACCACGTACTTGACTGCGGTGGGTGCAGCGCTGGAATCGGCGTCCGAGCAATTCATGACCGACCTGGCATCACTCGAGGCGGCCCGCTCGGTGTACGAGCGCAATACCGCGATCGCTGCGCGCCGCGTCCAGGAGTTGATCAGCGAGGGCGTGGCCAGTGGCGAAGTACGTGATGTGCACGCGGCCTTCGTCGGCGATGTCGCTTCCTCTGTCATGGTCCGAATTCAGACTCGCGAGGTATTCCGCCTGACCGGCCTCAGTGACGGAGACGCCTACCTCGAATTGGCGAAGTTGTTGACGGCGGGCATCGGAGCGTAGTGCCGGAACCGGGGAATGAATCGACCCCGCCGAGCGCTGAGTCTACGAACGTAGTTGATCCTTCAACGAGAGAGCACACGATGAAGAAGATCGGATTCCTGTCCTTCGGACACTGGTCACCGTCCCCGCAGTCGCAGACACGCTCGGCATCGGATGTGCTGTTGCAGTCGATCGACCTGGCGGTCGCAGCCGAGGAACTCGGAGCCGACGGCGCGTACTACCGCGTCCATCACTTCGCCAACCAGCTCGCATCGCCGTTTCCGCTGCTTGCCGCCGTCGGCGCCAAGACGAGCACCATCGAGATCGGCACCGGTGTCATCGACATGCGCTACGAGAATCCGTTCTACATGGCCGAGGACTCCGGCTCCGCCGACCTCATCTCGGGCGGGCGTTTGCAGCTCGGCGTCAGCCGGGGATCGCCCGAACAGGTCATCGAGGGCTATCGCTACTTCGGCTACGCACCCGCCGAGGGCTCCGATCATGCAGACATGGCCCGCGAGCACACCCGCATCTATCTCGATCTCCTCGAAGGCAAGGGTTTCGCTCAGCCGAACCCGCGGCCGATGTTTCCCAATCCGCCCGGCCTGCTGCGCCTCGAACCGCACGCACCGGGTCTGCGTCAACGCATCTGGTGGGGAGCAGGCACCCGCGAGACGGCCGAATGGACAGCACGCCAGGGCATGAACTTGATGAGCTCGACGCTGTTGAGCGAGGACACCGGGGTGCCGTTCCATCAGCTGCAGGCCGAGCAGATCGAACGATTCCACAAGACGTGGAGCGACGCCGGGCACGATTTCGCCCCTCGAACGTCCGTGAGCCGCAGCATCTTTCCGATAGTGAACGACCTCGATCGCGCCTACTTCGGCCGCGAGGGCAGCGGCGACGATCAGGTCGGCTACCTCGACGGCGGCAAGGCCCGATTCGGCAAGACATACGCAGGAGAGCCCGATCGGCTGATCGAAGAACTGGCAGCGGACGAAGCGATCGCCGCCGCGGATACTCTGCTGCTCACCGTCCCGAACCAGTTGGGTGTCGAATACTGCGCGCACGTTCTGGAGACACTGCTGCGCGACGTGGCCCCCGCACTGGGGTGGCGTTGATCACTCGGTGACCAGGGGCGATTGGTTTCGGCGGATACGGGTACTGGCAGCAGGTTCACCCGCCCCCACCTGCCAGGAGTCCTCATGCTCAAACGCGACGTATCCGCGCGCCTCGATGTAGACATCACCGCCGCCACCACTCTCGAATTCCAGATCGCGATCGCACCGCACCCCGGTACGACGGTCACCGAATCGCTCTCCTTCGTTCTCGACGGTAACCCCGTTGAGGCGAAGGAAGTGAGCGGACCGCACGGCAACCGCATTCACGTCATGCCCGCCGACGTCGGCAACTTGCAGGTCTCGTACGACGCCACCATCCTGGGCAACACCACCCCGGCCCCCGTCACCGACTACGACATGTCGCTCTACCTCCGGCCCAGCCGTTACGCCGAAGCAGACAAGTTCTACGGCTTCGCCGCAACAGAATTCGGCGACTACGCCGATTCCGAGGAACTGCTGGCCAAGATCTCCGCATGGGTGGGCGCACGCCTGAATTACGTTCCGGGAAGCAGTGATCCGATCGACGGTGCCGTCGACACGCTGCTCGCCGGACAGGGCGTCTGCCGGGACTACTCGCACCTCGTGGTCGCCATGCTGCGTGCGGTCAACGTTCCGGCTCGACTGGTTGCGGTGTACGCACCCGGCTGCGATCCGATGGATTTTCACGCTGTCGCCGAAGCGTTCGTGGGCGGGCAGTGGCGCGTCGTCGATGCCACGTGCCTGGCACCTCGCTCGACGCTGGTCCGGATCTCGGTGGGTCGCGATGCCGCCGACACCGCATTCCTGGACAACCACAAGGGTGCCATCACACTGAACAGTTCCGTGGTCACAGCCGTGGTCGACGGCGAACTCCCCCAGGACGACATCACCGAGCTGATCTCCCTCACCTGATCCGCCGACCGACAGCGCCGTTACGTGAGCTACATCACAGCAGCGTTTGTTTTCGGCCGTGAAAACCGACTAAGTATCCGTTACCAACAATCACAGCCACCTGAGAGGGCAACAGCATGAGCTTCATCGACAAGGCCAAGAACGCAGCAGAAGACGCCATCGGCAAGGCGAAGGAAGTTGTCGGCGACGCCACGAACAACAACGACCTCGAGGCCGAAGGCAAGAAGGACCAGGGTTCGGCAGGCGTGAAGAAGGTCGGCGAGAACATCAAGGACACCTTCAAGTAACCCCCGATCTCATCGAGTGCCGCCGATCTCGATGATCGGCGGCACTCGCCTTTCACCCCACCCACTGCACACCAGGAAACGGATTCCCCTCATGACCACATCGACGGACACGACCAAGACCACCAAGCGTCGCGGCGGATTCGCCTCGAAGTTCGCCCTCCTCATCACGCTCGTGCTCGTGGCAGCACTGGTGATCTTCGTGCTACAGAACACGATTCACACGAACATCAACTTCCTGGGCTGGAACTTCGATCTCGCCCAGGGCGTCTCCCTGCTCGGCGCAGCAGTCGTCGGAGCCGTGATCACGCTGACTGCGACCGCGGCGTTCAAGGTTCGACGCGCAGTCCGATGATTCCTTTGCTCGCGCGCAAGTACCTGTACTGATACCTCATCGTCGCGATCGGCCTACCGATCCTCGCTCGACTCCTGGCCTTCGCCGGTCAGAGCCTCGAAAAGCGAACGGGAAAGGACAACGTCGTGTCCAAGGGCTTGAAATCGGCCGGCAGATTCGCGCAGAAACGAGCCGATAAGTCGGAGGGACGCAAGTCCCGACATACCCTCGGCCAGGCCGAGTCTCGGTAGAGATCGTTCAACGCTTCCCGAAGCACAGTTCGATCGTCGAACTCGACAATTTCTCGGCCGTAGGGCTGCTCTGTACCGCAGCCTCGGCCCGGGACAGCGACAACATCGTCGGGTTCGGCGATCTCCACTGCGAGGGCCTACGGCGTCGCACCGACAACTCGGCCTGTCGACTCCGGGATCCGTCGGCCGCGGACTGGGTCAATGACCCGCCGGGTCGGTGAGGGATTTGCCCTCCCGAGCCTTGACGCGCCTACGCTCCAGAAGCACCAAGGTAATTCCGGCCACCAGCAGAACCGTCGCGGCGATTGCCCCGATCCACACCCAACCGGTGAAGCCGTAACCAGCTGCGGTGAGGGTGAGACCGAGGCTCACCAGCGCCACTCCGATGCAGATGTAGCCCGGCCAGTTCCGCGTGTCGACGATCGCCTCACCTGCGTGGCCGCGGGTCGTGCGGTCGACGTCGCGGGCCCCGGCGTCGGCTTCGCTCGTGTTCTCGTCTGCCATGTGGATCCCCTCCGGATGCGGACCGTTCATCCCATTCGAGACAAACCGTCCACGACGGCTGCCCGCTCGAGACCGGAGATAAACCTGACGGCGGAAGCGATTGTCAGTCGTGCCAACTCACCGCGGCGAACGGAGCGTTGCTCGTCAGTCGGCCGACGATGCCCGCGTGCGCGAAGCTCTTGGCAGTGGCAACCGCATCCTGCACCTCCGCGCCCTTGGCAAGCTCGGCGGTGATGGCAGCCGCGAACACACATCCAGCTCCCGAGACCCGCTCGTCGCCCACTTTGGGGGCGCGCAGCACTGTCAGTTCGGAACCGTCGTAGACGACATCGACGGCTTCGTCGCCGGGCAACCCTGCACCACCCTTGACCACCACGTAGCGTGGCCCGAGTTCGGCAATGCGCTTCGCAGCCTCGCCCAAGTCGTCGACGGTCGAGATGGCGTCCATTCCGGACAACGTCTGCGCCTCGAACAGGTTGGGCGTGATCACGGTGGCCAGCGGGAGAATGTCGCGCCGGAGAGCGTTGTCGGTGTCGAGTGCCGCGCCCGGCTCCTGGCCCTTGCAGATCAGTACCGGATCGACCACCACATGCCGCCACGGCTGCAGACGCAACGAGGTCGCCACCGTCTCGACGGTACCGGGCGTACCGAGCATGCCGATCTTGACGACGTCGAGATCGTGTGCGGCCGTGGCCACTTCGATCTGATCGGCGATGACCGAGCTGTCGATGGGAACGAAACGGTGGCTCCAGCCCGACTTCGGATCGAACGACACGATGCACGTGATCGTTCCGACGCCGTACACCCCGAGTCGCTCGAATGTCTTGAGATCGGCCTGCAGACCAGCTCCGCCGGTGGCTTCCGAACCTGCGATGACATACGCGATTGTCGACATGCCATCAGTATGACAACGCGGAATCGACGGTGAATCAGGTGGTCGCATCCGATTGGGTCCGGCAGTTTCGGGGCATACGACCATTTCGGGTCGTCTCCGACGACCACGCCGCGCAGTACATCGACTTCGAGCCCAGGAGCAGCGGCGCACGGTCTGTGATCGTGCGATCACGCGACACTACGAGAGTTCGGAGGCCGAACCGTGCCCACCAGCAGGAACACGACAGCCAGTTGCGAGGACGTGTGGAACGTTCTCGCGAACGGATGGACGTACGCCACCTGGGTGGTCGGCGCATCCCGTATCCGCGCGGTCGACGACACCTGGCCCGCCCCGGGCACCGCGATCCACCATTCGGTGGGCGCATGGCCCGCGGTCCTGAGCGACGTCACGCGTTCGGTGGGACTTCACGTCAACCGAGAACTTCGACTGGAAGCGCGGGCGCTGCCGTTCGGCAAGGCCTCGATCACGGTGCGGCTGCACCCGATTGCCACCGGTTGTCGCATGGAGATCATCGAGCACGCGATCACCCCGCCGTTCGACCTGGTGCCGAACCGAGTGCAATATCTGTTGGCACATCCGCGCAACGCCGAAGCGCTTCGTCGGCTCGCTCTGCTGGCAGAGCGGTCCACGACTCCATGAGCAAGACCCCACTGCGACAGGCAGTCTCGGGCAAAATGCTGTTCGTGTTCATACTCGGCGATGTGCTGGGTACCGGAATCTACGCGCTGGTCGGCGAGATCGCAGGCGAGGTCGGCGGAGCGATCTGGCTACCGATGCTCGTGGCGCTGCTGATGGCCCTGCTCACCGCGGCCTCGTACGCCGAGCTCGTGACCAAGTACCCGAGAGCAGGTGGCGCGGCCGTGTTCGCGCAACAGGCCTACGGGCGCCCGCTCGTGTCGTTTCTGGTGGGATTCTCGATGCTCGCGGCAGGCGTCACCAGCGCCGCAGGCTTGGCGCTCGCCTTCTCGGGCGACTACCTGGGCGTGTTCCTCGACGTGCCTGCTGTGCCGGCGGCGGTCGTCTTCCTGCTACTGGTCGGGCTGCTCAACGCCCGCGGGATCACCGAATCGTTGCGGGCGAATCTCGCCATGACGATCGTCGAGGTATCGGGGCTGGTGCTGATCGTCGCCCTTGCCGGTCTCGTCCTGAGCCGGGGCGACGGCACGCCGTCCAGGGTCCTCGAATTCACCGACGAGACAACTCCGACGCTCGCAGTGCTCGGTGCGGCTCTGCTCGCGTTCTATTCGTTCGTAGGATTCGAGACGTCGGCGAACATCGCCGAGGAAGTCGAGGACGTACGCCGGGTCTATCCGCGTGCACTGCTCGGTGCCGTCACCATCGCCGGGGTGGTGTACGTGCTCGTAGGTCTTGCCGTCTCGACGGTCGTGCCTGCCGACACCCTGGCGCAATCGACCGGCCCACTGCTCGAGGTCGTCGCCGCTGCCGATGCCGGCATTCCGCCGTGGGTTTTCAGCCTCGTCGCGCTGGTAGCGGTAGCCAACGGTGCACTGCTGACCATGATCATGGCGTCGCGACTGACCTTCGGCATGGCTCGTGACGGTCTGCTTCCGGGCGCATTGGCCAAGGTTCTGCCGGGCCGCAGGACTCCGTGGGCAGCGATCGTCGCCACCACGGTCGTCGCGATGGTGTTGTGCAGCACCGGTTCCGTCGCCGCGCTGGCGGAGACGGTCGTGCTGCTTCTGCTGTTCGTCTTCGTCAGCACCAACATCGCGGTGCTCGTACTCCGTGGCGATCGGGCCGACTCCGACCATTTCCGTACACCGACAGTGCTCCCCGTCCTGGCGCTGATCACGTGCGCTGTGTTGCTGACTCAACAGTCCACGGCAACGTGGCTCCGTGCCGGACTGCTCCTCGCCGTAGGAGTCGCGTTGTACGTCGCCGGTAACGTGCTGACCGGGAAGACCACCACCGACCAGAGGAGTGCCGTCCGATGACCACCACCGAGGTCGACGCGATCGTGATCGGCAGTGGCCACAACGGCTTGGTCGCGGCGGCCGCGATGGCAGACGCCGGCTGGGACGTCGTGGTCCTCGAGGCTGCCGAACATCCCGGCGGGGCTGTGCGCAGCGCGACGCTGGTTCCTGGATTCACCAGCGATCTCTTCAGCGCGTTCTACCCACTGGCTCTCGCCTCGCCTGCCATGACGGCACTCGAGTTGGAAAGCCACGGGCTGCAGTGGTCGCACTCCCCCGCGGCGTACGGGCACGCGCTGTCTCCGCAGGACACCGACGCACCGGTCGTTCACCACGACGTGGAGACCACTGCGGCAATGCTTTCCGAACACGACAAGCGCGACGGCCGCACCTGGCTGGAGCTCTTCGAGCAATGGCAACGCATTCGCGAGCCCTTCATGAATTCGCTGTTCGGCCCGTTTCCACCCGTCGTCCCCGCGGCTCGCCTCGCCCGCACCCTCGGGGTGCCCGAGACACTGCGTTTCGCTCGATTCGCGGCCCTCCCCGCCCGGGTGATGGCACACGAGCTCTTCCACAGCGAGGCTGCTCGCTGCCTCCTGCTGGGTAACGCGATGCACGGTGACGTCCCGACCGATGCCCCGGTGAGCGGCATGATGGGTTGGCTGCTCACGATGCTGGCCCAGGATGTCGGGTATCCCGCCCCGGTCGGTGGATCGTCGGCATTGACGAGCGCGTTGATTCGCCGTGGTGCCGCGTCGGGTGCGGTGCTCGAGTTCGGTCAAGCGGTCGAGCTCATCGATGTACGAGGCGGCCGCGCTCGTGCCGTGCACACCGCGGCCGGAGATACGTTCCGGGCACGCAGAGCGATCGTCGCCGACGTATCCGCACCGGCGCTGTACGGATCGCTGCTTCCGTTCGACGCCGTACCTCGCCGCGTGCACGACGACTTGCGCACCTTCGAGTGGGACACCCCGGTGGTGAAGGTGAACTACGCTCTCGATCGCCGAATAGCA
The DNA here is from genome assembly GCF_022810385.1 of Rhodococcus sp. ARC_M12. Lineage (NCBI taxonomy): Bacteria > Bacillati > Actinomycetota > Actinomycetes > Mycobacteriales > Nocardiaceae > Rhodococcus > Rhodococcus sp. ARC_M12. Next base: position 172,586 of record NZ_JALGQI010000014.1, on the reverse strand, counting down.
TGGAATTCGCCGTCTTTGGCCGATGCCGGCACTGTCCATCTCGGTGCGGACGACAACGGTCTCGTGCACTGGGCGGCAGATCTCACCACTGGCGTACTCCCCGAGAGCCCGTTCATGCTGTTCGGCCAGATGACCACCGCCGATCGCAGCAGGTCGCCGGAGGGCACCGAAAGCGCCTGGGCCTACACGCATCTCCCGCGGGGCGTCGTCGACGATGCCTCGGCAGACATCGTGGCGGGCCGAGTGGACGACGTCCTCGATGCGCACGCACCGGGCTTTCTCGATTCGGTCGTGGGCCGGGTCGTGCAACGCCCGAGCGATCTGCACGGTGCAGATGCCAATCTGCACGGTGGTGCGGTGAACGGCGGGACCGCGCAATTGCAGCAGCAGTTGATATTTCGCCCGACGCCTGGCCTGGGCCGGTCGGAAACCCCGGTGGAAGGGCTGTTTCTGGGATCGGCATCGGCGCACCCGGGTGGCGGAGTGCACGGTGCAGCCGGCCTCAATGCTGCCCGGGCCGCGCTCGGCCAACGAGGTGCGCGCGGCTGGGTGAAGAAAAAGATCACCGGTTCCCTCATCGATGTGCTGACCCGGTAGCGCCGTTACCGAACCGTGACCTTGTGTTACCAGTTCGAGATTCAACGACGGAGCCTTCCGCAATGACGCACTGGCATCGTTGACTGCACAACAACTCAGCGTCTCGCAGCCGGCGGTCACCGACCGGAACGAGCGCTTCGGGAAGAGGTAGACAGATGTTGACGAGCACCGCAACCATGGAACGCTCCATTCGCGACGACGAGGGCGTGTTCCGACTCGAGACGACAACTCGACCGAACGGCCACAACACACTGCGTGCCTTCGGCGAACTGGACATGTCCACTCGCGCCGAATTCGTGCACAGTCTCGACCTTCTGGCCTCCGTATCGACTCGGGTCTCGGTCGATCTGTCGGAGGTGTCGTTCATCTACTCCGGCGTCGCCAATGCAATCATCGACGCCACGTACGTGCATCCGGACAAGATCCGAGTACTTGCCCCCGCACGATCGGTGCGCATGGTGTTGGACGTGCTGGGCGCGGGCGAGCTGTTCGTCGATTCCTCTCGGTCGTGAATCCGACTCGATAACAGGTAACGTCGAACGCATGTCAGAGGAGCCGACCGGAGGACCGTTCGAGATCGTGTCGGCCGAGCACGAGGCCACCACCGTGCTGACCGTTCGAGGCGAACTCGATCTCGACACCATCCCGGAGCTGTCGGCCACTGCCTTCCCTGCGGCCGACACGGCCAGGGGCGGACTCGTGGTCGATCTGACCGACGTGAGCTTTCTGTCGTCGAGCGCGATCACGGTGCTGGTGCGGGTATGCGACCGCATGCCGGACGCGTCGCGCATGGCGCTGGTGGCAGTCAACGGCGTCGTCACTCGACCCGTTCAGCTGAGTGGAATCGACCGGGTGATGGCCACGTTCACAACGGTGCCGGATGCGGTTGCTCACGTGCAGTCGGCGACCGTCGACGACGAGGCCGCTCGATGAACGGCCGATACCCGTCCGGGCTGTGCTCATGAGCGGGGTCACTCCCACGCCGTCGAATCGGCGTTGGACGCACACCGCTCCCGCTGAGTCGACCGTAGCGACGGTTGTTCGCCGACGGTTGCACAGTTGGGCTCTCGAACTGGGGGTGAGCGACTCCTTGGTCGACGACATCGTGCTCGGAGTCTACGAGGCACTCGCCAACGTCGTCGAGCACGCCTACCGCTCGGCACCGGAGCCCGGAACGATGACCATCACCGCCGCGTACGAACACGAGACACTGACCGTCACGGTCTCCGACACCGGAACATGGCGGCCACCGACACCGACGACCAACCGCAGCCACGGTCTGCAACTCGCTGCTGCGGTGGCCGACGATCTCGTCGTCGACCACCGGCCGGGGTTCGGCACCATCGTGACTGCAACGTGGATGAACCCGGTCTCCGCCGGCCGTTCGAGATCTGCCACCCGCTCGTCATGACCGAAGGGAGTGCCCATGTCTGCCACCGCCGCTGAACTACTCGACACGGCACCGTGTGGCGTGTTCTCGGTCGACGTCGCCACCGCACGGATCCTGTACGCCAATGCGGCCGCCGCGCGGATCACTGCACGCAGTCGTGACGCTCTCGTCGGAACAGCGGTCACCGATTTGTTCACGATCGAGTTCGAGCCGGTACTGACGGCGCTGATGGACGTTGCGTCGGGCTCACCGGACGACTCTCCGATCGGGGCCTCCGCGAAGTTGACCATCTCCGCCGAACGCAACTCCGCAATTGCCGTGTCGATACTCGCCAACAGTGTCCGCACGTCCGCGGGGGCCATGACGGTGACGATGACGCTGCACAACGAGACCGAGCGTCACGTGCGCGAAAAGGATCTGATCGACGCCCGCGACAATGCCGAGGCCGCGCAGGACACCGCCGAGGCCGCACTGGACAGATCACAGGACGCACTCGGCGCCTCGGAACAAGCACGCAAGCAGGCAGAGGCGGAGAAAACGCAGGTGCAGATTCTTGCGTCGACCCTGCAACGCACCCTGCTGCCCCCGATCCTGTCCGCTCCGACAGGCATGAACGTCGCGGCCCACTATCACCCCGCATCGATCGACGAGGTCGGTGGCGACTTCTACGACGTGTTCCCACTCGACAAGGACACATGGGGATTCTTCCTCGGCGACGTCAGCGGCAAGGGCGCGGGAGCCGCCGCCGTCACCTCGCTGACCCGATACACCCTGCGCGCAGCCGCAGTGTTCGACCGCAATCCGATCTCCGTGCTGGAAAACCTCAACACCGTTCTGCACCACGAGTTTCACGGCGACGACCCGCGATTCTGCACGGTGGTGTTCGGCACCATCTCGCCCGGACCCGACGGCGCAGAGGTTCACCTCGCCAGCGGCGGGCACCCGCCTGCGCTGCGCGTCACTCGCGACGCGGTCGTGGACTTCGTCGACACCACCGGTGGCCAGTTGGTCGGAGCATTGGCCGAACCGCATTTCGCGTCTGCATCGGTGACGCTGCGACCCGGTGACGTCATGGCCTTCTACACCGACGGGTTGACCGAGGCGATCGTCGGACCCGGGCGGACGCGCTTCGACGACGACGGTGGCCTCGAATCTTTCGCTGCCGGAAAGGGTCCGACGACGGCACCGAAGATCGTCGACGACCTCACGTCGCTCTTGGCCTCCTTCGGGGACGGCCTGCAGGACGACGTCGCACTGCTCGCCTTCGAGGTCCCTCTTCCTGACTGAAGCTCGGCCGAGGCGTGATTATCGCACCAGGCCTCGATCATCGAGAGAGTATTCCGGACAGGAAGACCCTCAGAACAACGTCGGCGACCTCCTCCGGGGGCTCGGCAGACCGCGTCACAGATCTGATCACCACGTTGTTGGCGAGTATCGTTGCCAATTCGAGTGCAGACGCATCGGTGGCGAAATCACCTCGGCGCTGCCCGCTTTCGATGACCGGAATGAGCGCTGACGGCACCGGAAGATGTTCCCTGATGGTGGTGACGGTACCGGGCTCGTGAAACTGCTCGAAGCTCAGCGCCAGCAACATTCCCGAGCTCATCGCCCGATTACTCGCCACGAACTCCGCCAGCCGGTTCACCGTACGGGTAAGGGCGACAACCGGTTCCACTTCGAGACGAGCATCTGCGCGACCCAGTCGGAGGACCCGCTCGAACTCGGGTGTCAGCGCGGCAACGATGATGTCGACTTTGCTGGGAAACAATCGTTTGAGATCGGTGACGCTCAGAGAGGAGGCCGACGCGATGTCGGCAAGAGTGACCGAGAAATAGCCGTGTTCCGAGAACAGCGCCTCGGTGGCCGCGATGACATCGGATTCGATATCGACCCTGGAAAGATCGAGGGATTCGAGTGATGGCGGAGCATCGACCTGCTGCGCGGTGCCCTGCCATCGATCCGAGTGCACCGGGTCCACCGCCCAGTCCAGCAACGAGTCGACTACCTCGGACACCCGTGCCGCGGAGATCGTTCCCGGGCTGAGCGTCTCCCGGAAGGCAAGCCCGTCGAGCAGAGCGACGAAAACCGTGGACAGGTCGGCCACCGTCAAAGGCCTTTTCACCGAACCGCCGCGAGCACGAAGTCGGTTGCGGATTGTGCTCTCGGCGGCGCGATCCATGGCATCGAATTCCGGTGCCAGCGACGATCGGGCCCCGGCATGATCGGAGGCGATCATGCCGCCGATCATCCTTCTCCGCATCAAGCCCGACGTCAGGTGCTCGAAATAGACCGCGAGTTCGACGGAAGGCTGCTCGCCGGATTCATCGGGCGGTGAGTACTGCAACGACACGTGTGTGAGTAGATCCTCCACGAACGCTTCCTTGCCGCCGCGCTCCTCGGCGCGGGAGGAGCCGGGATACACGTTGTGGAAAGTCTGATGCGACAGTCCCGCCTCGTCCACGATCGCGGCAATGGACAACGATTTGGCCAGCACCGACATATCGAGGTCGGCCAGCAAACGCAGCCCCGCCCCGAGCAGTTGTTCACGTGGTGTGGATTTCGTGCTCAACGACAGCCGCCTACGAATGTGTGACCTTGTGGACATCGAACCATAGCAACCGGATTTGCCCGGCCATGAGTTTTACAACTCTATAAAAAACGACCGATAACCCGCTACAAAACCGTGCTCGAGCTCGAACTCGGTGGTGTTGTTTCATGTTTTCCGCCGTGGTCGGATGATCGAAACACCCAACACGGACAGCGGGGGCGAATGTGATGCGAACGATGGATTCGGGTGTTACCACCACACCGATCCAGCCCATACCCGTTCCGACGGCTCAGTCCTCGCAGCGCTTTGCACCACGCCGCAGCGCATCGACCATGAGGTCTCGGACCGTCTCGACTCCCAGCACCGACAGATCCCGGTCACACGGCGAGACGTCCGACTTCGCCGATCCGGGCCTCACCGCGCGCGAGATCGCAGTCCTGGGTGCGTGGTTGCGCTGCGACTCCAAGCAGGAAGTGTGTGCGGTTCTGCACATTGCGCTCGGCACAGTCAACACCCACCTGACTCGAATTCGCGCGAAGTATTCCACTGTCGGGCGAGCGGCACCCACCAAAGCGTCTCTCGTGGCCCGCGCACTGCAAGACGGCTTGGTCACCCTCGACGATCTCTGACCGATAGCCGTCTCCAACCTCCTGGTCAGGCTCGTTTCACCCACGGGTCCGCACGACGCCACAGGGTCGGCAATTCGAGGTCGATCCCGTCTCGTCGCGCGCAGACGTTCAGCACATCGATGGAAGCAGACATGTCGTCGAAGGCGTATGGAAGTGCCTGCAATGGTTCGTCCAGGGGTCGAAAGAAGTTGTCCCAGTGCGTCAATACCACGCTTCGGGCGTGGACCGCCCGGACCGTCTCCTGCCAGTACTGCTCGACGAACACGCGCGGTCGGCGGCCGAGTTGGCCGATCGACAGGTAAACCACGTCGGCAGGGCGACCGCGGAGCATGCCGACCCGAAAACCGGCGCTGCTGTGCACGAGTGCGGTTCGGCCGCTGGGCAGGTGTTCGATGTGCATCGACCAGGCCTCGCCGCATCGGTACTCCCGCACACGTGCGGGCTGGCTCAGCGGTCGGTCGATCGTTCCGTGCGCTCGATCCGGATACGAATGAACCGATTCCACGAACGTGACGGCGAAGTTTCCCTGGACCGCTGTCGCACCGTTCTCGACCACGACGATGCGGTCGTCGGGTAGATCCGAACCCCGCCCGATGAAGCCGGTCGAGGTCCCGCCGACCAGATCTGCACCGGTGCGCAGCGCTACCGCCGCAGAGTCCAGTGCGTGATCGTAGTGCGAGTGGGCACACAGAACGGCGTCGAGCGTGGTGATTCCGGCTCGATGGAGGGCAGCGTCGATCCGGTGCATGTCCGACCGCAGCGGTAGTGCAAGGGTTTTCGGGAGCGACGGTCGCGAGAAGAAGCCGTCGGTGAGGATCGCCGATTCGCCGTCGTCGAACAGTAGTGTGCTGACACCGAGGAACGACACCGTCACCGGCGACCGGGGACTCGCCGACGCAGTGGTGGCAATCTCCGTCGCACCCGGCAGCCCGGGACGACCGAGGCGGAGGACCACCGTCACGCTTGCGCTGCGAGCGCGCGTCCGGCCTGTCGGCCACCGAAGATGCACCCACCCAGGAACGTTCCTTCCAGTGAGCGGTATCCGTGCACTCCACCACCGCCGAATCCGGCGATCTCACCGGCCGCCCACAGTCCCTCGATCGCCTGTCCGTCGCCGTCGAGGACGCGCCCCTGCAGGTCGGTTTGAATGCCGCCCAGGGTCTTTCGCGTGATGATATTCAGGCGCACGGCAATCAACGGACCCGACTTGGGGTCGAGGATCTTGTGGGGTGACGCGGTACGCGCGATCCGCTCTCCGCGCGAACGACGCGAGTTGTGGATAGCAGAGATCTGTAGATCCTTGGTGAAGGGGTTGTCGACCTCACGGTCGCGGGCCTCGATCTGTCGCCGCAGATCGGCGAGGTCGATCAGGTCCTCACCGGCAATCTTGTTCATTCCCTGGACGAGGTCGCCGAGGGAGTCGGCGACGACGAAATCCTCGCCGTTCTTCTTGAACGCCTCGACCGGTTCGCTGGCACCGGGCAACACCCGGCTGAGAACGAGCTTGAGGTTCTTGCCGGTGATGTCCGGATTCTGTTCCGATCCCGAGAGCGCGAACTCCTTTTCGATGATCTTCTGGGTGAGGACGAACCAGGAGTACTCGAATCCGCTGTCCTGGATGGCTTTCAACGTTCCGAGAGTGTCGAATCCCGGGAAATTGGGAACCGGGAAGCGTCGACCACGCGCGTCGAACCACATGGACGAGGGACCGGGAATGATTCGGATTCCGTGGTTCTTCCAGATCGGATCCCAGTTCTTGATGCCCTCGGTGTAGTGCCACATGCGGTCCTTGTTGACCAGACGGCCCCCGACTTTCTCGGTGATGCCGAGCATCCGGCCGTCGACGTGTTCGGGAACTCCCGAGATCAGCGACTTCGGAGCTGATCCCAACCGGGCCGGCCAGTTCTCCCGCACCAGATCGTGATTGGCACCGATGCCTCCAGCGGTGACGAGCACGGCCCCGGCGCGCAGCTCGAACTCCCCCACCTCGACGCGAGTACTACCTGTACCGCGCTCTGCTGCACTGGCTTCGAGGACAGCGCCGCGGACGCCTTCGACCGCACCTGCACTGACGACGAACTCGTCCACCCGGTGCCGAAAACCGAAGCGTACCAATCCCTTGTCGGCCGCCTCGCGCACGCGCCGCTCGAACGGTGCGACAACGCCGGGGCCGGTCCCCCAGGTGAGGTGGAAACGCGGCACAGAATTGCCGTGGCCCTCGGCGAGGTATCCACCGCGTTCGGCCCATCCGACGATGGGAACCCAGCGCATCCCCTGTGCATGCAGCCACGAGCGCTTCTCCCCCGCTGCGAAGTCGAGGTACGCGCGCGCCCACTGGTGACCCCAGTAGTCCTCGCCTGCGGGATCGTCGATGCCGCGGTCGAATGTCGCGGTGCCGAGCCAGTCTTGCCAGGCCAGTTCTGCAGAGTCCTTGATACCCATGCGTCGCTGCTCCGGGGTATCGACCATGAACAAACCGCCGAGCGACCAGAACGCCTGACCACCCAGGTTCTGTTCGGGCTCCTGGTCGAGGAGGAGGACCCGTTTTCCGGCGTCGGCCAATTCGGCGGTTGCCACCAGACCTGCCAGGCCGGCACCCACCACGATCACGTCTGCGTCCATTGGCCCCACTCTTCTGTTCGACTCGGCTGTCTCCCTCGACTGTGCTGTCGTGAGCACCGTAACTCAAGGAAATCTGCACCAATGATGAATCGGTCTATCAGCAACTGACAAACTGTGACACGATGCCGCGATGTACCCAGCCCGAGCCGCGGTGGTCGCCGAGATCGAAGGGGAGCTGGTCGCCGTCGTGGCGTCGGCAGTGCAGGCCGTTCGCGACGCAATCCCGGTGTACCGCAACCTGCACGGGCCTCAACTGGCCGATGTGGAGGCAATCGCGTATTGGTCGTTGCGACGCCTGATGACGTTGTGGGCGGGCGGCGACTCGACCATCGACGAGCGAGATCACAGTAGATTCCGCGCAATCGGTGCCGCGCGCGCCGCCGACGGGCGGCCGTTGGCCGACGTGCTCCGAGCGTACCGAGTCGCGTCGAGCGTGTTCGTTCGGCACGTGACCACCGAGTATCTCGACGCACTCGAACCGCCGGACATCGCTGAACTCAGCCTGGGAGTGCTCGACGCCATCGATGCGATATCCGAGGAGATCATCGGCGCGTATATCGTTGCCCGCGAACAGCTCACATCCAATCGTGCACAGGCGCATGCGCTCTTGCTCGACGACCTCGTGGCAGGCAGGCAGAATTCGCCCGGCGCGCTGGCCGATCGCGTCCGCGAACTGGACCTCGAGCTGCCTACTCACCCGAATGTGCTGGTGGTCGAGCCGATGGACGCAGGCAGGTCACTGACCGACGACACCGTCGAATCTCTGGTTCTCGCACTGGGACTCACCCCACCCGACCGCACTGCGCAGTCGACTCGACGAAGTCATCTGTGCACTCGGCGTGATCAGCGCGCAATCCTGTTGTTGCCCAATGCCATCGAGCGCACCGAGGTCGAGGCCGCCTGCAACGAGATGATGCTGCGCGGGTGCCTGGTAGTGCGATCGACCATTGTCGGTGTAGGACGTGCGTGGAGACTTGCTTCGGAGGCGCTGGACACGGCACCGGACCACGCGTTCGACGACCGTGCCGTGCTCGACAGTGGCGACGGCCAGTTGCTGGCACTGTTGACCGCACGGTCCACCGCGGACACGAGCGAGGTGGTGCGCACCGTTCTCGGCTCGCTCACCGAGTCGGCGAACAAGCATATCCTCGACGGGCTTTCGGCCTTCATCGCCACCGGCACCGCCACGGCCGCCGCGGCACAGTTGCATGTGCATCCGCAGACTCTGCGCTACCGACTGCGCCGAGCCCAGGAACTGACCGGCCGAGATCCGCGATCTGCGTGGCATCGACTCGCATTGGACACCGCGATTCAACTGCGGCAACTCGGTTGATCCGGTTCGGCGGCCATCGCTGCGGCGCACGAATGTCCGACGATCCAAGCGGTGGCATGCTGGAGACACCGACAACGAGACCGTCGAACAATGGGCACCCATGCATGAATCTTTGCGCGGTCTCGTCCACCTGAATGGGACAGTGATCGAGCGATTCAGTTGATGTTCCACGACTCGACAGCATCGAGACGCTTGCCGTCGGAATCGTACGTGTAGAAGCCCTCACCGTCCCCGAGGCCGGTCTTTCCCGCGTCGATACCCTTCTGCAGTAGATCGGCGAACTTGACCTGATCCTCGCCGCCGTGTGCGCGCGCGATGTGTGCTGCGACGTTGAAGCCGACCGTGTCGTATATCTGGAACGGACCGGCGGGCGCCCCGGTGGCTATGCGCCACACGTTGTCGATGTCCGCCGGATTGGCAACCCCGCCGACGTAGAGGTTGGCTCCTGCTTGCAGCAGCGGAATCAAAAGACTGTTCAACACGTATCCCGGAACTTCCTTTCGGACCGGAACGGGAACGAGACCGATCTCCGAAGCGAAGCTCAATACGGTATCGAAATAAACGGGATCTGTTGCAGCAGTTGCCATCACCTCACCTGTGTTATACCGCCACACGAGATTGGCGAAGTGCAATGCAAGAAACTTTTCCGGCCGCCCGGTAGCCTCCGCAAAACTGCTGGGCAGTAGCGACGACGAGTTGGTCACGAAGATGGTTTTCGGCGGGGCGGACGCGCCGATATCCGACCAGACACTTTTCTTCAGCTCGAGATCCTCCGGAACTGCTTCGATCACCAGGTCGGCGTCCGAAACGGCCTCCGCGACGCTGGTGGTGGTCGTGATGGATTCGATGGCCTCGTCGAAGCGCGCCTCGTCGAAGGTCTTCAGGTCACGCTTGTAGTATCCGCGCATCCATTCCCAGCGATCCGGCAGTTTGGCCAGCAATTCGTCGGAAATGTCGTATCCCACAACGGTTTTTCCGTGGTACGCAGCCTGCATCATGATCTGTGAACCGAGCACTCCAGTTCCGAATACGGTCACTTTCTCAACATCGGTCATGGACAACACACTTCCCATTCATCGAGTCACCGGTTTTCCTGCTCTTCAAGTTCTACCGTTGACCATGGAACCACCGTCTCGGGGGTCCGACAGCGGCTCGATTCGCTGAACGACTGGTCGAGTTTCCCCGAGGAGCTGTCACGCAGCGGTGTCACCGATACTGTCGGTTGTATCTGCATCCGGTGGCGCTTGGCCGCCGTCCGTGCTGGGTTTTCGGTACCACCGGGGAACCGATGCAGTGAACAGACAGCACCGCACCGACGACGAAAGCCGAACACCGTGGCCTTGTGGTCCGACCGCCTACTCCCCCGACTGATCGACGTCGTGCTCGACGGGTCCTACGTGCACCGCCTGCGGACCCGCGCCCTCTCCGGGCTCAGCGGCGACGTCGTGGAGATCGGGTTCGGCTCCGGCACCAACGTTCCGGTGTACCCGAGTGCGGTGACGTCCGTCGCCGCCGTCGAGCCGTCTCTCGGCGCGCGGCATCTGGCAGCCGACCGCATTGCTGCGTCATCGATTCCGATCCATTTCGTGGGACTCGACGGACAGTCGCTTCCGCTGCCCGACAACAGCTGCGACGCCGCGGTCAGCACGTTCACGCTGTGTACTGTGCCAGACCCCGCTCGTGCACTGCGTGAGATCGGACGCGTGCTTCGTCCTGGCGGCAAGTTGTTCTTCCTCGAGCACGGTCTGTCCCCGGACCCACGCGTTGCCGCGTGGCAGCGTCGCCTCGACGGCATCGAGCAACGCGTCGCCGGCGGATGCCACCTCGTTCGCAACGTCCCCGAATTGGTGACGGACGCCGGCTTCACGATGGAGATATTGGACACCGACCGGCTACCCGGGCCACGACTGCTGCGCCCGTGGGGACATCTGTCGCTCGGGGTCGCCGCCGCAGACCGGTAAGTCGCTGCGAGAGTGGTTTCTGCTCCATCGGATCGTCGGCTGACGCATACTCGATCGATGGCTGTAGATCCCCGTGGAAGAGACCTCAAGCGCTATCTGGAAGAAGACCCCGGTGGTCCTGTGGTGATGCTCAACCTGCTGCGGTTCGCCGACGGTGGCCGCGATTCATACGCAGAATATGCGAAAGCACTGGACGAGACGTTCCTTCCGCGCTATGGCGCGACGGTGCTGTATGCGGGCGACGGTTCGACGGCGTTGGTAGCCGACGACGGTCAGGCCTGGGATGCGGTCCTGCTGGTGCAGTACCCCTCGCGCACGGCATTCAGCGAGATGGTGGCCGATCCGGAATATCAGACGGTGACGGCACTGCGGACCGGCGCGTTGACGGAGGCGGTTCTACAGGCCACCGTTCCGTGGGCATGAATCTCGGTCCACCGGCCGGACGTTCGCTTGCTCATTCTGTCGTGAGCAACCGCTTACGGAACAGATCGAGTACCTGATCCAGCGCCTGCCGTGTCGGCTCCCCCGGCTCGTCGATCAGTCCTTCGGTGACGACCGAATGCGGTGGTCCGAATGCTTCCGGGTTGAAGGAGGAATCGGGTAGTTCCACCGAGACGAATGCGTCGCCGAGCTGCTCGCGCAGCCATTGGAATCGTGCAGGCGGACACATCTTGTCGCCTTCGAAACGCATCCCCAGGACCGTGAGCTCGCCTGCCGCACAACGACTTTTCACCTTGTCCAGGTCGCCCTGGGTGATGTCGATCGATCGACTGCGGGACTTCGATGCCGCGAACGGAAGTGACGGCTGCGAGAGAACCGGTGCGATCAGTCGATCGTCCGCCGCCATGGCGAGCGCGAACCCGCCGGTGAAGCACATTCCGATGGCTCCGACGCCTGGTCCGCCGCAGCGCTCATGCTCCTGCGCTGCCAGTGCGCGCAGCCACACCACGACCCGTGACGATTTCCCGGTGGCCAGGATGGTGAACTCGCGACTGATGCACGCCGGCACCATGGCGCGGGACATGGTGGCAACGGTGCCGAGCGCTCCCAGTGGCGCGGCCAGCGGATCCTTGCCGTCGACTCCGAACAGGTGCGGAACGACGGCCGTACAACCGATTCCGGCGACGGTTCTCGCGAAGTCCGCGACCCTCGGAGTGATGCCCGGCATTTCCGACATCACGATCACAGCCGGTCCGGTTCCGATGCGATACACGGGCGCTGTCCGCCCGTCCGCGGTGAACTCGGTTCGCTCGAAGTCGGCCAGCGTGTCATCGGTCATGGGAGTGCGTCCTTCTGCCGGAGGTCCACCGCGCCGAGCCGACGCATACCGTCAAAGCTAGATCATCGGATGTACTACGGCGAGAACACCGCAGTACCGCCCCTCACCGCGCACCAGAGGGTACAGCGGCCCGAACGAGACGCCGGTGATGCGGATGATCACGAAGCGGCCGAGTCCGCGATGATCGTCACGCCCAGTACGACGAACAGCGTTGCGCCGGCCGCCACTCCGGCCAGACTCGCAGCCGGCGCACCTGCCCGACGACCGATCACACTTGCCGCGACGTCGAGGACATCGATCGCGATGCCGGCCTCCACGGCTGCTTTGCGAACGTCCGCGGATGGGTGGTGCAGCGCCATTCCCAGCGCGAGATCGCGGACTCCGAACAGGCGCGTCGCCACCCCCGCACTTCCGACTTGATGCATGGGTCCGAGGCCGAAGGCACGCCACGAATGTGCGGGACTCGCCCACGAGATCAGTCCGGCGGTCGATCGCAGAACCGACAGTGCGAGCAAGGGAGTCGAACGTGTACGCATGACGTCTCCTTCGAGTTGTAGTGGTCACTACAAGAGAAGGTACCTGTAGTGACCACTACGATCAAGATGTGGTCAAGAAACATTCACGCGAAGAGATACTGTCCGTGGCACTGGAGGCCGCCCTGGAAGACGGCCTGAGCCGCTTGACCTTCGGCAGACTCGCATCGCGTTTGAAGATCAGCGATCGCATGGTCGTCTACTACTTCCCGACGAAGGACGAGCTCGTCACGTCCGTTCTGTCGGTAGTCGGAGATCGACTGCAACACGTGTTGGCCGCGGCGTTCTCGGTGCCGATGAACGACCACCGCTCACTCGTCGCGACGGCGTGGCCGGTGGTGGCGCAGCCTGAGTGCGATCCGCTGTTCGGGCTCTACTTCGAGGCCATCGGACAAGCAACAGCAGGAATCGAGCCCTACAAATCCGTGGCCTCGCACTTGGTGGAGGGCTGGATCGAATGGCTCGGCGGCTTCGTCGTCGGGGACCAGGACAACCGACGCAGAGAGGCTGCCGCTGCCGTGGCTGTGCTCGACGGCCTTCTGCTCATGCGTCTGCTGGGAGGCAGTGACCTCGCCGACACGGCATCGACGTCACTGCTCGATCACCGATAGATCCACTGGGGCAGAGCGGGTTCAGGACGCCACCGGTTCTTCGATCGGCGTCTGGAACGACCACAGGTGCCCCTCCGGATCACGAACGCCGTACTCCCTGACGCCGTAGGGCATGTCGGCGGGCGCATAGTCGATCGCTGCCCCGGTTGCGGCCACTCGAGCGTGATGGGCGTCGACGTCGTCGATCAGGACCGCGAGCGAGGCGGTGACCATGCCGTTGGTCAGGGGAGAAACCATTCGATGTTCAGGAGCCTCGCGGTGCAACCAGACAACACCGTCACCGGCGTGAACCTCTCCGTGGACTGCTCGGTCACCGTCGTATTCGATCGGTCCCGGAGCCAGCCCCAGCACGTCGACGAGGTAGGAGTGGGCCGCTGCGATGTCGCGGTAGACCAACAACGTGGTCCGACCGGTCACCGCCGGCTCTTCGGTCGACAGGCACGAGAGTAGATCCAACAGCGCGTCGTCGCCGAGAAGAGCACCGTGCAGTAGTCGGTCCTCGACCGCACGAACCCGTTCGCGCACCCGAGCAAGGTCCGCCATCCGACGGTCCAGGTCTGCCAGATGTTGCCGAGTCAGGTGCTGGAAATCCGCCGCGTCCGGATCGACATCGGCAAGCGGAGTTCCCAATTCGCGAAGCAGTCGAATACGGTACAGCCGATCGATATCTCCTCCGTCGTACCTACGCCTACCCCCTCCGTCTCGGTCCGGGGCGAGCAAACCCAGTTCTTCGTAGTACCGCAACGTGCGTTCGGTGACGCCGGTTCGACGCGCGACGTCACCGATTCCCCAGGTGATCGGACCTTTGCTGTTCATGAACCAGACGGTAGAACCTCACGTCGCGTCAGGAGCAAGATCGGCCGAGGTCGAATCAGACGTCCTCGAGTCGAATTCCCTTGGTTTCCTTCATGAAGAAGCAGGCGACACCGGTCAAGGCGGCCAGGAACATGATGTACACGCCGAACACCCAGCCCAGATCGAGGCCGAGGAAGAGTTGGTTGAGATAGGGCGCTGTTCCACCGAACACCGCTACCGAGAACGAGTACGCGAATCCGATTGCCTGCGTGCGGAGTCGGGTGGGAAAACTCTCCGACAACGTCGACGACAGAATCGAAGCCGGGACGGCGATGACGAGCAGGGCAACTGTCGACGGGAGCAGCAACGTCCACCACTGCGTCGAGATCATCATCGTCAGAGGGATCTGCAGAACGAACATCAACACGGCGAAGGCAGCCAGCATCGGCCGGCGACCGATCGAGTCCGAGAGACGACCGAAGAACGGCAGCGACACCAACGCAATCAGCTGCGCGATGACGAGCATCCAGTACGCGGTATCGGGATTCATCCCGCGCTGCGTGATGGCGAATGTCGACACGTACGAGGTCCAGGTGTAATGCGCCGCTGTGATTCCCGACGTCATGCCGATCATCAACACGATTGCCTTCACAACCGTCTTTCGTGCGATCGGTGCCTGTTTCACCTTGTTCTGCTCCGAATCGAAGACGTCGCTCTCGTCCATGTTCTTGCGCAGGTACAACGCGAACAGTGCCAGAACTGCACCGAGCAGGAACGGGATACGCCAACCCCATTGACCGACAGCCGATTCGGACAGTGTCGAGGTGATGACGCCACCGACGGTGTATGCCAGTGCCGAGCCGCCGAAGATCGCAACGAATGCGACGCTTCCCCACATCCCACGTCGGTTCGGTGGCGCGATCTCGCCGACGTACGAGTAGGCCGTCGCCGACTCGCCGCCGTGGGCGAAACCTTGCATGACGCGTGCGAGCAGCAGCAGCACCGACGCCCAGGCCCCGATCGCACCGTAGGTGGGCATGATGCCGATCAGCAGGCTTCCGGCGGCCATCATCAACATGGTGGTGACGAGGACGAACTTGCGCCCCTTCTTGTCTGCGATCCGTCCGAACACGATGCCGCCGAGCGGCCGCATCAGGAATCCGACGGCGAACACCGCCAACGTGGACAGTAGGGCCGAGACCGGATCGGTCTGGCTGAACATCGCCGCGGCGATGAACGGTGCGAACACCGCGTAGGCGCTCCACTCGTACCACTCGAGTACGTTGCCGATCGTGCTGGCGAACAACGACTTCTTCCGCGAGGAGATGTCCGGTGTCGAGCGTGTGTCGCGGGGTGATCCGACGGTCATGAGGTACCACTTTCGCTCGAGTGAGTCAGTGCTGAAACAGGTTTGAGTGCTGCGCGACGAATTTTCCCGGTCTGTGTCTTGGGCAGCTCGTCGATGATGTGTATTTCTTTCGGACGCTTGTAGGCAGCGAGCCGATCGCGCGCGAAGGCCATCAGCTCGTCGGTGGTCACGGCCGAACCACTGCGGACCGACACGTACGCGACCACCGACTCCCCTTGATAGGTGTCGGGACGACCGACCACGGCGGCTTCGAATACCGTCGGGTGTTCGTAGAGGGCGTCCTCGACCTCTCGGGGCCAGACCTTGTATCCGGAGACGTTGATCTGGTCCTTCAGCCGGTCGACGAGATAGACCCATCCCTGTTCGTCGATGACCGCTACGTCCCCGGTGTGCAGGCGACCTTCGGGCATCGTCGACGCCGACGCCTCCGGGTTCTTCCAGTATCCCGAGACCACCTGTGGCCCGGACACTTCCAACTCGCCGGCAACTCCCGGATCGGTGGGTCGCCCGGTGGGGTCGAGTGTGCGCAGCCGCACGCGAGGAAGCGGCAGTCCGACGGACAGCGATCCGCTCGACGTGTCCACGGGTGCCCGGAGTCCGGGCGGCACCGCGATCACACCGGCGGTGGTCTCGGTCATTCCGTACGCATTGTGGATGTAGCACCCGAACTTCGCCTCGAACGCGGAGACGGTGGCCGGAGGAATGGGCGCGCCGCCCGAGTACAGCGCCTTCACCGAGGCAAAATGCGCGCGGTCAGCGCCCGGGCTCTCGGAGATCGCGTTGAACACGGTGATGGACCCGATGGTGTACGTGACCCGATGCTCGACGAAAGCGTCCAACGTGACGCCCGCATGGAAGCGGTGAGCGAACACGAGCACGCAGTCTCGCACCATAGCCACAGCGGCATCGAGCATGGCCCCGGTGATGTGGAACAGCGGCGCGACGGCGAACACAACGTCCCCGTCCTCCGTACCCGCACGCTCACCGAAGTCCGAGGCCGTCGCGAACGCGTTGGCGTGCGAGATCCGAGCCCCCTTGGGCGGCCCCGTGGTTCCGGAGGTGTAGGCCAACAGCGCCAGATCGTCCGGCTGCGGTGCGAATTCGTCCATCACGCGACCTCGGTAGGCCTCGACGAGACCGAGCAGGTCGTTCTCGGGCGTCGGCGTGATGCGCGTCGTCGCGGTGAACACACGCGGATCGTCGCGAGTCTGCAGATCCAGTCCGCTGGTGCTCACGAAGAACCGAATCGTACTGCCCTGCAACGAGGTTTCGAGCGCCTCGAGATCAGCCTCGTCGCACACGAGGGCGACGGGCTCCGCGTCGTCGAGCAGGTGCCGTAGTTCTCTGTTGCGGTACATCGGATTCAGGATCAGAGCCACAGCGCCGATCTTCCACAGCGCCAAGAACGTCAGGGCGTAATGGGGAACGTTCTGTAGATAGATCCCGACGCGGTCGCCACGAGTGACTCCGCGGTCCGCGAACGCGGCGGCGAGAGCGTCCGAGGCCTCGTCGACCTCGCGGGCAGAGAGAACGGCGTCGAAGTACGCCAACGCGGGCCGATCGGGCGACCGGCGCACCCGGGCGCGCCAGGCATCGAGGATGGTGAGGGGCATCGAGGACTCTTTCGATCGAACATTGACCTGACCGAGATCGACCGACCGAGCACTCGCTCGGTCAACGCTTCGAGTGTTACGGATCACAACGAAAGTGTCAACCGGGTGCTTCCGGGACCACACCCGTCGCCCGGCCATCTACGGTAAGCGCATGACCGCGACCGGCACCTGGCGAACGTACGAGGGCTCGAACCTCTCCCCTGCCTTGGCGTCGGCGTTGAACAAGTTTGTCGAGCAGGGCTATCACGGAACGTCGGTACGGCAGATCGCGGCCGGAGCCGGCCTGTCCGTTCCCGGTCTCTACCACCACTTTCCGTCGAAGCAGGCTCTGCTGGTCGGCATCATGGACGCGTCGATGGACGAGCTGTTGGAACGAACCCGATCGGCAGAGGCCGGTGCCGGCTCGTCGCCGAGTGACCGTTTCGACGCCGTCGTCGAAGCCTTGCTGCTGTTCCACATTCACAGGCGCGACGCTGCCTTCGTGTGCTCGACGGAAATCCGCAGCCTCGATCCTGCGAATCGCGCCGCCTACATCTCCAAACGCGACGAGGAACAGCGACTGCTCGACGCGATCGTCGCCGCCGGTGTCGATGCAGGCCTGTTCGACACTCCACACCCGAGAGACGCCAGTCGAGCCGTCACGACGATGTGCATCGGCGTCGCCACGTGGTATCGCCCCGAGGGGCCGCTGCCTCCGAGCGAGCTGGTGGCGGTCTACCTCGACATTGCCCGCCGTACGGTCGGTGCTGCGACCGGCGGGCAGGAGTAGCTGCTCCGGAATCCTTGACCCGATCGAGCGATTGTGTCAACCTTCCAGAGACCGAGCGAGTGTTCGGTCGGTACCGGACAGGGAGCATATCGTGGCCATCGATCTGACGTACGACCCCGACATCGAGAAGCTGATCGATCGGACGCGCACGTTCACTCGCGAGTACGTACTCCCCATCGAAGACCGGTTCCTGGGCAACATCGCCGACGCCGGCGGCGACGAGCTGCGCATCGAGATGCAGGCAGCCGCTCGAGATGCCGGCGTGTTCGCGCCGCATGCGCCGGTCCAGTACGGAGGCCACGGGCTCTCGATGAGCGACCGCGCGCCTGTGTTCGAGGAAGCCGGCTACTCACTGTTCGGTCCGATCGCCCTCAACCTCGGCGCGCCGGACGAGGGCAACGTCCACATGCTCGCTCACATCGCGTCTGCAGCGCAGAAGGAGCAGTTTCTCGCTCCCCTCGCTCGCGGTGACCAACGATCGGCCTTCGCGATGACCGAGCCGGCACCGGGTGCGGGCTCGGATCCCGCTGCCCTCACCACTGCCGCCGTCCGGGTCGACGGTGGCTGGAAGATCAACGGGCACAAGTGGTTCATCACCGGTGCCGACGGTGCGGGGTTCTTCATCATCATGGCTCGGACATCCGGCAAGCCCGGCGACCGAGGCGGTGCCACGATGTTCCTGGCACCCGCCGACACCGCGGGCATCGCCGTCGGCCGCCACATCGGCACTCTCGACAAAGCGATGATCGGTGGACATTGCGAGGTGTTCTTCGAGAACGTGTTCGTCCCCGACGAGAACGTCCTGGGCGCCGTCGACGAGGGCTTCGCCTACGCACAGGTGCGCCTGGGGCCCGCTCGCATGACACATGTGATGCGCTGGCTCGGAGCCTCCAGACGGGCCCACGACATCGCCGTCGCTCAGGTGGCTCAGCGTGAAGGGTTCGGCGGAAAGCTCGGAGATCTCGGCATGGTGCAGAAGATGGTCGCGGACAACGAGATCGACATCGCAGCAACGCGGGCACTGCTGACCGTTGCCTGCTTCGAGTTGGATCGAGGCGGGCACGCGAGCAACGAGACGTCCATCGCCAAGACGTTCGCCGCCGAGGCCATCTTCCGAATCGTCGACCGCAGCATCCAGATGTGCGGGGGTCTCGGGGTTTCCGACGATCTTCCGTTGGCCAGGCTTTCGCGTGAGGTACGTCCGTTCCGCGTCTACGACGGCCCGTCCGAGGTGCACCGGTGGGCCATCGCCAAGCGAACGATCGGTGCAGCCAAGCGCGCAGCGCGGGAGGCACAGTCGTGAGCGAATTGCCGGGCATGAATCGTGATGCGCTGGAACGGTTCCTGCGAGAGAACGGGATCGAGGTCGACGGCACGTTGCTCGTCGAAATGATCAGCGGCGGGCGATCGAACCTCACCTACAAGGCGTACGACGACACCTCCACCTGGGTCGTCCGTCGACCTCCCACCAGTGGGCTCACGCCCTCCGCACACGACATGGCCCGCGAGTGGGCCGTCACCGACGCACTCGCATCCACCGATGTACCGGTCGCGCGGACCGTCGCATTCGACCGTGACGGTTCCGCACTGGGCGCGCCCATGACCGTCGTGGAGTTCGTTCCGGGGCGAGTCGTCCGCACGCGCGAGGACCTCGACGATCTGACGGATACGCAGGTCGCGGGCAACGCCGCCGAGTTGGTCCGCGTACTCGCCGCACTTCATGCCGTCGATCCCGCGTCGGTGGGTCTCGAGAAGTTCGGCCGCCCCGACGGTTTCGTCACCCGTCAGGTCGCCACGTGGGCTCGGCAGTGGCAGACGGTGAAGACTCGTGAGCTACCCGACGTCGACCGACTGCACCGTGCGCTCGAAGCTGCGGTGCCCACCCGCTCGGCCGCGTCCATCGTGCACGGCGACTATCGCGTCGACAACACCATCCTCGACGCAGAGGATCCCAGTTCTGTTGCAGCGGTGGTGGACTGGGAGATGTCCACGCTCGGCGATCCGTTGACCGATGTGGCACTGATGTGTGTGTACCGGCAACCCGTGTTCGACGCCGTTCTCGGTGCCGATGCCGCGTGGACGAGCGACCGGTATCCCTCGGCAGCGGATCTGGTGCAGCAGTACGCCGTTCGATCGGGACGCGACGTGGACAACTGGGGCTTCTACCTGGCGTTGGCCAATTTCAAGCTCGGGGTGATCGGCGAGGGCATCACCCATCGAGCACTGTCGGGCTCCGATACCGGTGCCGGAGCCCGCAATGCCGCCGACGCGACGCAGGAGTTCATCGCAGCCGGGCTCAGAGCGCTCTCGGGATCGGACGGGTGATGTTGCGTCAGGCAGGCTCCCGCATCACGCCGATGTGGCGCACGGTTCCGGAAAGCCCCGGGAGCTCCTTCGGTTCGGACCATCCGAGCAGGTCCGTGCTGTCGGAGTAGAAGTACTTCTGGTTGGTGTAGTCGTCGTAGTACAGCCGCCAGGTGCCGTCGGGCAACTGAACGACTGCAGGTCCTTCCTTCAAGGGGCCGAAGTCACGGAAGGTGGGGTCCAGAACGTACGGACCACCCAAAGACGGTGCGATCCAATGCTCGATGACCTTCTCGCTCTCGCCCTTAGTGAACGCATGGTAGAGCGCCCCTGCCTTCACCACCGTGGTATCGATGTGGTCGTTGATGATCCCCGTCAGCGGAACCGGCGGGCTCCATTGCGTCAGACCGGGATCGGTGGCCGTCATGAGGTACGGCACGAACCCTCCGCCGGTGGACAACGACACGATGATGCTCACGCGGTCGCCCTCGATGAACCACTCGGGTGCCCACGCCTTGGTGGTGAACGGCGACAGTGACGGAAGTTCCGAGGAGCCTGCCGAGCCGGTTCCTGGTCCAGTACCGGGCAGGAGTAGGCAGCAATACGGGATCGGAAGGTTCTGCACGAATGTCCAATTGACGCGATCGGCGCTCCGCGCAAACCCGATCTCGGCCCCGCCGCCGTTCGTGTAGGTCACGTAGTACATACCGTCCGCAGCTCTGAAGATACTCGCGTCACGGACCACCCCGGTTGGCGGTCGATAGGCCCCGCTCTGCACGGCGGTGAAGTCCGTGCCGTCGGTGGATTCGTAGACATCCATGTCACGGTCACTGTCGTTGCTGAACGCCACCATCGTGTACTGCCACGCGGAGGGTGCTGCGGCACCGGTTCCTGCAGCGGAGAACAACAGTCCGGCGACAGCGACGATCACCATGGGTACGGCGAGGAACTTACGACCGGTCGGTATCACCGAGACAGTATGTACGACCCATCAGCATCATGCGTCACTTCGACATCGGGACGAACCAATCGTTATTCGAGTCGTCACGGGTTCACGAGGTACTGACCCAGTGGCTTGGCCTGGTACATCTCGTGATCGGCATCGTCGAGTATGTCCAGCGCACTACGGGTGTCACCGCAGTCGACGGTGACACCGCCGATGCTCGCGGTCACCGTCAACACTCGTCCTGCGGTCTCGATGGGTGTCGTCAGTTCGGCGCGCAGGTCGTCGGCCTCGGTACCGACGCAACGGGAGACGACCGCCACGAACTCGTCACCGCCTATCCGGCCCACGAAGGCTTCGGCCGGGAGGGCTCGCGTCAGACGGTCTGCGACCACACCGAGAACTGCGTCGCCGACGGTATGTCCGTGCAGGTCGTTGATGGTCTTGAAGTTGTCGAGGTCGATGAACAACACGGCGATGGAGTCCTCGCGCGCGGGCCTTGCCAGTTCTTCGTCCAGGCGCGCCAGGATCAGCGGCCTGTTCGGCAGACCGGTCAGGTCGTCGTGCGTCGCCGCGTGTTCGAGCTGCATGCTCATCCGGTATGTCTCGGTGACGTCGACGAACGTCGCGACGATCGAGGGTTCCGGATCGCCCCCGTTCAACATGGTCGCCGTCAACGACAGCCAGAAGTTGCGGCCGTCCCGGCGGCGTTCGATTCCGATCACCGCTTGGCAGGGCTGTCCGGTTTTCCTGGTGATGGCAACAGGATGCTCGAGCGGGTGAATCGGCCCTTCGTCGGTGCCGTACACCCGGAACGGAAGCACCGACGCCTGACCCGCCGTCGCCACCCCGACCCGGATGTCGAGAATCGTCTTCGCTGCGAGGTTCGCCGACTCGATGCGTCCGGCGTGATCGAGCACGACCACGCCCGCCTCCAGCGATTCCACGACCGCTGTGAAGTGTTCCTCGGCTCTGCGTACCGCACTCTGGTCGGCGCAGACCAACACGTAGCCGTCGGGCATCTGGGCCGCCGACACCATCACCGCCAGCGTCGATCCGTCCGCGTGCCGATGCGACTCGTACTGCCGACCGCCGACAGCGAGGATCGCCGCCGGATCGCAGGGCACTCCCACCGCATACGAGACGTGGCGACCGAGTACATCCGCGGCCGGTCGTCCGTAGACCGACTCGGCAGCAGGATTCCAGGTCGACACCAAACCGTCGGGGGAAACCCCGACGATGGCATCGCTGACGTGCTGGACCAGTGCGGCTTGCTTCTGCAGCGCCTTCTGCGCCGCTTTG
Source organism: Rhodococcus sp. ARC_M12 (assembly GCF_022810385.1). Lineage (NCBI taxonomy): Bacteria > Bacillati > Actinomycetota > Actinomycetes > Mycobacteriales > Nocardiaceae > Rhodococcus > Rhodococcus sp. ARC_M12. The sequence goes on along the minus strand of NZ_JALGQI010000014.1, from coordinate 149,988 downwards.
TGTTCGGTGAGGTCTCGCAGTATGACCTGGTACGCCGGCTCGCCGTTCCACACCGTGCGCACCGAGACCGCTTCCATCGTCAGCGTCGTCCCGTCCAGGGCCAGCACCGTCGCCTCCGATGCGGCGCTGGCGCTGCCGTGTGCGTCGAGGGCGGCGATCCGTTCGAGCATCGGGCCCACCGACTCGGCGGCGATGAACTCGGTGATCGGATGTCCGATGACGTCGGCGGCATCCTCGGCGCGCAGATACTGCATCCCGGCGGGGTTGAGATACACCAGAACGCCTCGTCGATGGACACCGATCGCGTCCGGTGAATGCTCGATCAGAACCCGGTAGCGGTCGGCAAGTCCTGGCGACGCGGAACGTGATTCAGGGTCGCCGACGCCTTCGCGCTCCCCTGGGGCCATGATCGGTCCTCACGTTCGTAGACAGACGGTCGACACTCGATTGAACCACTTACGACCGTGCCGTTGGCGAGCTGTGTCCGTTTCAGTCCGTATGTCCGTTTGTCGACTGGACCTGATGACGGTTTGCGGGGCTAAATCGAGGCGCGAGCCGAATCCGGTTCGTATACCTCGACAAGAAACGGATTTCGACGATGAGCTCTCACGGCACCGACATCACCGGGATCGGCGCACTGTCCGGCTACGGCTGGGGTGCGTCCGCCCTGTGGGACGGCCTCGCAACGGGCAAGGCAGCGGCCAGCCTGCACCACGACCACACCCGACCGGGACAGAATCCGGTGTGGCTCGCGAAGGTCCCCGACGGCGGGGACCGGAGCGACGGCACCAGCCGCTTCGGCCGGGCACTTCGCGCGGCAGCACGCGAGGCCGTCGACGACGCGATGGCGCGGGGCTGGCAGCCGGGTCGGCGGGTGGGTCTGATCCATGCCGTCGTCCTGGGTGAAGTGGACGAGTGGCGCAACTTCTATCTGCGCGACGGCGGAGAACGCCGTGTACGCGACTACCTGACACTGATGCCGTCCACTCCGGTGTCTCTGCTGATGCAGGAATACGGCTTTCACGGCCCGGCCATGAACGTCTCGGCGATGTGCGCGTCGGGCAATGCAGGTCTGCTCACCGCCAAGATGTGGCTCGATACCGGATTCGTCGACGACGTCGTGTTCGTGGCCACGGACCTGTCTCTCACTCCGGAGAACATCGACCACTTCGTGAAGCTCGGAGTCGGTGTGGTGGACGTGGAACCTCAGGAGGGCTGCCGACCGTTCCAGGAAGGCAGTCGTGGATTCGGAATGGGCGAAGCAGCAACTGCTTTCGTACTCACCAACCGTAGCGATGCTGCATACGCGCGGGTATTGGGCGGATCGATGACGCACGACGCGTTTCATGCGACCTCGATCGACCCTTCACTCACTCGAGTACGGGCCTGTTTCGAGGAGGCGTTGGCCGACGCCGACGTCGTTCCCGAGCAGGTGCGCTACCTCAACGCTCACGGCCCCGGCACCGCGCAGTGTGATGCAGCGGAGACGGCGATGTTGGAGACGGTACTTCGGTCCAACGCGCAGGTGTACTCGGTGAAGCCGTTGACGGGACATTGCCAGGGGGCCGCGTCGGCAATCGAAACCGCGTCGGCGGTCATGGGATTCGAACGTGGACTCGTGCCTGCGGCCCCGCAGGTCTCGGATGGTCATCACCTACTGCTCGACGGATTCACCAGAGCGGAGCCAGGATTGACGGTGAAGTCGTCATTGGGAATGGGAGGACACAACTCGGTGGTGGTGTTGGCTCCTGCGTGACGTGCGTTTCTCACACCTCGGTGGCAGCACCGCAAATTCCGCATTCTTCGAATTCGACGCGCTTCCAGCGGGCGACGGGCAGGAAGAACAGCGTGAATTGCTGGTACTGCTTCATCCGCACCCACTGAGTGGTGTTGTGGCACCGCGGGCAGTTTCGCGTAGCGCCCGAGCCGACGTGTTTGCGCTTGCTGCCGAAACCGAAGAGTAGGAACATCACTCCAGCATAGGTGGCCCGACCTTCGCTGGGCTCGGTGCAGCACGGCCGCCCCCGCACACTTCGCAGCGAGGGCGGCCGTGGTCGCGGTGGTGTCAGCTCGCGATCATGCCGTGTGGATCGATGACGAATTTCTGCGCGACACCGCTGTCGAACTCACGGTAGCCCCGTGGCGCGTCGTCGAGCGAGATCACGGTTGCGTTGACCGCCTTCGCGATCGAAACCCGATCCGAGAGAATGGCATTCATCAGTTCACGGTGGTAGCTCATCACCGGGCACTGACCGGTGGCGAACGAGAGCGACTTCGCCCAACCGGTGCCCAGGCTGAGCGACAGAGCACCACGCTGGGCAGCTTCGTCGACACCGCCGGGATCTCCGGTGACATACAACCCGGGAATGCCGATGCCACCGCCCGCAGTGGTGATGTCCATCAGCGAGTTGAGCACCGTGGCCGGTGCCTCGCGGGACGAGTCTCCGCCGTGGCCGCGGGCCTCGAACCCCACGGCATCCACCGCGGCGTCGACCTCGGGAACACCGAGAATCTGTTCGATCTGATCCTGCGGCGCACCCTTGCCCACGTCGACGGTCTCGCAACCGAACGTGCGCGCCTGGGCCAACCTGTCGGCGTTCATGTCACCGACGATCACCACCGACGCTCCCAGCAATTGCGCGCCGACGGCGGCGGCGAGGCCGACCGGTCCCGCACCCGCGATGTACACCGTCGCACCAGGTTTGACACCAGCGGTCACCGCTCCGTGGAAACCGGTGGGAAAGATGTCGGACAGCATGGTCAGATCAAGAATCTTCTCCAGTGCCTGGTCACGATCGGGAAATCTCAGCAGATTGAAGTCCGCGTAGGGAGCCATGACGTACTCGGCCTGGCCTCCGACCCAACCGCCCATGTCCACGTAGCCGAACGCCGAGCCCGGTCGATCGGGGTTGACGTTGAGACAGATGCCGGTCTTGCGTTCCTTGCAGTTTCGACACCGCCCGCATGCGATGTTGAACGGAACGGAGCAGATGTCTCCGACCTTCAGAAACTCGACATCCCGTCCGACCTCGACGATCTCGCCGGTGATCTCGTGGCCGAGCACCAGACCCTCGGGAGCGGTCGTACGCCCACGAACCATGTGCTGATCGCTACCGCAGATGTTGGTCGAGACGACCTTCAGAATCACACCGTGCTCGCACTTACGACCGACGTTCGCCGGGTTCACTCCGGGACCGTCGGTCAATTCGAGGCCCGGAAAGGCGATGTCCTGAACCTCCACCTTGCCCGGTCCGGCGTACGTCACTGCGCGGTTGTCTGCCATGAGTTCTCCTCTTCGTCGAGTGAGCTGGGTGACCAGCGGGCCGGGATCATCGATCCGATCTGCGCCTGTGGCCCGCATCACACCAGTATGCACAGTTTTGCATATGCGCGTCTGCGCAGAACCAGGAATAAGCGCTACTTGACTCACCCGATGTTAGCGCTCACACTGTGTTGCACACGTCACAGTGGGTGACAACACGAAGGAGTTCTGCATGCCGGTTGACCGCTACACGGTAGGAGTCGACTTCGGCACCCTCTCCGGCCGGGCCGTCGTGGTCCGCGTGTCCGACGGTGCCGAAATAGCCTCTGCCGTACACGAATACCGACACGCCGTGCTCGAGGAGACGCTGCCCGACGGCACGGTGCGTTTGCCCGACGCGTGGGCTCTGCAGGTGCCCGACGACTATCGCGACGTCCTGCGTCGTGCGGTTCCGGCCGCACTGGCCGCCGCAGGCATCGCACCCGAGCAGGTGGTCGGAATCGGTACCGACTTCACCGCATGCACCATGGTGCCCACATACGCGGACGGCACCCCGTTGAGCGAGGACCCTCGGTTCGTCGATCGACCACATGCGTACGTCAAACTGTGGAAACACCATGCGGCGCAGGGCCAGGCAGATCGCATCAACGAACTGGCCGCCAGTCGCGGCGAGAGTTGGCTCCCCCGCTACGGCGGCTTGATCTCGTCGGAATGGGAATTTGCCAAGGCCTTGCAGATTCACGAGGAAGACGCCGAGATATACCAGGCCATGGACAGATGGGTCGAGGCGGCCGACTGGATCGTCTGGCAGCTGTGTGGACGCTACGTGCGCAACGCCTGCACCGCCGGCTACAAGGGCATCTACCAGGACGGTCACTATCCCTCGGTGGACTTTCTCACCGAACTGGCACCGGGCTTCGGCTCGTTCGTCGCAGACAAGCTCGATCAGCCGATGGGCGAGTTGGGTTCACGGGCAGGCTCCTTGACCGCCGAGGCCGCGCAATGGACCGGGCTACCCGAGGGCATCGCCGTGGCGGTCGGCAACGTCGACGCGCATGTGACTGCACCCGCCGCGGGCGCTGTGGAACCAGGCCGGATGGTCGCCATCATGGGGACCTCGACGTGCCACGTCATGAGTTCGACGGTCCTGAAGGACGTTCCAGGTATGTGCGGGGTCGTCGACGGCGGCATCATCGCCGGATCCTTCGGCTACGAAGCGGGACAGAGCGGCGTCGGCGACATCTTCGGTTGGTTCACCCGCACCGGAGTTCCTGCGTCCTACAGCGAGGCGGCATCCGCGGCAGGTGAGTCGATACACGAGTATCTGACGCGACTGGCGGAGACGCAGTACGTGGGCGAACACGGCCTCGTCGCGCTCGACTGGCACAGCGGCAACAGGTCGATCCTGGTCGATCACGAGCTGTCCGGTCTGGTCATCGGCTCGACGCTCGCGACGCGGCCCGAGGACACCTACCGCGCTCTGCTGGAGGCGACGGCATTCGGCACCCGCGTCATCGTCGAGACGTTCCGCAACAGCGGCGTTCCCGTCGAGGAGTTCGTCGTGGCGGGAGGTCTGGCCCGCAACCCGTTGCTCATGCAGATCTACGCGGACGTCCTGCGAATGCCGTTGTCCGTCATCGCATCTGCACAGGGCCCGGCGCTGGGATCTGCCATCCATGCCGCGGTGGCCGCCGGCTGCTATCCCGACGTGCCGGTCGCGTCGAAATCGATGGGCAAGGTCCGGCGCAATGCCTTCGTACCGGACGAGCACCGATCGAAGACCTACGACTCGCTCTACGAGATCTACCTGGAACTGCACGACCGCTTCGGTCGGGACGTACCGACGATGCGCCGGCTGCGATCACTCCGGCGCGCTGCCCTGACCAGGAAGGTGGATGCGAAATGACGGTTGTCGAGGAAGTCCGCGAGGTCGTCGAAGAGATACGCAAGGATGTGTGCGCCTTGCACTCCGAGCTGGTGCGGTACGGCCTGGTGGTGTGGACGGCCGGCAACGTCTCGGCGCGGGTTCCCGGGCGGGACCTGCTGGTCATCAAGCCCAGTGGCGTCTCCTACGACGACCTCACGCCCGGCAACATGGTGGTGTGCGATCTGTACGGCAAGGTGGTCGACGGTGACCATGCACCGTCCTCCGACACCGAGGCGCAAGCCTATGTCTACCGGCACCTCGAGCACGTCGGCGGTGTGGTGCACACACATTCGCCGTACGCCGTTGCGTGGGCGGCCCGCGGCGAACCCATTCCCGTGGTCACCACGATGTGCGCGGACGAGTTCGGCGGGGACATTCCGGTCGGTCCCTTCGCGACGATCGGCGACGACTCGATCGGCCGGGGGATAGTCGACACCCTCGCGGACAGTCGATCTCCGGCAGTGTTGATGCAGAACCACGGAGTGTTCGCAGTAGGACCCACCGCTCGATCGGCGGTGAAGGCGGCGGTCATGTGCGAGGACGTCGCGCGATCGGTACATCTGTCCTACCAACTGGGACAACCACTTCGCATTCCGAACTCGAAGGTCGACGCACTGTACGACCGCTACCAGAACGTCTACGGCCAGCGCTGACCGGCGCACCACGTTGTTTCACGGAAGGTACATTCTCCATGTCCGAAGTATGGTTTCTCACCGGCAGCCAAAGCCTGTACGGCCCCGAAACCCTCGAGCAGGTAGCCATCCAGTCTCGCGAGATCGCCGACAAACTCGATGCGGCACTTCCGGTCTCGGTGGTCTGGAAGCCGGTTCTGCTCGACGCGTCGTCCATCCTGCGCTGCATGCGCGAGGCGAACGCCGCCGACGAATGCGTGGGTGTGGTGACGTGGATGCACACCTTCTCCCCCGCCAAGATGTGGATTGCCGGGCTCGACGCGTTGGACGTCCCGCTGCTGCATCTGCACACGCAGGCCGGAATGTCGTTGCCGTGGTCGACGATCGACATGGAGTTCATGAATCTCAACCAGGCCGCCCACGGCGACCGCGAGTTCGGACACGTCGAATCTAGGGTGGGTGTTCTGCGCACGATCGTGGCGGGCCACGTCGACAATCCTGCGGTCCTGCAGCGTGCGGAGCAGTGGGTGCGAGCGGCTCTCGGTCGCGCGGAGCTCAGGTCGCTGTGCCTGGCACGTTTCGGCGACAACATGCGTGATGTCGCGGTGACCGAGGGCGACAAGGTCGAAGCGCAGTTGCGATTCGGAGTGTCCGTCAACACCTACGGGGTCAACGATCTCGTCGCGGTAGTGGACAGCGTGAGCGATTCGGCGGTGTCGGACCTCATCGACGAGTATCGGTCGTCGTACGACATCGCACCGAGTCTCGACAAGGGCGGTGACCGTCATGAATCCCTCCGCTACGGTGCCCGCGTCGAGGCCGGCCTACGGCAGTTCCTGACCGACGGTGGCTTCAATGCCTTCACCACGAACTTCGAGGATCTCGGTGGGCTTCGCCAGTTACCGGGGCTCGCAGTGCAACGGCTGATGGCCGACGGGTACGGCTTCGGCGGCGAGGGCGACTGGAAGACCTCGATGTTGTTGCGCGCCATAAAGGTGATGGCCGAGGGTCTCGACGGTGGAACGTCGTTCATGGAGGACTACACCTACCACCTGGTCCCCGGGGAGGAGAAGATCCTCGGAGCACACATGCTGGAGGTGTGCCCGTCCATCACCACCTCGCGGCCCACCCTGGAGATCCATCCGCTGTCCATCGGCGGCCGCGAGGACCCGGTGCGACTGCGCTTCACGGCGGATCCCGGCCACGGCGTAGTCGTCGGACTGTCCGACGTAGGTGAGCGGTTCCGGTTGACGGCCAACGTGATCGACGTGGTCGAGCCCGACCAGGCATTGCCGAAGCTGCCGGTGGCGTGTGCAGTGTGGGAGCCGCAGCCGTCACTCGCGGTGTCGGCCGAATCCTGGCTCACGGCCGGGGCACCCCACCACACGGTTCTGAGTACGGCCATCGGTCTGCCTGTGCTGGAAGCATTCTCGGACATGATCGGGGTCGAGTTGCTCGCTATCGATTCCGGCACCACGACACGAGGGTTCCAGCAGACACTGCGCTGGAACGCGGCGTACCACCGACTCGCGGCCAAGTTGTGACGTCTTTTCTCTGAACGCCGATCGGAACGCCCTCGACGTTCGCGACCGTCGGGTACGTTTCGACCCATGGCTCCGACGTGGGAACAGATCCGAGGTTCGAACTACGGCACTATGGGCCGATCCGTCAGCGGCATCGTCCACCGACCGGAGGGGACCTGGCAACGGGTGATTCATCTCCCCGAGGCGACGTGGCGCTACGAGGACGAATCCGGGCAACCGACATTCCTCGAGAACCCGTCGGCAAGCTGGTCGCGCGACTCCGACGGCACGATGATCCACACCGACAAGTCCGACGGCACGATGTTCGTAGCGGTCGGCGGCGGATCGCCTGCAGCGTTGTTGCGCGCATACGACGCCTTTCCTCCCCGGCCGGGCCGTGGGTTCGACGAGCAGCGCTTCGTCGAACCCAGCGAGCCCCGACCGGTCTCGGTTCGTGGCCGTGACGGTTGGGAAGTCACGGGGACAGATCAGTTCTCGAACGAGCCGGTGACCTATGTGTTCGACGCCGAACTCGGGGTCGCGTTGCGCTGGCAGCAGGGCCAGGAATCGCTGGAACTCGAAAAGCCGGTCCTGGACGGAGAATTCGAGTCCGCGCTGTTCGAGTGGGACGGGCCTGCGCGATCGATCGAGGACGAGATCGCAAGGATGCAGCGCGAGGAGAAAGAAAAAGAGCGCGCAATCGCGGACATACCTCAGGCCGTGCCGACGTGGCTACCGACGACGATCAACGCTCGGTCGACGTCGGGCAATCCTCGCACCGGCGAGCTCACGTTGTCGATCCACGGCCAGTCGCCACAATTCAACCTGCGCCGCTGGGTGACCGCGATCGGGGAGACCTCTCTCGAATGGCCGAACGACAGCACTCCCGAACGGTTCCGGCGGTCGATCGGCGTCTGGACTTACGAGATCCGTAGCTACCAGGAGATGGGTCCGGACGACTGTGCCCGGATTGTGGAATCGATCGTTGCGGTGGACCCACCTGCACGAGACGCCGAGGAGATCGCAGCCGAGCTCGCTGCCGAGGAGAGTGACCGGCAGGAAGCGGAGGTCCTCGCAACCCTGGGTACCGGACGTTCGCTCAGGGATCATCTGATGAGCGAATCACTCTCGATACGAACCGATTTCAGTGATGATGTCGCATGGCGCGATACAGCAGTCGCTGCCATGGCACCGGTGCCGCAGGGCGACGATACGGAATTCGCGGCCTACCTGACCTGCATCGACAATCGCGAGAACGACGGCATGACCGTCGACGGCCTCCTCGACGCAATCGGTGAACCGCCGCCCTACTACGCCTTTCTGGTCGACGCCGAAACCATGAGCAACCCCGAGAAGCCGATCATCTGCGTCCATACCGGCCCCGACGAGCCGGAACGACCACGCGGCAGGACCTTTCGTGTCGTTCCTTCGGAAATGTCCAGCGTCGAAAACAATCTATCGATCGCGAACATGGACTTCGAGGATTTCGCGAACAGTGCAGACGACGATGGAGTATTCCGGGGCTTCCGATAGCAGCGTGTGCGCGAATCATGGGCGCGCCGCCAACCGGCTGTGTAGATCACCCGTGCCGTTTTCGATATTCCTGCTCGGCTCCGGGGTGAAGGGGGATGCTGCCGGTCATGACGAGCGACCGCGCGTCGAGAAACTGGCTGCCGATCGCCTGTCCGGGAACCAGCCCGGACGACTGATCGAGAAGCACGCTCACCAGCGCAGCGACAACGCGGTCCGGCACCTGAGGATGCGCCAGCAGAATGTTCGGAATACCGACTGTGGTGACCTCCGGATGCTCGCCGTACACGTTTGCAGGAACCAGCACCGCCTCGTACGCGGTACCGAACTCGCGTCTGAGATCAGCAACGACGGTACCCAGATCGAGTAGCCGGATCCCGGTTCGAGGCTCGGCAAACGCCGGAGTCGGCAGCCCGCCCGCCCACATCACGGCGTCGATTTCGTTGGTTGTCAGGGCATCTGCCGCCGAGCTCATCGACAGCTGAACCTGTTCGACAGCACCTGCTTCCGCCACACCCGCTGCGCGGAGGACTCGCTGCGATACTTCGGTGGCACCGGATCCCGGGGCACCGATGCTCACGTTTCGCCCTCGCAGATCCTCCATGGACTCGATAACCGAGTCCGCACGCACTGCCACTTGAAAGTAGTTCTCGTAGACGCACCCGACCGCCGTGAGCTCTCTGCTCGGATGGCTGTAGGCGGCGTCCATGAGCGTCAGGGCCAGCTCGGCCTCCCGAGAACCCAACGCCTCGAGGTTGTCGACGGAGCCGGCCGTCGAGAGTGGAACGATCTCCGCTGCATCGGTTTCAGCGGCAGCGTCGGAGAGTAGTCCGGCGAACTCCCAGAAGAATCCGCCGACCTCGCCCGCCGCGAGTCGCAGCTGCATCGGCGGGTCCGAGGAGCAGGCACCCACGACGGCAGCGCTCAGGGCGAACAGACCGGCCTGCAGCGCCGTTCTACGTGAGAACGACGCTGCAGGCTCGGCCATGTCAGTCACTGTAAATCACTGGAACGCTCGACCCTGCTCTCTGTCGAGCACGGTCTCGGACTTGTTGCGCAGCACGAAGATGTACACCAGCAGCGAGATGGCGATCACGACCGTCACGTAGAGGATGAACCAACCCACGTGTCCGCCGTTCTTCGCGGCTTGATAGATCAGTGGTGCTGTGCCGCCGAAGGCCGAGTTGGCAAGTGCGTATCCCAAGCCGACGCCGAGTGCGCGGACGTGCGAGGGGAACAGCTCCGCTTTGACGATCGCATTGATCGAGGTGTAGCCGGTGAGGATGACGTAACCGACGCACACCAGAGCAAGCGACTGCACCACCGAAGTCGCCGTCGGCAGGTACGTGATGAGTACGTAGGTGTACAGCACGCCACCGATGCCGAAGAACACGAGCAGCGGCTTGCGGCCCACCTTGTCACTGATCATTCCGCCGATGGGCTGCAGCAGCATGAGGAAGACCAGGCCGGCGAGGTTGATCCAGGTACCGGTCATTCCCCGGTCCTCGTACGCGGTCTTGACCATCGAGGGTGCGTTGACGCTGTAGGTGTAGAACGCAATGGTGCCGCCGGCCGTCACCATGAAGCAGATCAGCAACGCCCGCCAGTGGTTGGCGACCAACTCCTTCAAGGAACCGGAGGCTTTGTCCGCACCGCTGCGAACGGCGTCGAGTTGATCCTTGGTCAAGGATTCATCCATGCTGCGACGCAGCCAGAAGACCACCACTGCCGCGACTCCGCCGATGAAGAAGGCTATGCGCCAACCGAAGTCCTCGATCTGTTCGCGCTCGAGGAACACCTGCATCAGCAGCAGAGTCACCTGTGCGAGCACATGCCCACCGACGAGGGTGACGTATTGGAACGACGAGAAAAATCCCCGACGCTCACGGGTGGCGGCCTCGGACATGTAGGTAGCCGACGCTCCGTACTCACCACCGGTGGCGAAGCCCTGCACCAGACGGCACAGGATGAGGATCACGGCGGCCCACACGCCGATGCTCTCCCGCCCTGGGGTGAACGCGATGACCATCGAGCAGGCCGCCATCATCGAGACGCTGAACGTCAGCGCAGCCCTGCGCCCGTTACGGTCCGCATAGCGGCCGAAGAACCACGACCCGACCGGTCGCATCAAGAACGTGACGGCAAAGATCCCGTACACGTAGATGGTGGAGTTCTTGTCGGCAGAGTCGAAGAATTGATTCTCGAAGTACGTCGCGAAGACGGTGTAGACGTACACGTCGTACCACTCGACCAGATTTCCGGACGACCCCCGCAACGTGTTGAAGACGGCACGGCGGGTGGCAGCGCGAGAGGAGACGGGTGGACTCGGGAGCGTCGAACCGGTGATCGAGGTGGCCTCGTTGGCCATGGTTTGGTCCTTCCACATTCAGCGGGCAATTGGGCTGCCGGTCAACGATCGACAACCGAAGCCTCCCTACTGTGACCGCAAGCACAGCCCGAGACCAAGCCGTTTCGGATTTCCTAACACTCCCTTAGGAAACGACTTGCGGAAGCCGCAGTTCGATCCGCAGTCCCACCGGTCGACTCGCCATGACTCGAAGGGATCCGCCGGCTCGCTCGGTCAGGGCGTGGACGATCGACAGCCCCAGACCGGTGCCGTCGCCGTGCGCACTCGACGCTCGATAGAACCGATCGACGACCTTGTCGAGTTCGATTGCTGGCACACCGGGCCCGTTGTCGGACAGCCACATCGTGACGTCCGCGTCACTGGTTCGGTAGCCGATCTCGATGGCGGACCCGGAGCCGGCGTACTTGGTTGCATTGCTCAGCAGAGCGTCGAGAATTCGAGTCAGGTCGTCCTCGGACATCGCAACTCGACTATCCGTCTCGGCATTCGGCTCCGAGACATGAACGGTCATTCCGGCCACGACTATCGTGCTCGACCAGAATTCGACTCGATCTGCAACGACGGCACCGAGGTCACAACCCGGAGATCGAGTGCTCGCCGGTGTTTCGGCAGCTGCGAGAACGAGCAGGCCTTCCACCACCGAGCTCAGGCGATCCACCTCGAGTGTGGTCCGCAGGTGCGCATCGGTGGCCGAATCCGGCACCCGCATGCCCAGAACGTCCATCCGAATTCGCAACGCTGCCAGCGGGTTCCGAAGAGCATGGGCAGTGTCGGCCACCAATCGACGTTGCGCAGCGGTGGCGGCCTCGACGTCGTCGGCCATGGCCTCGAAGGCACTGGACAGCTCACGCACCTCCGGTGGCCCGACGTAGGGCACCGGCTCGAGTCGGTGCGATTCTTCGATCGATACCTGATCGTGGAACTTGTCGCCGAACGAGTGGACTCGGGAGGACAATGCGCTCAGCGGACGAACGACCCAGCGTGACAACGCAACAGCAATCGCCGCCACCGTCGCGAGAATCAGCATGGCACCGACAGCGATGATCACCCAGGCAATTACGACGTCCCTGCGCGCAGAATCGGTGGATGCCGCGAGGACCACCGCGCCGTCCACTTGCGATCCCCCACCGACCGGGGCGGCGATCAACACCGAGGAATCCGACCACGGCGTCAGGCTCGACGGTAGGTCGCCGCGTTGATTGCGCAACGCTCCTGCCACCGCCTGCTGGACGTCCGCACGCTGCACGTCCAGGCCGGCTGTCGCCCGCACCCCTCCGGTGCGATCGACGACGGCGACTCCCTCGTCGTAGAGACTGTTGTAGCGCTGCAACGATTCTCGGATACGAGCTACACCGGATTCGTCTTCTCGCGAGCTGAGTTCTGCAAAGAACGATGCTGCAGCGGCTCGATTCTCGCCGAATCGTTGGGCCCGTTCGCGGCCGACCAACAGCGCGAGAGGAACCGACAGAGCAATCACGACGACGGTGGAGTAGATCATCAACACCAACAGGACTCGCCGCCGCACGTCAGGTATCCCAGCGGTAGCCGAAGCCGCGGATGGTGACGATCGCACCCGGGCGAGCGAGCTTGGAACGCAACGCCGTCATGTGCACGTCGAGCGTTCGTGAAATCGCGACATAGGCGTCACCCCAGATCGCGTCCATCAACTGTTCCCGGCTCACTGCTTCGCCGCGTCGCGTCACGAGATGCGCCAACAGGTCGAACTCTTTGGTGGTCAGTGTAACAGCGCGTCCGTCGACTTCGACGGCACGGCCGGAGAGATCGACGACGACGTCACCGAGTGTCAGCCTGTCTGCCATGGGTTCGCTCGCCGCGCTTCGACGATGCGCGGCCACCTCGAGTCTCGCGTGCAGTTCACCCAATCGAGCCGGCTTGACGACGTAGTCGTCGGCACCGCCGCGCAGGGCCCGTACCACCGAGCGCTCGTCGTCCCGTGCTGTCAATACCACCACCGGAACCGAACTGAGGGTTCGTAGTTTGCGAAGAACATCGAGGCCGTCCATGTCCGGTAGTCCGAGATCCAGTAATACAACGTCCATCTCGTGATAGCCGAGCAACACGTCGGCACCGCGGCGCATGCGGACAGGCGTGTGGCCCACCTCGGTCAACGCGTCCACCAACGCCTCGCCGAGCCCATCGTCGTCTTCCACCACAGCTATTCGCATCGAACTCAAGATAGGGCACCGGACGCACGCGGACGTCAGAGTTCGCGATCGGGTGTCATGCGCGGGATGCCACCGGTGGGCGACGGTAGTGAACGCTCAGGTGCAGCCCGGGTGAGCACCCGGTTCGTCAGGCCGGCGCGCTCGCGCGAAGGCCGGGTGCCAGTGCGATATCGATGAGTTGCTCGAGCGTCAGTACGCCGTTGGCGTTCAAGTCGATTCGGGTGCCGTCGGTTGCGAGCGCAATGACGCGCTTCGTGTCCCTGCGGTTGACAATGTCGAGCACCGTTCCGTCTGTTTGCGTCGAGCGCTCCTCGACGACGCCCGCGAAGCACGGACCGGCCGGCTGGTCGGACAGCCGGACGGTGACTGACAATATGCCGGTCCGATCGGCGGCGGTGATGGTTCCGAGCGCTTGGGCCTCGCCGTCGAACGACTGCCGTACTGCGAGGGCGTCGAAGCCGAAGGCAGGTGCGAACGGCTCGGGTTCGACTACTGACCCGTCGGGTAGCGCCGCGATCAAGGCATCGGTCATTGCCTGCGATTTGGCCTCGAATCTCCACGGCACCTCGGAAACGTCGGCGTCGCCCTCGATGGCGAATGCGTAGTTCACTCGCACCGAGTCCTCTGGCTGAATGACCTCCGCGCAACCTGGAATCGCGATCGGTTCAGGCTGCGGTTCGTGGAGCAGGCCGGCCACGACCGTGCCGGCAGCAACAATGCCCACGATCACCGCAACCGTCGACCACACCGAGCCCCGCGTACCTGTCGATTTCATACAGTCCTTGCCGTCTCGGGATGGGGTGTGTCGTCATTCTGGCATCTCGGGGGTGTAGTTCTGTGCCCAGCGGGGCACACCAAGATTGTCCAACCTACGGCGACCCCTCGCCCCGACCTTGTGGAGACTTCATGACGATGCCGACCGACGCAAGCGATGCAGTTCCGTCCGACGGCAGCAACGACGGCCCCCGAGAGCACACTGCCGAGACCGACGCGGTCGAGGGCGCGCACGTGGACGAGGAGAACGTGCCACACCCTCCGGAGAACGGAGACGTGCAGAACTGAAGCGCTGCTCGACGCCATGGTCGGTAGATGATCACGAACGTCGAGCACATTCGCCGGTTGGCCCAGTCGTCGCTTCGACGCTGGGCAACCGTCGGGTTCGAAGTCTTACTTCCTTGCCCGGATCGAGGGCCTCGCCCTTCGATCGCATGGATTCACAGATCCAAGCCCGGAGCCGTCGCGAGCTCGACGAGTGAATCAGCCTCGATTCCGTCTCCAAAACTGAACTGCACGAGCGTGTTCGACGGCCGGAGCACGCTCAACCACTCGCTCGACTGCCCACCCATCGGAGTGTCGTCGGAACGACGGGTCACGACGGTGCCGTCGGGCAGAGTCAATCGGCTCACACCGGGGCTGTCCTGCGCGCCGGTATTGCGCCGCCCACTGGTGTCCCTGATCGATATCTCGATACTCAACTCCGTGGAACCGGTCGGTGTCGATACGTTCACGGTGGTGCACGCACTTCCGGTTCCGGACGACCCGAGAACCAGATCGCCGATGGGACGATCCGATTGCGTATCAGGAAATACGACTGCCCACTGGTCCGCCAGTGACGCACCGATGCGTTCGACCATATTTTTGGACAAAGGGAGCGTCGGATTCTCTCGGTACGAGCCACAGTCACGAGGCGGTGGCGGCGTCCCCTCGGGAACCTCTGCTGTGACGCGCAATTCGGGGTTCGAGACGATGCTTCGAACCTCGTCCACCTCCAGCGGGAGCAGCGAGTCGCTCCCTTCGTTCGACGTCCTCGCGTGTACGAGAGTGTCCGTGAAATACGCAACCGCAGTGCGGCGATGCGTCGCCCTTCCGTTGGAGTCCGACACCGCATCCAACGTGTCGACAACAGTGCCGTCGGGCAGGGTCGTTCGTTCGTCGACCCGCTCTTCGACGCACGGCGGAATCTCCCCGTCCCACTCTTCGACCGAAACTACGAGGGGCGCCAGCACATCTCCGCGACCGACGACGCCGGAGGCCGTACTGTCACCGCTGATGTCCTCGACCGTGACACCCTCCGCAATCTCGACGCCCTCGGGATAGATCTGCATCGGTTGGAACACCAAAGAATTCGACGGCGGAGCGAACTCCAATTCCACATCGGCGGGCAAGGATTCGATCAACGCAGTCGACAGTGCCGACGCCTTCGTTGCCGTAAGCCACGGGTAGTCAGGGTTATCGTACCGACCCCCGTAAGAACCGATCGAGAAAGAAAAGCCTTCCTCGGCAGGAAGAACGACGTCGCAGCCGGGTATGGGCCCGACGGTGGGCCGCTGACCTTCGAGGACTCCGGCAACCACGGTTCCGACGGACACGATAGCAACGACCACCGCGACGTCCATCCACACCCCACCGCGTCGCATATCGGTTCGCACACGTGGAGCTTAGCCTTCGGACAGGGACGTATCGGTCATCTGCGGCGTCAGCACTGCAGACACACTCGTGTGCGACGGGCCTCGTGAAGCATCCGGGAGAATCCCTTCGCTTGCGCACCCGCACGCGTTGGTGCAGGGTGGCTGGCGTGAGCAATGTATCCGGCTCGACCCCAGCACCAGTCCGCTTTCAGGGCGTACCGGTCAACGAGATTCCGGCCGTGGTGCCCTTGCGACTCGTACTCGCGCACACCGACACCATCGCGGTATGGCTCACCGGTGCATACGTTTACAGCCGTTGCGTGACGTTGTCGGTCGAAGCCGCGGTCCCGACCACCGATCGCTTCCTCGGTATGTACGGCTTCGGAAAGCCCGAATCCGGCAATACCCCGCCCATGCTGATCGGCTTCGAGGATGCGCAGGGCACTGTCTCCACCAATCTTCCCGGCCGACCCACAGGCCTGCAGGCGAACGGTGGCAACGGAAGTGGCATTCACGGGCGGATCGGTCTCGTGCTCACCGCTTTGCCTGCCCCGGGCCCGATGAGCGTCTACTTCGCGTGGCCGTACTTCGGAATAGGCGAAACGAAGTACACCATCGATGCCGGCGTATTCGCCGCTGCTGCAGCAGATGTGACCACTTTGTGGGACGATCCCGATCCCGAAACTGCAGCGCAGATCGACATGGACAACCGCGAGATTCCCGAGATCGACATTCCAGAAGGCGGTTGGTTCGCCGCTGCGGCCGAACGGCAGAAGAGACCACCGCGCGACCCCAACGCACCGAGGCGCATCAACTTCGCCCATGTCGACGATCGACCACTCTGACACAGAGCCCTGAACAGTCGAGTAGCGGCGCGGCCTTATCGAACGCCGATTTCTATGTTCGACGCAACGGAATGATGGTGCGAACCCGCTCGTCCCGAAGGTACAGCGCTCCCCACGCTGCGATACCCACATAGATCGCAAAGAACACGGTGCTCAGCAACGGCTTCTCGACGCGCCAGTTGGTCAATACCGCGCCGCCGAGATAGCCGGTGAGCACGATGGCACCCAGGATCGACGTCGCGGGAACGGCGTACAGAACCAAGATGACCAGCATGACGATCCCGGTGATCGGTGCCATCTCGTCGCGAAGGCCGAGGTCGACCGATGCATCCTTCACCACCTGCAGATTCAGAATATGGCTGATCGCGTCGAACAGGAGGAAGGCGATCACGAGGACCTGTAGAACGAGGCCGATCCGCTGGGCGGTCCTTCCCGGTGCGGCAGTGCGAGTGGTGGTCATGGCTGTCTCCTCGGTAGCGGTCGATGTCACGTCTTGGACCCGCGCCAACCGCAAAAGTCACCGCACGCGCCCAGTCAGTAAGGTCGAAGGATGACTGTGCGAGCGGGTGTGGTGGTCACGGGGACCGAGGTTCTGGCCGGTCGGGTCACCGACCGGAACGGCCCGTGGGTGGCTCAGCGACTTCTCGAGATGGGGGTCGACGTTGCCCACATCACCGTGTGCGGTGATCGGCCGGACGATCTGACTGCGCAGGTTCGGTTTCTGGCCGACCAACGCGTCGACTTGATCGTCACCACCGGGGGGTTGGGTCCGACCGCCGACGATCTCACCGTTCCGACCGTCGCCGCGCTGTACGGACGCGAATTGACGCTGGACGCCGAGCTCGAAGATCGGATCCACGCGATCGTGAAACGGTGGAGAAGCCGGATGAGTTCTACAGTCGACTCCGAACCCCTACGGGCCGGTATCCGAAAGCAGGCGATGGTTCCCCTAGGTGCGCAGTCTATTTCACCGACCGGAACCGCACCCGGGGTCGCGATACCGGCCGACGACTCCAGGTCACTGCCCGCCGTCCTCATCCTCCCCGGCCCGCCTCGCGAACTGCAGGCGATGTGGTCGGAGGCCCTCGACAGCGGGCCCGTCGCCGCAGTTCTCGCCCGCCGCACGCAGATGCGTCAGGACACCATTCGCGGCTATCGACTGTCCGAGGCCGACCTCGCCGCAACCCTGCGCACGGCCGAAAGCGAGATCGCGGGATTCGGCGACCTCGAGATCACCACCTGTCTGAGTCGCGGCGAGCTCGAGATGGTGACCCGCTACGCCGAATCGGCGCGAACGGCATACACGGATCTCGAACGTCTCATCGACAAAGAACATGGCACACAGGTCTTCTCGACCGACGGTTCCACCATCGACGATATCGTCGCGAACCGCCTCTCCGGGCATCGCATCGCCACGGCGGAATCGTGCACTGGAGGCATGATCGCCGCACGTCTCACCGACCGTGCAGGATCGTCGGCGTACGTCATCGGCGCGGTGGTGTCCTACGCCAACGAGGCGAAGACCGGCCTGCTCGACGTCCCAGCCGACGTCATCGATCGACACGGAGCCGTCAGCGAGCCGGTGGCCGCACTGATGGCCGAAGGCGCACTGAAGCGGCTGAACGTCGACATCGCGGTATCGACCAGCGGCGTCGCCGGACCGGGCGGCGGCACCGAGACCAAGCCGGTCGGGACCGTCTGCTTCGGTATCGCCGTCGCCGGCCACCCGACCGTCACGCGCACCCTTCATCTCCCCGGTGACCGGGCAAGTATGCGTGCACTGTCCACCACCGCGGCAATGCATATGCTCGCCGACGCGTTGGGGTCCGCACCCGGCGCAGTCGACGGATCCGACGCCTGAGGAAGCATTCAGCGCAATGCCGTCTAGTTAGGTTCGGCATTCCTTATATAGACTCCGTCGGTGCTCAGCGAGATGACCCACGTCGACCGCCCCGGTGTGCGCTTCGCGCGCGAACTCGGTCGCTTCGGCGACGAACAAGCTCTGATCACGGCCGACGAAACGCTCACCTACCGTGACCTCGACGAACGCGTCGAGCGTCGGGCTTCGGAACGACGCGTCGTCTCGTGATGATCGCCGGTTCCAACGACGTCGACGTGATCGTCACGTATCTGGCGGCGTTGCGGGCCGGGCATCCGGTGCTGATGGCTCCGGGCGACAGTTCCGGTCACGTCGACGGCCTGATCGACGCCTACCGGCCCGATGTGGTGGTGCGCACCGTCGCCGGTCGCACTCTCGTCGAGAAGGACAACCGACGACCCGAGCATCACCTGCACCCCGACCTCGCGTTGCTTCTCAGCACATCCGGCTCGACCGGTTCACCCAAGCTCGTCCGACTCTCGCACCGAAACGTGCAGTCCAACGCCGAGTCGATCGCGGAGTATCTCGGCATCCGCGCCACCGACCGAGCAGTGACGACGCTGCCCGTGCACTACTGCTACGGACTGTCGGTCGTGCACAGCCACCTCTTACGCGGTGCCGCGTTGATTCTGACCGATTCGTCCGTCACCGATCCCGAATTCTGGAACCTCGTGCGGACCCAGCGCGGAACCACGTTCGCCGGCGTGCCGTACACCTTCGATCTGCTCGACCGGATAGGTTTCGACGAGCTCGATCTGCCGGAGCTGCGCTACATCACGCAGGCCGGTGGCAAGATGCCGCCGGATCGCGTCCGGAAATACGCCGAGCTCGGTCGACGTCGGGGATGGGATCTGTTCGTCATGTACGGGCAGACCGAGGCAACCGCCCGAATGGCTTATCTGCCATCCGATCTGGCCACCACTCACCCGCACACCATCGGTCGTGCGATTCCAGGAGGATCCTTCCGACTGGAAAGTGTCGACGACTCCCCAGGTGGGACAGGCGAACTCGTCTACTCTGGGCCGAACGTCATGCTCGGTTACGCCGAGGGTCCCGACGACCTTCGCCTCGGTGACACCCTCGGCGGCGAACTGCACACCGGCGATCTCGCGCGGCTCACGGACGACGGATTCTACGAGGTGGTGGGCCGCCGAAGTCGATTCGCGAAGGTGTTCGGCCTGCGTATCGATCTGCAGCGCGTCGAGTCCGCGCTCGCTCAGCACGGGCTGACGGCGTGCTGCGCCGGGGGAACCGACGAGCTTGTCGTCGTCATGGAGAGCGGAGACATCGACGCAGTCCGCCGCACAGCCGCGCAGACCAGTGGCCTTCCCGTTGCAGCGGTACGGGTGTGTCTCGTCGACCAAGTGCCGCGAACACCCACCGGTAAACCCGATCTGCGAGCGGTTGCGGACATCGCCGCCCGGCACGATCTCGACCCGTCGGACACGGTCCCGACCACCGCCGATGTGAAGGCGATGTTCGCCGAGATCCTGCGCTGCTCACGGGTGGAGGATGACAGTACGTTCGTGAGCCTGGGCGGTGACTCGCTGTCGTACGTCCGTATGTCCCTGCGGCTGGAGGCCGTGCTCGGCCATCTGCCCGAGAACTGGCACACCACACCGGTGCAAGAATTCGATCGAGGTCCGCGCTCACGCCGCGGTTGGCACCGAGTGGAGACCAACGTTCTGCTGCGCGCCCTCGCGATCGTTGCGATCGTCGGCTCGCACATTCACCTGTTCGCGGTGCTCGGCGGCGCTCACGTTCTTCTCGGGATAGCCGGCTACAACTTCGCCCGCTTTCACCTCGGGGCAGCAGATCGCACCGAACGGACGCGACGTGTGCTCCGAAGCGTTGCCCGGATAGCCGTCCCCAGCATGGTGTGGATCGGGTTGGTCATCGCCCTCACCGGGGACTATCGAATCACCAGTGCATTTCTGCTCAACGGGATCCTCGGCCCCGACGGGTGGTCCGCGGAATGGCGGTACTGGTTTGTCGAGGCGATCGTGTACATCGTTCTCGCCGCTGCTGCTCTGCTTTTCGTGCCGTTTCTCGACCGTGTCGAGCGCTGTCACCCGTTCTGGTTCCCGATGGGACTCGTGGGCCTCGGACTCGTCACCCGCTACGGGCTGATAGACATCGACGACAGTCCCAACCGCATCCTGACCGCGTCGGTCGTCTTCTGGTTGTTCGCAGTGGGTTGGGCTGCGGCGCAGGCGAACACGGTCCGGCAGCGGCTGTGTGTGACGGCGGCCATCGTGGGTACGGTTCCCGGGTTCTTCTTCGGCGACACGCAACGAGAAGTCATCGTCACCATCGGTCTGTGCATGCTGGTATGGCTGTCGTCTATTGCGTTCCCCGCGTTGCTGAGCCGGGTGGCAGGAACGTTGGCGAGCGCCTCCCTCTTCATCTACCTGACCCACTTCCAGGTCTACCTGCCGCTGCGCGACGACCACCCGTGGTTGGCATTCGTCCTGTCGATCGTCGTCGGGATTCTGTACTGGCAGGCCGTCGAATTCGCACTTTCTCTCCGCAGTCGAATCATGACGCGATCGATGACAATCCGTTCCGCCCCCGGCGTGCCGTCCGACTTGTCAGACTCCCGACCACGAGAGCACAATTTGCCACCATGGCATTGATCTCGAAGGGCTTCGTGGGCCGCCGTCGCGGCGACGACGGGCGCACTCCCCCCGGTCAGTATCTGACCAAGGATTTTCCCGTCCTCGCAATCGGACCCGCGCCCGTGGTCGCGACCGACACGTGGTCGTTCTCGGTCACCACCGAACGGGGCGAGACTCGCAGCTGGACCTGGGACGAATTCGCGGCGCTGCCGCACGAAACCCCGACCGTCGACATCCACTGCGTCACCAAGTGGTCGAAGCTCGACACCACCTGGAAGGGCGTGAGCCTGGACGTTCTGCTCGACGGACTCGACACCGATGCCGGGTACGTCGTGGTGCACGGCTTCGACGGCTACACCACCAACCTTCCCCTCGAGGATCTCAGGGACGGGAAGTCCTGGCTGGTCACCGAGTTCGACGGCGCTCCCCTGACTCGCGAACACGGTGGCCCCGCACGGCTTCTCGTTCCGCATCTGTATTTCTGGAAATCGGCGAAGTGGATCTCACGCATCGAACTCACGCTGGAGAACGAACAGGGCTTCTGGGAGCGCGGCGGATACCACGATTACGGAGATCCGTGGCGCGAGCAGCGGTACCAGGGCGACTGACGTGTCCGTAACGGCCAGGGCGAAACCCTGGCTCGTGGCCACGGTGCAGACGGTGCGGCGAGAGACTCCCACCGCGTCCACCCTCGTTCTCGACGTCGACGGATGGCCCGGCCATCTTGCCGGGCAGCACGTGGACGTCAAGCTCACCGCCGAGGACGGCTACAGCGCGCAGCGAAGCTACTCTCTGGCGTCGGCACCCGACGGCACCTCGCGCATCGAGATCGCGGTCCAGAACGTCGCGGACGGCGAGGTGTCGCCGTACCTGGTCGAGTACGTCGAAGTCGGCGACCGCATCGAACTCCGCGGGCCGGTGGGTCGATGGTTCGTCTGGCGGCCGTCGCAGCCCTCCGAGACCCCGTCTCCCCCGATTCTGCTGGTGGGTGGCGGTTCCGGCATCGTGCCGCTCCGCGCGATGGTTCGGGCGCAGGCGTCCGCGACGGGCGGACGAGTGCCCTTCCGAGTCCTGTACTCCGTGCGCGAACCCGCCGAGGTCTACTTCGCGGACGAGTGGGCTCGCCCTCCGGCCGGCGTGGACGTCACCATGATTCACACGCGGCGTGCACCTGCCGGCAACGCGCGACCACTCGGCCGGATCACGTTGGACGACATCGATGCTCACGGATGGCCGGCGGAGTTCGAGCCGCGATGCTACATCTGCGGCCCCACGAGCTTCGTCGACACCGTGGCCGACATGTTGGTGAAGCGTGGCCACTCGGCAGCGAACATCCGAACGGAGCGTTTCGGACCGAGCTGAGGGTGCACTGGATCAGACGATGCCGCCGAGGAATTCGATCTTGAGGCGGCTGTAGTCGTCGGTCCACTCCGAATCCACCGAGATGAACGAATGGTCGAGTCTCGCCTCGTTCTTGCTGTACAGGTTGAGGTGATTGGCGACGCCTACTCTGTCCAGTCCGGCGCTCAGTTCCGCTGCCTGGTCGGGGAAGGTACCGGTGTTGCCATCGGAGATGAAGCTCGGTGGAAAGTCGGCTGTGACATTGTCGATGACGTTCGCCTGCGCCAGCAATGCTGTGTCGGTGGTGTCGAGGTAGCTTCGGGCGGCGACGTCGAAGAAGAAACCGTTCGACGGGCTCGGTGATTGCGGTGCGCCCGCTCTACCGACATCGAGGGCAGCACTCTCGAACACGATCGCCTTCAGGGCACTTCGGTCCATGGTGGGTTCGATGCCCAGTGCTCGTGCGTAATCGGAGTTGGTCTGCACAGTGGCGTAGTTGCCGACGATGTGGCCTCCCGCACTGGTTCCGGCGAGCACGACGCGACTCATGTCGAGTCCGTAGCGGTCGGCGTTCGTTTCCAGGAACTGCATGGCCTGGCCCAGTTGGATTGTCTGGGTGGGAAACCGGTACTGCGGCGCGAACGCATAGTTCACCGACACCACGTTGTAGCCGGCGTCGAGCATGGGGCCGGCCCATGATGCGCCGTCGGAATCTGCGCTGGGAGCACCATCCGTTTTGTCCCCGACGATCCAGCCACCGCCGTGCACCGTGACGTACGTGGGCCGACCGACAGATGGATCGTCGTCGGCGATGTAGATGTCGAGAAACGAATTCGGAAGCGTCGAGCCGTATTCGACGTCGTTGGTGAGTCGTGCACCGTCGACTACCGTCGTCGTGGTCTGCGTGTCGGGCTCGAAGGAATTGCTCTGCCCCAACGCATGCAGCGATCGAACCAGCGGTGCCGGATCTGCCGCCATGCCGACGACCGCGGCGGAGCCCACCAACGCAATCGCCGCAGCGAGGCCGGCGGGGATGGCGGTGGCCGCCCGACGAGTGGAGGCCGCCGAACGGCCCGTCCACGCCGATGCAAGCAGAAAGAAGCCGAGCGCTATCGACGCAACCAAGGCCGTGACCCACAGTGCGTGCATACCCGTCACCAGCCAGGCCACCTGAGTGACGACGGCAACGGCCCCGAGCGAAGTCCCCACGGCTACATGCTTACCGGCATTCGACGAGACAAGGTACATCGCCACCACCGCAACGGCGATGAGCCACAGTCCCACCACGAGCTGCTGACGGATGAGAAGAAACTCGAGCCATGCGAGTCCGACGCTGACGCCGCCGGTCAGTGCGAGCGCAGTCGTCGTCACTCTCGTGCGCTGAACGCCGCCGATCTCGACGCCTTCCTTTACGATCACTCCCCCACTACTCCGCAGACGTGTGACGTCGTCTGTGCAGTTCGCGAACAGCGTCGCTGAACTCGGCCACCGGCCCTTCCACGACGATCCCCGGAACGATCTGCTGAATCGGTGACGGCGTGATCGCAAGAGGTGCTGCGCCGAATTCTTCGAGCCACGTGAGCAATTGAGCCGTCGACGTGGCATAGACGATGCGGCCGAGTCCGACTATGCCGTGGCTTGCAGAGCACATCACGCAGTGTTCACCGGAGGTGTAGACCGTCGCCGATCGACGCTGATCGGGGTTCAGGTTGGTCGCGGCCCACCGAGACAGTGCGATCTCGGGGTGCTGTGTGGGATCGTTCAGGTCGCCGACCCTGTTCCTGTCCTCGGCCAGCAGCTCGCCGCTGTCCGACACCAGAACCGAGCCGAACGGATCGTTGCCCGTGCGCGCCGCCTCTGCCGCCAACTCCACAGCACGGGCCAGGAATGAACGGTCACTCGAAGAGATACTCACTAGGCACCGGTGCCGACGATCGAAGTTTTCACGCTTCGACCGTACCGTCTCGAAACACACCGCACGCCGGCCCAGCAGTACGGCACCGCGGCTGGGGGTCGGCTGGGCTGCGGTCGCACCACGCGCGGAGTTGCCAGCCGCGCGGTCCAACAAGATTCCGCACGTCGGCGATCTGCCGGTCTGGGCGGCCTGGTGCTTCCGCGTGAAAGCCGGCCATCGCAAACGCGCTATCGGGCGGTATCCCACGGGTCATAATGCGAAAAGATCAGCGCCGCTGAGGTAGTGCGGCGTCGCCCCTTCCTGGCCTACCTCCGCAGTGTCACCCGTCCCCGAACGTCCGTCAGTGTCTGTGCACCCATCAGCTGCATCGTCCGAGTCGCCTCCGACCGAAAGATTTCCAGGGCGGTGGTGACGCCACGCTGCCCGCCGGCCATGAGTCCGTACAGATACGCACGCCCCACCATCCCGGCTGTGGCCCCTAACCCCACTGCGGCGATCAGATCGGCACCGGTCGTGATGCCGGTGTCGACGTACACCTCGGTATCTGATCCGACGGCATCGACGACCTGCGGTAGCAGTTCGAGAGGGGTCGGGGCGCGGTCGAGCTGACGACCTCCGTGATTGGACACCACCAGCGCATCCGCACCGGCATCGACGACGATCCGGGCGTCGTCGATGTCCTGAATCCCTTTGACCACAAGCTTTCCCGGCCCTTCGGAGCGCAGCCATTCGAGATCGGCCACACTCAGAGAGGGATCGAACATACTTTTCACCAGTTCGCCGACGGTGCCTTCGAAGGACGTCAGATTCGCGAACTCCAGCGGTTCGGTGGTCAGCAGATTCATCCACCAACTCGGGTGCCGCGTCATGTCGGCCAGGGTGCGCAGGTTGAGGGTCGGCGGGATCGTCATTCCATTGCGGACATCGCGCAGGCGGTTACCGGGAACGGGTGTGTCCACGGTCAGAACCAAGACGTCGACCCCGGCCTGGACTGCTCGTTCGACGAGGTCCTTACTGGCCGACCTGTCCTTCCACAGATACAGCTGAAACCACGTGGCACCGGTCGGTGCCGTTCTCGTCACGTCCTCGATCGTCGCGGTACCCATGGTCGACAGCGCGTACGGCACACCCGCTGTTGCCGCTGCTCTCGCCACCGCTGTTTCACCTTCGTGTTGCATCATTCTGGTGAATCCGGTGGGGGCGAGGATCAACGGGAGGGACGCTGTCCTGCCGAGAATCGAGGTCGACGTGTCGACGGAGCTCACGTCTCGCAGCACATGTGGTCTGAACTCGACTCTGTCGTACCCCTCGCGCGCACGTTCGATGCCGATCTCCCCCTCGGCACCACCGGAGACGTACTCGAACACCGACTTCGGGGTACGCCGACGAGCAATCTCGGCGAGATCACCGATGGTGTGTGCGCGCGAAAGACGTCGTTCGACAGGATCGTGCTCCATCGCGCGCACTTTGAGGAACGGCGCCACCTCGCGCCAACGAGGCAGCCTCCGATGCGTCCGCGATCCGTTCGGGTCGACGGGGTCGGACATCGACTCGCCTCTCGCTTTCATTCTTGTCAGGCCACCGACACGGCGGGGTCGGCGAGATCCGGGCGAATACGCCGGAGTACGTCCATCCGGAGTGAGCCGAACAGGCCCGAACTCTTGGTACTCAACTGATCTCGTGCATCCGGCAGTGGCACCGGAACGGTAGCCGTCACCGATGCCGGTGATCCACCGAGAACGATGACCTTGTTGGACATGTACACCGCTTCGTCGACGTCGTGGGTGACGATGATGACCGTCATTCCGAACTCGCGTTGCACCTTCATCGTCAGGTCTTCGAGATCGGCGCGGGTCTGGGCGTCGACGGATGCGAACGGCTCGTCCATCAACAGCACACGTGGCTCGAACGCGAGCGCCCGTGCGATGGCGGCCCGTTGCTGCATTCCGCCGGACATCTCCCAGGGATAGTAGTCACCGCGACCTGCCAGTCCGACCGATTCGAGGGCGGATTCGGCGCGTCGACGCCGCTCTGCCTTCCCTGTCGTGCGGCGCAACGGAAGTTCCACGTTTTCCCTGACGCGCATCCACGGCAGCAACGAGCGGCCGTAGTCCTGGAACACAACGGCCAGATCCGCCGGTGGCCCGTCGACCGTTCTTCCGTTGATCGACACCTCACCGCTCGCCGACGTAAGCCCGGCAACAGCACGAAGCAGGGTGGATTTGCCGGTCCCGGAATGGCCTACGATGCAGACCAATTCACGTTCGTCGATGGTGAAGTCGACATTTTCGAGCACGGGCCCGGGTGCACCGGAGTAGGTCTTGCAAAGTCCACGAACGGCCACTGCGGGCGTGGGTAGGTTGTTCATTGTGCTGCCGTCGTTTCCAGTCGTAGACGATGCCACCGAAGGGTCCTTCTCTCCACTAGAGCGAACAATAGGTTGAGTCCATAGCCCAGCAGGCCGAGCATGATGAGTCCTGCCCACATGTCCGTCATCGCATATGTGCGCTGCGATTGCAGGACGAAGTAGCCGATGCCTTCGGACGACGCGAACAGCTCGCTGCCCACCATTGCCACGACTGCAACGGCGACGCTGGTTCGCATTCCCGCGATGATCTGCGGTGTGGCGGAACGAAGGAACACGCGCATGCTCGAATCCCAGACGCCGACGCGATAACTCCGTGTGACGTCGCGTACCAGAGGGTCGACGGCGCGCACCCCGTCGACGGTGTTGAGCAACGTAGGCCACATGCAGGCGAAGGCGATGATGGCCACCTTCTGCACGACGTCCGTGCCGAGCAGCACGATCGTCAGCGGTATGAGGGCGATAACCGGTGTGGCCCGGATGAACTCGAGTGTCGGAGACAGCGCACGATGTGTCTGCGGCATCGAGCCCAAGGCAAGTCCGAACAGAATCCCGATCGTGACGCCCAGGACGAACCCGAGCCCGAAGTTTCGGAGGCTGGGCACCACGTGCACGACGAAGGCATCGGAGAACCACAGGTCAGCGAAACGCGTCATGATCTCGTCGAGCGACGGGAAGTAGAACGACGAACTGTTGCTCGACGCGAACCACCACACCCCGACGAGAAGAATCGGCAGCCAGGCCTCGACGGCAAGGGAACGAATGCGGGTCACGACGGGATCCTCTGCGACGGGTGCCAGCGGCACAGCCTGCGTTCGACCGCCGCGAACAGATACAGCACGGCGACACCCATCAGGGCGGTCACCAGAGTCAACGCGAACACATCGACCATCTGCGCGTTCATCTGAGCCTGCGCAAGCGTCTTGCCGATACCGGGTACCGAGGCCAGTAGCTCGATGCCGATCGCCAGGAGCATCGCCATGACCGCGGCGATACGAAAGCCGGTGGCCACGAACGGAGTAGCGGACGGCACGATCACGAAGCGGATGACCTGGAACTTGGTCAGGCGATAGGACCGAGCCGCTTCGAGCGCGGCACCGTCGACGTCACGGACCCCGTACATCGTCTGGAGCAGGATCGGCCAGACGCAGGCAGCCACCACCACCGTCAGTTCCGTCTGACGGGTGGTTCCGTAGATGAGCGCGACGAGGGGAATGATTCCCAACGTCGGAATGGACCGAAGAAATTCGATGATGAATCGGCAACTGCGGTAGGCGAAGTCGCTCGTGCCGAGCAGAATTCCCACCGGTACGGCGATGATCGTCGAGTACAGCAGGCCCAGTGCCCACCCGGTCATGGTCGACGCGATATCGGTCCAGAACGACGACGTCGTCGCCATCTCGAGTACTCGGCCGACCACCGGAACGGGCCCGGGGATCGTGTCGGCGGCGAACAGGCCCGACGACGACAGGGCGGTCCAGCCGAGTATCAGCACGATGGGTGCGATTGCCTTCGTCGCTGCGGCGGGCATCGCCGTTCGCACGCGGAACGTCGGCACGGTGCGCAGCGCCGCGACGGTCATCGGGTGAGCCCACTGACGTCGGCCGAGGAATCGAGAGCGCCGTTCTCGCGGAGAATGTTGGTAATCTCGTCGATTCCCGTTGCGTCGACGCGGCTTTCGAGTGCCGGGTACCCGGTGTCACCGACGGTGTCGGCAGGGGTGCCGAAATGTTGGACCATGGCGGCGCGCATGTCGTCGGGGTGCGAGTCCGCGTACTCCACTGCCTCGTCGAGCGCTGTCCGAAACTTGTCGACCACCTCGGGGTTGGTCTCGACATAGTCGCGGGTCCCGGTGACCACGACTCGTGGCGCGGGGCCGAAGACCTGCTCGATGGGGTCGCCAAGGGGTGCCTCGAATTGTCCCGTCTTCAACAGGAGACTGGCGAAGGGATCACCGATCAGAGCGGCGTCGATTCGATCCGCGGTGATCGATTCGCCCATGGCGGAGAACGGAACCTCGATGATCGACACCCCGCTGCCATCACCGCCTGCTTGGTCGACGACGCCTCGGACCCCGTACTCGGATGCCGATGCCAGCAGGTTCACCCCTACCGTCTTGCCTTCCAGATCGGCAGCGGTGCGAATAGGACTCCCGGCCTCGACGAGCAGGGTGGAGCCGGTGCGTCCGTCCGGGCCGGCCTGGAACGTGGAGACGCCGCCGACCACGGCGAGGGGGATTCCCTTGCCCGCCGCCATCACGACGCCGGGTCCGGTGTTGGGGTTCATGTCGACCTGACCGCTGAGGAGACCACCGACCAGGTCCGCCGGCGTGATGTCGACGAGTTCGATGTTCAGTCCGTTGCGTTCGAAGATCCCCTGGTCGACACCCAGCAAAACTGCTGCGTAGTCCGACAGTTGAACGTTGCCCAGACGGACGGTGGTCAGTCCGTTCTCCGACGCCGCCGGAGCGCTCTGCGTTCCGCCGCATGCGGTCGTGGTCAGCGCCAGCAGAATTCCCGCCGTCGCAGCAATCGATCGCGTTCGGACATGTCGGCGCTGAGGAATCATCTTCGATCACCTTCGGTTGGTCGGACCAGCACTGCCTGCTGCAGCGTCGAAAACTGACGATAGTGACGGAGACCACACCGCGATACAGAGGAACCATCCATATTTCTACGTGCGCAGTGGGTGTCCAATCCATGCCCTCCGGAGCCGGCTTCCCATACTGTCGGCATCATGACCATCGATCGAGTAGCGGTATCCGGCGGAGACGTCGTCGTCGAAACACACACCGGCAGCAGTGAGCCCGTCCTCGTGGTGCACGGAGTGTCCAGCCAACGCATGTTGTGGGGTTGGCTGCGGGCGGAGTCGCCGCACCTGACACTCCTCGCACCGGATCTGCGCGGTAGAGGTGACAGCGTGGGCGTCGCGGGAGCGTCCTCGTTGGGTCGACACGCGGACGACCTGGCCACTGTCTTGGATGCCCTCGGTCTCGACTCCGTGCACGTGTGCGGAATGTCCATGGGCGGGTTCGTGGCAGTCGAGTTCGCAGCCCGGTATCCATCTCGAGTGAAGAGTCTCGTTCTCGTCGACGGGGGCGTGCCGGTGGCACCGCCGGCCGGCCTCACCCGGGAGTCGGTCGGGGCCGTGTTCGCAGACAGGATCGCTCGAACTCAGCAGCACTTCGAGACCGTCGTCGAATACGTCGACTTCTTGGTATCGACGTCGCTGCCGCTACTCGACCCAGCCGATCCACTCCTCCGGGCGTACGCCGAACACGATCTGGTCGACGGCTCGGTGCGGCTGTCGACCGATGCGGTCGTCTCCGACGCCGAGGATGTGTTCTTCGGCGAGTCGCGGTTCCGAGAACTGACGATGCCGATTCGATTCCTGCACGCGCAGTGGAGCGTTGGGGAGAACTCGGCACCGATGTACTCGTCCGAGGACATCGATGCGCTCGACCTGACGTCCATCACCCCGATGATGGGACTCGATCATGCCGGCACGATCATGACGTCGTCCGGTGCCGCTGCGGTGGGAGCAACAATCGACGAGGCGCTGCGGGTCGGTTGATCCAGCCCTGTCGCAGTCGCAAAGCGATACACGACCACCTCGCCGACGTGCTCGAGGCGATCGCGCCCCTCGAGCACTGATTTCCCACCCCGTGGAGGCCTGAATGTTCGAAACGGAGTGCAGGATTGCGCTTTAGTAGCCACTTCGTCGTATGCGCCTCGAGTGGATTCCGGACACAATCGAGGTGCTATCGGCCGAAACCGATGTACCGCAATCAAAGGAGCTCGACAGTGCCCACCCTCGAACGCGACGTCGCTATCGTCGGGGCCGGCCCTTCCGGCCTGGCCGCAGCAACCGAACTACGCAAGGCGGGGCTGACCGTCGCGGTTCTCGAGGCACGCGACCGCGTCGGTGGGCGCACGTGGACGAACACCATCGACGGCGCGAGCCTCGAAATCGGCGGTCAGTGGGTCTCGCCCGATCAGGAGTCACTGATCGCGTTGATAGACGAACTCGGCCTCGAAACGTTCGACCGGTACCGCGAGGGCCAGTCCGTCTACATCTCCGCCGCGGGCGAGCGGACCCGCTACTCGGGTGACTCGTTCCCCGTCGACGAGACCACAGAGAAGGAAATGGACCGACTCGTCGCGCTGCTCGACGACTTGGCCGCCCAGGTCGGCCCCGAAGAGCCGTGGGCGCACCCACTCGCGCGTGAACTGGACACGATCTCGTTCGAGCAGTGGCTGATTCGTGAGTCCGACGATCCCGAAGCACGAGGCAACATCGGCATGTTCATCGCCGGTGGCATGTTGACCAAACCCGCGCACGCGTTCTCGGCTCTGCAAGCAGTGCTGATGGCCGCATCGGCAGGTTCGTTCTCCCACCTGGTGGACGAGAACTTCATCCTCGACAAGCGCGTCGTCGGTGGCATGCAGCAGGTGTCGATCCGCATGGCGGCCGCCCTCGGAGAAGACATCTTCCTCGACGCACCGGTGCGTACGGTGCGGTGGAACCCCGACGGCGCAACGGTATTCGCCGACGGCGACATCGAGGTACAGGCCAAACGCGTCGTTCTCGCCGTTCCGCCGAACCTGTACTCGCGCATCTCCTACGACCCGCCGCTTCCGCGTCGCCAGCATCAGATGCACCAGCATCAGTCGCTGGGACTGGTGATCAAGGTTCACGCCGTCTACGACACCCCGTTCTGGCGCGAGGACGGGCTGTCGGGAACCGGCTTCGGTGCCTCCGAGATCGTGCAGGAGGTGTACGACAACACCAATCATCAGGACAGCCGCGGAACACTGGTCGGCTTCGTGTCCGACGCCAAGGCCGACGCGATGTTCGAACTCGACGAGCAGGATCGCCGTACGAAAATTCTCGAATCCATCGCGCACTACCTGGGGCCCAAGGCGACCGAGCCGGTCGTCTACTACGAGTCGGACTGGGGTTCGGAAGAATGGACCCGCGGGGCGTACGCGGCCAGCTTCGACCTCGGCGGACTGCACCGGTACGGCAAGGACAGCCGCACTCCTGTCGGCCCGATTCACTTCTCCTGCTCCGACATTGCCGCGGAGGGCTACCAACACGTCGACGGCGCAGTTCGTATGGGCCATCGCACCGCGGCGGACATCGTGTCGAGAATCGGCGGATAGCGCCGAACACCAGGTCGCTCGCCTCCCGACAGAGACTGCAACGAGCACACCCTCCACCTACAACCGAGGACACACATGCGCATTGTCACAGAACACAATTCGCCCGCCTCTGCGGCCACGACGTTCGGGAGGCAGTGATGCAGTGGACGATGCCGGCGGAAGATATCCGACACGAACGGACCTGGATGGCCTATCCGCGCGAGGGGTATTCGCTCGGTGAGACGCCCGAGGAGCAGCACGAGGCTCGCACCACGTGGGCCGAGGTCGCGCAGGCGGTCGCACGATTCGAACCGGTCACCGTCGTCGTCGACCCCGCCGAAAGTGCGGTCGCACGCTCATACCTCTCGTCCGAGACCGCGTACCCGATCGACATCCTCGAGGCTCCGTTGAACGACGCCTGGATGCGCGACATCGGGCCCACGTTCGTGCTGTCCGAGGACGGCCGTCTCGGCGGCGTCGACTGGGTGTTCAACGGCTGGGGTGCGCAGGATTGGGCGCGTTGGGACAAGGACTCGAAGATCGGCGCGCTCGTCGTCGAGAAGTCCGGTGCCGAGATGATCGATTCACCGATCGTCAACGAGGGCGGCGGTATTCAGGTGGACGGGCTGGGAACAGTTCTCGTCACCGAGACGGTACAACTCGATCCCGGTCGCAATCCCACGCTGTCCAAGGCCGATATCGAGGCCGAACTGGCCCGCACGATCGGTGCCACCACGGTGATCTGGCTTCCCCGAGGCCTCACCCGTGACGCGGAGGAGTTCGGAACCCGAGGCCACGTCGACATCGTCGCTGCCATCCCCTCGCCCGGCGTCGTTCTGGTGCACGACCAACGCAACCCCGAACACCCCGATCACGAGGTCAGCAAGACCGTGTTCGAGATCTTCGAGAACAGCACCGACGCACGCGGCGAGAGGTGGACCATCGTCAAAGTTCCCGCACCGGAGATTCTCCGCGACGCGGAGGGCTTCGTCGACTACAGCTACATCAATCACTACGTCGTCAACGACGGTGTGATCGCCTGTAGCTACGGCGATCCCGCGGACGACGAGGCTGCTGCAATTCTCTCTGCGGCATACCCGGGTCGCAGCGTCGTCACCGTCGACGCTCGGCCGCTCTTCGCCCGCGGAGGCGGAATTCACTGCATCACACAGAATCAGCCACAGGCTCGGACGGACTGAGCGGACGCGGGAGCAGGTATCGAATACTGCTCCCGCAACTCGTTCTTGCGAATCTTGGCCCGTCGGATTGCGCGGGATCTCGTCGACGTCGCCGGAAAGAGCTACGGCGATCTCACTGCCGCGGGCGTGCGGATGCCACGAGCATCGCCAGACCCATCTCGAAGGCGCGGGTGGCAATGGGGTCGTCGACATCCTCGTTCTGAACGGTCTCGTAGGCCGCAGCCAAGCGCGGGAAAGCCTCCTCCTGGCCTGCCGGATCGAACACGACACTCGGGCCGGACATGTCGAGCACACTGCCGAGGATGAACGATTCGAACGCGGTCAGCAAAGGCAATACGTCTCTACTGGCCCAGCCCACAGCCTCGGCAGCAACAGAGAAATCCTCGTACTCCGCCAACAACACCGGTGTCGATGCGCGCGTGGTCACGAGGAGGGGAACGGCGCGGTGATGCTCCGCGAAGGCCAATCGATAGGACCTCGCCCATGCGACAAGACCGTCTTCCCAGGGCAATTCGCGTAGAGGTGCCGAGTCGATTCGGGCCGAGACCAGAGCTCGGACGTCTTCGATCATCGCCGCGCGGTCGGCGACGTGGTTGTAGAGGGAAGTAGGGTTCACACCCAATTTCAGGGCCACGCCCCGCATGCTCGCGCCCTCGGCTCCGTGCCGATCGACCAGCGCCAATGCGGTGCGGGCAATCAGGTCACGGCTGAGAATGGCGCGAGGTGGTCGTGCCATGGTCGTCTCCTCCTTGACGGTCGTCGAGTACGGACAGCCTTGCATGTCGAGGATTTTTTCGATTCACCCGTTCCCAAAACCGACAGTGTGTGTTTTAGTTTTGTCATGACTTCTTCTTCCTTCACCGTGGTCGAGGCCGATGTCGCCGGAGTTTCCGCTGCGCTCGCCGAGGGCACCGTGACGAGCGTCGAACTGGTGGCGCGCTACCTCAATCGAATCGGCCACTACGACCGCACCGGAATCGCACTGAACGCCGTACCGGTACTCAACCCCGACGCGTTCGAGGAAGCCCGCGCAGCCGACCGACGTCGGAGCGCTGGACAGGCTCTAGGCCCGATGGACGGAATTCCCTACACCGCCAAGGCCAGCTACAAGGTGCGCGGCCTTCCTGCGACGGCCGGATCGCCCGCATTCGAGGGTCTCGTCGCGACCGACGACGCGTTCGCGGTGGCCCAACTCCGAGCGGCCGGTGCGATCTGCCTGGGCTTGACCAACATGCCTCCGATGGCCGCGGGCGGGATGCAGCGCGGGCTCTACGGTCGCGCCGAAAGCCCCTACGCCGCAGAGTTTCTCACCTCGGCATTCGGCTCGGGATCGTCCAACGGCTCGGGTACGGCGACAGCTGCCAGCTTCGCTGCCTTCGGGCTCGCCGAGGAGACCTGGTCCTCCGGGCGCGCGCCCGCGTCGAACAACGCTCTCGTCGCTTACACGCCCTCTCGCGGGGTGATTTCGGTGCGGGGTAATTGGCCGTTGGTGCCTACGATGGATGTCGTTGTGCCACATGCGCGTACGGTCGACGACCTACTTCAACTGCTGGACGTGGTCGTGGCCGACGACGCGGTCACCGAGGGCGACCTGTGGCGTATGCAGGACTGGGTTCCGATCCCCCGGGCGTCGGAGGTCAGGCCCACGTCCTTCACCGATCTGCCGCCGCTGCCGCTGCAGGGACTTCGACTCGCCGTCCCGCGCCTGTACGTCAACGGCGATCCCGACAGTGCGTATCCGATCCACACCCGCGATTCGGTGATGACTCTGTGGCGCACCATGCGCGACGATCTGGTGGCTGCAGGTGCAGAAGTCATCGAAACCGACTTCCCCGTCGTGGAGAATTACGAAGGCCTGCATCCGGATTCGCAGACCATGGTCGACCGCGGCCTGGTTCCCGCCGAGTTCCTCGAACGCGAGCTGGAGGAACTCTCGGTGTGGGCGTTCGACAGCTTTTTGGCCGCGAACGGTCAACCCGGACTCAGCCGCCTGGCCGAGACCGACGGGGCGCGCATCTTCCCCCACCCCACCGGCGCGCTACCCGATCGCTACGGCATCCTGCCGTTCGACACGTCCTACGACCTGGCGGATTACGTTCCCATGGCGGCGGCAGGCGTGACGCCGTTCGACCGTATTCCGTCCGTGGAGGCGGGGATGCGCGGACTGGAAGAGGTCCGCCGCGTCGATTTCGAGAAGTGGTTGCAGGACAATCGGTTCGACGCCGTCATCTTTCCTGCCGTTGCCGACGTGGGCCCCGCCGACGCCGATGTCGACGTCGCGTCCGCAGATATCGCCTGGCGCAACGGAGTCTGGGTCGCCAACGGCAACCTCGTTCCTCGCCACCTCGGCATACCCACCGTCACCGTTCCCATGGGGTCGATGAACGACACCTCGATGCCGGTCGGCTTGACCCTCGCCGGTGCTGCCTACTCCGATACGACACTGCTGCAGATCGCTCGTTCCGTCGACGCCCTCGGGGCACGACGAGTGGCACCCGCACGCACCCCGGCACTGACCGACGAGCAAGTGTTCGACGGTATCGGCCACGCCGGTGAATCGGATGCCGCCATCGCAGTGACCGACGTGCAGATTCGGCCGGGCTCCGCGGGCGAAGAGCTCACCTTCGTCGTCCGGATCGACGGCGGTTCCGTCGATGACGTACAGGCCTTCGTCGACGGTGTGCGAGTGCCGCTGAACATGTCGGGCAGTGCCGCCACGGGAGCGATCTCGATCCCACCGGGTTCGTACGATGCCCTGCACAGCGAGTGGCGTGCACCGTACGGGCCACTCGTCGTCGCCGTCGCGCGCTGCGCAGACGGCGGTGTCGCAGGAGCCCTGGCCACGACCGACGGAGCACCTCTCTGAACACTTCCAGAACGCGCTCGAGATCGAACCGCCGCTGTGTGTTTCGAAGGATTCGGTCGACTACTTCGTCGACTCGTTGGACTGGGTTCTGACAACCGGCTGGTAGGGGGGCGAATCGGCGAGGCTTTGCGGTCGACTCGTCGCCGAGAACTCCGAACTCGCCGCGGCCGGCGGGCTCGACATCGCCGAGATCCCGCAGAGTCACTGGGACGACCGCTCCCGCATGGCCCGGACCTGACCTCTGTCCACCCTCCCGAATCGGCTCCTCACATCTGAATGTCGGACGCCGATCGGTGTCGCATGTCCGAAACCGAGGAGCCGAATCGGCTCGACGTTGAGGCTTGTCGAGGTAGAGCGGCCCGTCACCCGTCCCCTCACCTGGTGATTGACATCACAGACGCATGACGCTATCTTTCAAACTGACATCAGTTCAGTTTGGCCGACCGTTGCAGGTGCTTCGCGCACTCGGTTCGAGTCTGCGATCGGATGTCGACCGAATCCACGTCTTACGATGACTCGCCGAGTCCGCGGGAAGTGATCGACGTGCCCGAAAGGAACGCAGGCATGAACAAGTTCAGGACGACGATGGTTGCCGTGGCAGCGACGGCAGCACTGGTAGGCCTCACCGCGTGCGGGGGGTCGTCTTCCTCCGCGTCCGCTCCGGTCGAGGGCGATTGGGATGCCGTGATCGCTGCCGCGAAGGAGGAGGGCAGCGTGATGCTCTACTCCAGCCAGAAGCCGGCCAACCTCGACGCGCTGACAGCAGCGTTCGAGGCGACGTACCCAGAGATCGACATGGAGTACGTCCGCGGCACCGACTCCGAAATCAACCCCAGGGTCGAAACGGAGAACCGCACGGGGACCGGCATTGCCGACGTTCATATGACCACCGACGCCGCCTGGATCGAGAACGCCGCCGAATCCGGCCAATTCTCCACCGACCTCATCGGCCCCGACCTGGACGCGCCCGCTTTCGATCCGGCGGACAGCGTCATCAACGACCGGTTCTTCCTCTCCAGCGCAGCGGTGTTCGGACTCGGGTGGAATACTGCAGCGGTGCCGGACGGCGTCAGCGCACCGGAAGACCTGATCGATCCGAAGTTCCAGGGCAAGATCGGCATCGTCAATCCCACCGGGTTCGCGTCGTACGTCGATCTGTACAAGTACTACTCCAAGACTTTCGGTGAGGATTACTGGAACCAGATCGCCGAACTCGCGCCGCGGGTGTACCCCAGCGCACTCGCAGTAGCGCAAGCCCTGACCTCGGGTGAAGTGACGGTCAGTCCCATGGTTCAGCCTCTCGTCACCGAGGTCGCCGCAGGCGCACCGGTCGACTGGGCGTTGCCGGACAGTCCGTGGGGAACACCCTGGTACACAGAGGTTCTCAGCGCTTCGCAGCATCCCAACGCGGCGCAGGCACTCGCGAATTTCATGGTGACGGCCGAGGGACAGCAGGCGTTGAACGGCGGATATGCAGCCGTCCTTCCCGATATCGAGGGTGCGGTCGCGCGAGCTCAGGACATCGCATCACCGGACATCGCCGAACTGACGCCCGAAAAGGTCGAGCAATACTCACAGGAATGGCAGACCCTGTTCCAGGGCTGAACCTCCCCGGATCCCGACGTCGCCTCGGCGCACGGACCACGACATGCACTGTGACAGCCACGCACACCGATACTCCGAAAGTGAGTACGCAATGACCTCTCGATTCGCGGTCTCCGGACTGACGAAGAAGTACGGTACGAACGTCGTCGTGGACAGCCTCGACCTCGAGATCGAGCAGGGCGAATTTCTGGTCCTGCTCGGTCCGAGCGGTTGCGGCAAGACCACGACGCTGCGGTGCCTCGCCGGACTGGAGACACCCCAGGGCGGCTCCATTTCGTTCGCGGGCCGGACGGTGTTCGATGCGTCGTCGAAACTCCATGTGCCGGCACACAAGCGGAACATCGGCATGGTGTTCCAGTCGTATGCGCTGTGGCCCCACATGACGGTCGCCGAGAACATCCGGTACCCGTTGACAGTGCGCAAACTGAAGAAGGCGATTGCCGACGGCGCTGTCGAGACAGCCGCGAACATGGTCGACTGCGGCGCTCTGCTCGACCGGTACCCATCGCAGCTCAGCGGCGGCCAGCAGCAACGTGTCGCGGTGGCACGAGGGCTGGTGGCCCAACCCGATCTGGTGCTGTTCGACGAGCCGCTGAGCAACCTCGATGCACGCCTGCGCGACCAGGTTCGGTCTCAGATCCACCAGCTACACCAACAGCTCGGTTTCACCGCTGTGTTCGTCACTCACGACCAGTCCGAAGCCTTCGCGCTCGGTGACCGTCTCGCGATCATGAAGGCCGGAAAGATAGAGCAGTACGACGAGCCCGAGCACGTCTTCGAGAACCCGGCATCGGAATACGTCGCCGCGTTCATCGGGATGGGCAATCGACTCGAACTTCGGCGCGGCCACGACGGCTGGGTCACGAGCGGCTCGGACGTCATCGATTTGCAGACTGCGACAGTCCGCGAGCGCGCAGACGAAGGCACCAGTGCTGTGGCCAGGTTCCGACCCGACGATGTGCTGTTGCACGACAACACCGACCAGGTGCCGCCCGGAAATATTGCCCTGCACGCAGAACTCGTGACGTACGAGTACGGCGGTCGGTACTTCGACGTGGCAGTCAAGACCGGCGACGAGCAGTTGACACTGCGCGCCGTGGCCGCCGAACACAGTGCAGCACTGCGGCGTAGCAAACCCGGGCAGCCCGTTGTCGTCAGCTTCGCGCCGTCGTGCCTGCGGGTGTACGCGCTTCCCGACGCGTCCTCCGCGATGAGCTCCGAGCTCGTCGGTTCCGCTGGAAAGACCTCGTGATGGCAACCGCCGTCGACACCGAACGTCCCGCGTCTGCCGAGGCGCCCGGTAAGCGATCGTTGACTGTTTCGCCGACCTGGCGCGCGCGAATCGGCTACGTCGCGGTCCTCGCCATCCTGGCCTATCTGGTCGTGCTTCCCATGGTGAAACTGCAGATGCTGGCCTTCGAGGACGGCGCTGCCGGATACCGAAGCCAGTACGGCCGCTTCGACATCGGCGTCACTCTTCGAACCACCGTGGCATTGGCGCTGGGTTCCTTGGTCATCGCGATGGTGCTGGGAACGTTGCTGGCCTTCGCTGCGAGCAGGCTCCCCGCAAAACTGGGTTGGCTTCGCGTCATTCCCATCCTGCCGATCGTGATGCCGGCGGTGGCGAGCGTGGTCGGGTGGGCGTTCCTGCTGTCTCCCGGGCCCGGTTATCTCAACGTGGTCCTGCGACTGTTGCCGTGGTGGAGTGGATCGGACAGTGGACCGATCGACGTGTACACCGTCCCGTGGATCATCGTGCTCACCGGCTTCGGTCTGACGTCGTTCGTATACCTGTTCGTCAGCTCCGGCATGCAGAACATCAGCTCCGAGCACCTCGAAGCGGCACAGGTCAGCGGTTCGTCCACGGTGGGAATCTTTTTCAAGATCGTCCTCCCACTGCTTCGACCGTCCCTCATCTACGGCGGCGGAATCGCGCTGCTCCTCGGACTCGGCCAGTTCACCGGTCCCCTTCTGCTGGGTGCGAACACCGGCGTCAAGGTGCTGACGACCGAGATGTACCGCCGGGTGTCGGAGTCCCCGTCGGACTTCGCCGCGGCTGCAGCCGCCGGCTCTCCGCTGGTGATCTTCGGACTCGTGCTGGTGCTGGCCCAGAAGGCGTTGCTGGGCAACCAGACTCGCTTCGTGACGCACGGCGGCAAGGCATTCGCTCCCTCCACCGGTAAAGCCACGTGGGCCACGGTCACCATCGTCGTGTTCGCACTCTTCGCCTTGGTCATCCCGCTGGTCGGTCTGATCATCGTCTCGTTGACACCGTACTGGTCGGGATCGTTGTCGCTGAGTCTGTTGACGCTGGACAACTTTCGGGCACTGATGGACACGACGGCGGTGGTGGAGTCGGTCCTGACCAGTGTGCTGACCTCACTGGGCGCAGTCGCGATCTGTATTCCGCTCGGGTACCTGATGGCAAACCTTCTCGTCCGCGGTCGTCGGTTCAGAATTCTCGCGCTGATCGCGGACCTCATGACCGCACTGCCACTGGGCATCCCGGCCGTGATATTCGGCGTCGGATTCCTGCTCACGTACACCGAGCCGCCCCTGATCCTCTACGGAACCAGAACGGTGATCATTCTCGTGTACATCGTGCTGATGCTGCCGTTCTCGACCAGGATGCAGATGACGGCCATGCTGTCGCTCGGCAACACGTACACCGAGGCGTCGGCCACCAGTGGTGCGTCGCCGTTCGTCACCAACATCCGAATCATGTTGCCGCTGATGCGTCCGACGATTCTCAGTGCCGTCGCACTCATGTTCATTCTGCTGACCCACGAGTTCGCCGCGTCACTTCTCGTGCGAGCGTCGACCACCCAGGTGATGGGCACACTGCTGTTCGACATGTGGCAGAACGGCTCCTATCCGCTCGTGGCTGCGATGGCACTGCTGATGACTGCCGTCACCACGATCGGTGTCGCCGCGGCGATGCTCGTCGGCGGCCGCAACGTGCTCAGTAAGCTGTGACGGGCGTGCGGTCCCGGCTCCAGGACAAGGTCGTTCTGGTCACCGGGGCAACCGGAGGGATCGGCGCCGCGATCGTCGAACGTCTGGCCTCGGAAGGCGCTGTGCTCGTGGTGACCGATGTCGACGGTGCCGCGTGCGGCGCACTCGTAGCCGCACAGGACGGGCCCGAACGGCATCTACCGCTCGGCTTGGACATCACCCGAGAGGACCAGTGGCACAGCGCAGTCGAGGCTGTGGCCGCGCAGTACGGCCGGCTGGACGCGGTGGTCAACAACGGTGCCATCGGCAGTCTCGGAACGGTGGTCGACGAGGATCTCGACCGGTACAACCGAGTCGTCGAAGTCAGCCAGACCGGGACGTGGCTCGGAATGAAGCACGCGGGTGCGTACGTCGAGCGATCGGGCGGAGGCTCCATCGTCAACATCTGCTCCATCCTCGGCAGCGTCGGCGGCCTCGGCAACAGCTTTGCCTACGCTGCGGCCAAAGGCGCTGTCCGCACCATGACCAAGAACGCGGCCCTGCACTGGGCCACCAAAGGTGTTCGCGTCAACTCCATCCATCCCGGCTTCATCGGTACCGCACAGCTGCTCGAACGCTACGAGGGATCCGAACGGCACAGCGCCATGATCGCGCACACCCCGATGGGGCGACTGGGAACCGGGGCCGAAGTGGCTGCTGCCGTTGCCTTTCTGGCCGGAGACGACTCCACGTTCGTCACCGGGACCGAACTGTACGTCGACGGCGGATGGACCTGCGACTGACCGATCCGGCAGGGCTGTCGGCGAAGATGCTTCAGCAGGATGTAAAGGAGTCCACCCCGTTGGAGGTCTGCGCCGACAGCCTGCCGCGCTGGACAAGAACGTCCAGGTGCGCCAGCGTCTCGCAGGTCGCCACCATCTGGTTGAAGCTGTCCAGGGTTGCGAAGGATCGCTCGTGTCGCGTCCACGTCAGAGCGGCCGCTACGTCCAATCCGGTTGCACGACCGGCAGATTCGACAACGCCAGCGGTAGCCGCGAGGCGGCGGTCATGGTGTCCGAGCAGCTGCAGGCAACGCTCGTGCACGCCGGCTCCCGGATGGCCGTGCGACGGCAACATCGTCCGGTCCTGTTCGTCGAGCATCGCGGTCAGAGAGGTCAGGTACTTGGCCAGCGGGAGATCCCACTCACCGAGCTCGAACCCGATCGACGGAGTGATCGTCGGCAGGACGTGGTCTCCGGTGTAGCAGACGTTTCGGTCAGCGTCATGAAAGACCATGTGGCCCTTGGTATGCCCGGGTGTGTGGGCGGCGACAACCGCATGGCCGGGAATGTCGAGGGGTCCGGGCTGCAACCACGTGTCCGGTAGCTCCCAGTCCGAGGCCTCGAAGGGTTCGGCCTTCCCGCTCTCCGACGCGGTACGAGCGATCTCGAACGCTCCCGCTCGCTCGAGCTCGCGGATCGAGCTGACCGGCACGTTGCTGCGCAGTCGCCCGATCGCTTCGATGCCCGGCGCCTCTGCGGCACCGAGATGCACCCGGGTTCCGTATCGACGACGCAGCTCGACCGCGAACGTGTAGTGATCACGATGCACGTGGGTGACGTACACATCGTGAATCTCGGACGGCCGACGTCCGATACGAGACAAGGCGTCGACCAGCTCGTCGTGGGTGGAGGCCCGGTGCCAACCGCCGTCGATCAGCACCAGCCCCGTATGAGTCTCCAGCACATAGACATTGATCGCCCGCAGGCCGTCCTGCGGCATCTGCAGAGGAACGCGATGAACGCCGTCTGCTACTGGAAAACAGCCCGGTTCGGCCCACGACGACGTCATCCCGCGTCGCTCGCGAGGGGCACCATCGTCTTCTCGTCGCCGTACCACATCATCCGTCGCCCACCCATGGTCCCGACATGGGCGACGGCGGCTTTCCACTCGTCACTGGCCAGTGCGGCCTCGAGTGCGTCGCGTGACTCGAAGCTGAGCACCGATAATCCGTCCCACCCTTGGGATTTGCTACCGAACGCTTCGACCAGTTCGGTGTGCTGCCAGCGGAGCAATCCGGGCAGGGGGTACGTGACGTCGGCATGTTCACCGCGCCACCAGGTGATGAACTGCTCGTGAGTCCACTCTTCCGGTCGGGCGGCGATGAGTACCAGGTTGTACATAGCTCTCCTAAGTGAATTCTGTTCAGTTCGAGTGGTCGTACGGGTCCGCGGCAGACACCGCTCTCGGGTGCTACTTGCGGACCACTCGGATGGCGGCGTCGGTGACCAGCGTGGTGATGTCGTCGATCGTCAGACGCCCGTCGGGGCGATACCACCGCCATACGCTGACCACCAGGGCGAGTACCAGCCGCGCGGACATCGTCGGATTCGACTCGGCGAACTGGCCCGCATCGATTCCCCGACCGACCAGGGCGGTCCAATCCTGCTCGATCCGTTGAACGAGTGCGCGGCACTCTACTCGTTCGGCCTCTTCCTTCGCCGACTGACGTTCGGTCGCCAGAAGATCCATGTGGTTGTGCAGAATGCGACGCGCCAAGGCGTCCTGAGGAGACGCAGCCAACGACGCGGCGATCGCCGCGCGCAGTGCATCCTCGGCGTGCGTCACGCCGTCGGTGGCCGCCACGAACCGGGCGGCAGAGTCCGCGAGTTCGATGCGCATGATCGTCAGCAGACAATGCGCTTTGGACTCGAAGTAGTGGTACAGCGCAGTCTGACCGATGCCGACCTCGTCGGCGATGGACGCCCACTTGGTGTGCTCGTATCCCACTTTGCCGAAGTGGTCGATAGCCGCCGACAGAATCCGCGTTCGCTTGGACCGCGGGCTCTCGCGCCGAACGTCGGTTCCTACGGTCATGATTGCCCCTACTGATAGAACGAATCCAGCCT
This sequence comes from Rhodococcus sp. ARC_M12, assembly GCF_022810385.1. NCBI lineage: Bacteria > Bacillati > Actinomycetota > Actinomycetes > Mycobacteriales > Nocardiaceae > Rhodococcus > Rhodococcus sp. ARC_M12. Next base: position 106,532 of record NZ_JALGQI010000014.1, on the reverse strand, counting down.
CGGTCGGAGTTTACATTTTTCGATGTGAATTCGAGTCAGTTGCGGCAGCAAGCTGTCGAGCCAGTGCCGTCGCATCGGGCCGGGACAGTTTTCCGACGCGATTCTGCGGCAGGTCGGCGACGGTGAAGACGAATTCCGGCCACTTCGACTTGGGAAAGTCGTCCTTGGCCAACTGCGCGGTGACGTCCTCGAGTTCGAGCTCCTCACCACCGGTGACCACGAGCGCTGCTGCGCGCTCCCCCAGCAGGTCGTCCGGTACCGCTACGACACAGACCTGCACGACGGACTGCAGCGAGGCAATCGCCGACTCGACCTCGTTGATGTCGATGTTGCGGCCACCGCGAATGATGATCTGTTTCTGCCGACCCATGACGCGAATCGAGCCGTCCGACGCGACCTCCACCAGATCACCGGTCGGAAGAAAACCGTCGGGCGTCAGCTCGGGCGGGACCGGAGTCCCGGCGCGGGCGTACCCGACGAACAGTGACGGGCCCTTGACCTGGGCGGCACCGATATCGTCCGAAGGGAGCGGACGCCCATCCGAGTCCACGGCTCGCACGGTGGTGCCGGGAAACGGCCGACCGTCGCGTCCGAGGCGGATCGACACCGGGTCGTCGAGGGCAGGTGTCGTGTGGCCCAGGCACTCGGACATTCCGAATACCCGGAGAAATGTGGTGTGCAGCCACTGTTCGGCCTTGGCGAGGGCGCGCTCGTTCATCGGTCCACCGCCGACCGTCATTGCGCGCATCGTATCCAGTGCGGCCTCGGAGTCCGGGGCGACCGAAAGCTGAAGCGCCATGGTCGGTACCAGCATCGTCCAGGCAATCCGGTGTTCCTGCGCTGCCCGCAGAGCCGCGTCCGGGGACCACTTCCCGATGGCGACCATCGGGCCTCCGAGCAGTGCAGGCAGGTACATGCCGAAGCAGAAGGCGGCGACCGACGACAACGGCACGAAGGCACCGATCGCCTCGCCCGGGCGGAGGCCGACGGCATCGATGGTGGATCGAGACGCATACCTGATCGCGTCCTCGGATTGCACCACGCACTTGGGCCGGCCGGTCGAACCCGAGGTCATCGCAATCGCATCGCCTCCGTTCCATCGGGCGACGGAGGCGAACGGTGCATTCGATGCCCGCACGCGGTAGGGGCCGAAGGCGGGCTTGTCCACCGGAAATTGCTCGTCGGGCACACCCCAATGACGCAGGGTCTCGGACGTTCCGACGACGATGTCCGGTCGGATGTCCTCCAGTGCCAGCGCGAACTCGGACTCTGTTGCGTGCGGGCTGACCACCGCAACCACACCGCCGGCGAGACCGACTGCGAGGGCAGCCGCGACGGTGCCCCAGGTGTTGTCCGCCTGAATCACGACGGTCGGCGGGCTCGGATCGATCCCGCCGAACGCGTCGGCAAGGGATGTCGCGGCCTCGACCACGGTCTCGATCGTGTGACTGCCGTCCTCGTCGACGACTGCGACGGCATCGGGGGTCTGTTCGGCGCGGATGACCATTTCGCGGGCAAGCCGTTTCACTGGTGTGACTCTTTCCTGGTACGTGATGCACTCATGTCGAGAACTGCACGGCCGGTGACGGATCCATCCCGCAACCGGTCGTAGGCCGAGATCGCCTCGGTGAACGGGAAAGTGGTGATCTCAGCATGCAACTGACCGTCCTGCGCAAGTGCGACAACAGCTTCCAGATCGGCGCGAGTGCCCCAGAACGGTGCATCCACTGTCCATCCCGCGGCCAGGCCGACGTCCTTCCCGGCTGTCAGTCGGCCGCCGGCACTTCCTACCACCACGAGTGACCCACCTGAACGAAGCAAGTCGGCCGCCGGCGCGGTCGTGGTCTGCGCGCCGACGAAGTCGAGGACGAGATCCGCACCGTCCAGTGATGCGACCCGTTGCGCCGCAGCGGAAACGCTGTCGTAGAACTCGTGTGCTCCCGAGGACTCGGCCAGGGCAGCGGCATCGGCCTTGGAGTCGATGGCGATGATGTGCGGTACGCCCATGGTGCGCAGGATCTGCAGGGCAAGGTGGCCGAGACCGCCGACTCCGATCACGACCGCGTTGCTTCGGTCGTCGATCACGGCGGAGTTGGTACGAATGGCGTGATAGGCGGTCAGTGCCGCGTCCGCCAGAGGCGCGGCACCGAGAGGATCGAGATCACCGATCGGAACCAGTACACGCTCGGACGGCACCAACATCAGCTCTGCGATGCCGCCCGGGTACCCCAGACCGTTTCCGATGGGGGCCAGCCGACCGTCGGGACGCCGAGCGAGGCTACGACAGTAGTTCTCTCGGCCCCGCAGACAGTTCGGGCACGTTCCGCAGCTCCAGATTCCGTGTACCACCACGGCGCGACCGATCCAGGAAGGGTCTGCCGTCGGTCCCGCGGAGACGACCGTTCCGGCCACTTCGTGCCCCAGCGTCAGCGGCAGGTCGTAGTCGAAAGTCTCTGCGCTGGAATTCATCACGTGCAGATCGGATCCGCACAGTCCGGCTGCGTCCACCTGGATCAAGAATTCGTGCCCGGTCGGCACCGGGTCCGGCACCTCCCGGAACTCCGGTGCGCTCCCCCACTCGCGGACCTGCACGGCCAACATCAGCGAGCCGTCCATCCGCCGTCGACCACCAGGGTCTGACCCGTCATGTAGGAGCTGGCGTCCGAGGCCAGAAACAGCACGGCACCGTCGATCTCACCGTCGACGCCGCCGCGTCCCAGCATGGTGTTCCGACGCACCCACCCCGCGGACTTGTCGTTGGTGAACAGGCCATCGGTCATCTCCGTATCGAACCACCCCGGTACGACGGCGTTGACGCGAATGCCTCGGCGACCCCACTGACCGGCGAGTTCACGGGTGAGGCCGAGCGTGCCTGCCTTCGACGCCGCATAACTTGCACCCCCGATGGGAGCCGTGGACACCAGGCCGATCACCGAGGAGATGTTGATGATCGAGGCCGCGACACCGCTCGGAATCTTGCTCACCGCGTAGGTGGCCAGATGGAAACCGGCGACGAGGTTGACGTCGAGGATGGACTGGAAACCGTCCACCGTCTCGTCCTCGGCGTTGGGCGGACCGGGCTTTCCGGCATTGTTGATCAAGACATCGAGCCGGCCGGATTCGTCGAAGCAACGGTCGACGAGAGCCCTTCGGTCTCCGTCGTCGGTGACATCGCATCGAACGGGCACGATGGCCGGGATCTCGGCCGACAACGCTTCGAGGCGGTCGAGCCGTCGCGCGGCGGCGTACACGGTTGCGCCGGCCCCTGCGAGAGCCCGGGCGAAACCGAGGCCGAGCCCCGACGAAGCACCGGTGACCACAGCGACGCGATCGGTCAGCGAGAACATGTCCTGGGTCATGTGTCCACTTCCAAACTGATTGTCGGACAGATCGAATGATCGGTCAGTAGACGGAGGTTCGGCCGCCGTCGACCGGAATGATTGCGCCTGTGGTGTATCCGGCTTCGTCGGAAGCCAGGTGAGTGATCAATCCGGCGATCTCCTCGGGCCGCCCCAACCTTCCGGCCGGGAGCCGATCGACGATCTTGCCGATGAACTCCTCGTCCCAGTTCTCGGACATGTCGGTGGCGAAACCGCCCGGCATCACACAGTTCACGCGCACGGTGGGTGCGTACTCCTGGGCAAACGCCCGGGTCAGCGCGTTGAGCCCGTTCTTCGCCGCTGCATACATCGCCTCGGGCGGGCTGGGCCGCTCGGCTCCGATACTCGAGATGTTGATGATGGATCCACCGCCCGCAGAGACCATCCGGTCCCCTGCCACGGCCATCAGTCGGAACGGTCCCTTGAGATTGACCTCGATCGTTTTGTCCCACAGTCCTTCGGTGACCGACACGAGGTTCTCGGCCAACGGTGCGATCCCGGCGTTGTTGACGACGATGTCCAGGCCACCGAATCGCGTGATGATGTCGTCGACGGCCGGTTCGATGCTGTCCCAGTGCCCGACGTGCAGCGCGTACGGATGTGCGCTGCCCGGGCCCGAGTCACCCAGGCTCGCGACTGCACTCTCGCAGGCGTCGAGTTTGCGGCTCGACACGATGACCGTCGCGCCCGCGTCCTTCAGTCCGCGCGCGATCGCCAGACCGAGGCCACGGCTCGCTCCTGTCACCAAGGCGACCTTGCCGCTCAATTTCGGTGTGCTCATGAGTACCTCTTCACCTCTAATCGGGCGATGGTCCGCAGATGGACCTCGTTGGGGCCGTCGGCAATCTGCAGAGCTCGGGTGATGGCATACAGCCGAGCGAGAATGGTGTCGTTGCTGACTCCAGCAGCGCCGTAGGTCTGCACCGCTCGGTCGACGACCTTGTGGGCAACTTCCATCGCCGCCACCTTGATCGCGGCCACTTCCGAACGAGCCGAGGCATTTCCGGCGGTATCCATCAACCATGCCGACTTCAATACCAACAACCGGATCTGGTCGATCTCCAGACGGCTGCGTGCAATCCACTCACGCACCACACCTTGATCGGACAACGGTCCGCCGAACGCCTGCCGAACGAGCGAGCGCCGACACATCATCTCCAGAGCGCGCTCGGCCATGCCGATCGCCCGCATGGCGTAGTGCATGCGGCCGGGGCCGAGTCGGCCCTGTGCGATGGCGAATCCGTCGCCCTCCTCTCCCAGCATGTTGGCAGCGGGCACGCGCACGTCGGTGAACTGAACTTCGCCGTGCCCCAAGCGATCCTGGAACCCGAACATGGGCAGGTCGCGCACCACCTCTACGCCGGGAGCGTCGGCGGGAACCAGAATCATGCTCTGCCGGCGGTAGGTGGAACTGTCCGGATCCGACTTCCCCATGAAGATCATGAGCTTGCAGTCGGGATCGAGAACGCCGGAGGTGTACCACTTTCGGCCGTTGACGACGTACTCGTCCCCGTCGCGAGTGATGGTCGAGGTGATGTTGGTGGCGTCCGAGCTGGCGACATCGGGTTCGGTCATGGCGAACGCAGAGCGAATGGAGCAGTCCAACAACGGCTTCAGCCACTGCTCCTTCTGCTCCTCCGTGCCGTACATGGCCAGAATTTCCATGTTGCCGGTATCGGGTGCCGAGCAGTTGATCGCCTCGTTCCCGATGATGGAACGGCCCACGATCTCGGCGAGCGGCGCGTATTCGAGATTGGTCAGTCCCGCACCGAGGTCGTCGTGGGTCATGAACAGATTCCACAGCCCCAGATCACGAGCGCGTGCCTGCAGATCCCGCATGATCTGCGGTTGCTCGTGCGGATTGTCGTTCGCGGCGATCTGAGCGTCGTAGACACTCTCGGCCGGATAGACGTGATCGTTCATGAATGTCTCGAGCGTGGCCGACAATTCGGCCGTCCGCTGTGAGTAGGAAAAGTCCACTTCCGTGTGCTCCTGTCGAGTGATGGTGCGTCAGCGCGCGAGCAATGCGGTGCCGGTGTCGATCAACCTGCGGATGGTCGCGGGCAGCTTTTCCTGATCCGGGTCGATGTGGCGACCCTCGCGGTGCCGACGCAGGTTGTGGCCCATGATCGCCGCCATCTTGAGCCGTCCCAGGGCGTCGAACCATGTCATGTCCGGCAGCGCCGGGCCGCGCCCGGTGTAGCAGGCGATCAGTTCGTCGGTGCTGGGCAGACCGGGCACGTCGCGGCCGACACCGGGAAAGTTGGTGCCGTCGGCGAAGACGAGAAACCACCCCAGTTCGACACGTGGATCACCTGCGCTCCAGATCTCCCAGTCGATGAGAGCCGCCGGCTCGAGACCGTCGGAAATGATGTTTCCCAGCCGATAGTCCCCGTGCACGAGTGTGGGTGTGATCGCCGCCGGAATGTCGTGGCGAAGCAGTCGAACCAACTCGTCGGCACCCTCGACGAGTTCCACGGGAACCGCAGCGAGCGTCTTGGACCAGCGATCCAATTCGTCTGCCGGCGAGAGGATGTCACCCGTATCGGGAATGCGCGCGAGCGGAACGGCGTGCAACGCCGGCAGTACCTCTGCCGCTCGCCGCATTCGTGCGGCCGCGATACTCGGTTCCACCTCGGGGTCGTCGAGCACGGGTTCGAGTGACTCGCCGGCGACGAGTTCCATCGCGAACCACGCCGGTTCCTGCTCGTCGACCGCCACGATGGCCGGTACCGGCACATCTGTATCGGCCAACGCGCGCAGAATCGAGGCCTGCCGGAGCATGTCGTGCCGCCCGACCGAGCGCTGCCCTTCCGGGACCGCCTTGACGACGAAGTCGCCGCCGGACGTTCCCACCCGATAGGTCAATCCGGAATGGCCACCGAGGAGCGGTTCGAATGTGCTGACGGTGACGTCCAGCTCGGTGTGCAGCGCCGCAGTCACGCGTGCGCGCAGTGAGGATTCGGTCATGGTCGCGGCTCTCTCGGCAGACCGAGCACACGCTCGGCGATGATGTTGTGCTGAATCTCGTCGGTGCCGCCGGCAATTCGATAGCCCGGGGCCCCAAGTAGGTGCTCGGACCACGCGAACGTGCCCCACCCTCCCGAGTCCGACGTCAGTTCACGCCCGAGCAGCAACCGCGCGACTTCGGAGGTCCTGGCCATCGTGTCGGTGGCCAGCAGCTTTCCCAGTGACGCTTCCGGACCTGGGTCGTTGCCGGCGATGACGGCACCGGCGACTCTCATGTTGCCGATTCGTTGCACGAAACTACGCGTGACCAGATCGGCCACGGCGTCGCGCTCGATCTCGGTCAACTCGCGACCGAGGTTCTGGGCAAGGGCCACAGCGCGATCCGCGTTCGCGAGCCCGAGGTTTCCGCCGTCGAGACGTTCGGCCGCGAGCACTGTCAGTGCGACCTGCCAGCCCTTACCGACCGGCCCCAGCCGGTAGTCGTCGCTCAGGTGCACGCCGTCGAGGTACACCTCGTTGAAGGAGCTTCCCCCCGTCATCTGACGAATGGGACGTACGTCCACCCCCGGCGCGTCCATCGGTACGAGGAACATGGTCAGACCGGCGTGCTTGGCGACGGTGGAATCGGTTCGGCACAGTGCGACTCCGTAGTCGGCGACCAGTGCACCCGATGTCCACACCTTGTGCCCGTCGATCGTCCACGAGCCGTCCTCGGCCTGGGTTGCGCGTGTCCGAACCGCGGCCAGATCGGAACCGGCCTCGGTCTCGGAGAACAACTGACATGCGATGACGTCGGCACGAAGCATCGCGCGGACGAACCTCGTCCGCTGCTCTTCGGTTCCCCATTGCGCGATGGTGGGTGCCACCAACTGCTGAGTGACAGAGAACATCTCGGTCCTCTTGGGCACGTCGAACATGTCCTCGACGCGTCTGAATGCCAGTACGTACGACAGTGGCAGATCGCGGCCGCCGTACTCGATCGGTGAGTTCAACGCGCCCCACCCGGCATCGAACTTCGACTGTTCGTACGCAGCGATTTCGTCGGTGTGCGCCTGCTCTTCCTCCGCGGTCCAGTTCTCGAACACGGCTACCGTGTCGGGACCGACGCCCCAGACGGAGTCTGTTCGCGGTGCCGCGACGGTTTTCAGCCACTCGGTTGCCTGGCCGGCGAATTCGCCGATATCCGGAATTGTTCCTTGTGTCACTGTATTGCCTCGGGTTCGTGTCGGGTCAGACTGTCAGCACGGTGCAGGCGCTGATGCCCGGTGCGCCGTATACGTGAGTGAAGCCCACTCGCGGATTGCCGGGCACCTGGCGTTCGCCGGCCTCGCCACGCAACTGGGTGACGATCTCGTGGACCTGGCGGAGACCGGAGGCCCCGATGGGTTCTCCGTTCGCGATGCATCCGCCGTCGGTGTTGATCGGCAGTCGCCCACCGATGTCGGTTTCCCCCGCCGCGATCAGGGCTTCCTGCTCGCCGGGCTCACAGAACCCACATTCGGCCATGTGCATGATCTCGGCGCCGCTCTCGGTGTCCTGAAGCTGCGCGACGTCGACGTCCTGCGGGGTGATACCGGCCTGCTCGAAGGCTGCGCGTGCAGCGTCGGCGCTCACACTGGTCGGCTCGCCCTCACCTTGGATGGCCGGACTGAACACCTCGAAGGATCCGAATCGGCGGGTCCGGTGGGTGATGGCGGCGAGCTTGATCGGACGACCGCCCGCACGCGCGACGTATTCCTCGCTGGCAACGACAATCGCCGCTGCCCCCTCACCCGGCGAGCAGAACATGTATCGAGTGAGTGGATCGTTGACCATGTCGGATTCGGCGATCGTCGCGGCGTCCATGGCTTCCCGACGCCAGGCGTTGGGGTTCAAAACCCCGTTACGGTAGGCCTTTTCGGCCACTCGTGCCAATGTCTCGCTCGAGATCGCGTGCTGACGCATGTAGCGGGAGATCTTGGCACCGAAGAACTGGGTGGTCACCATCAAGCCGGCCTCGCCGTAACCGTCGGGTAGTCCCCATTCGGCCGGTCGTGGATCGAACGCTCCGCGCGGATGTTTGTCGAAACCCACCGCCAAGGCGACGTCCGCGGAGCCCGAACGCACCGCGTTGACGGCCGAGAACAACGCGCTTCCGCCTGTTGCGCAACCGTTCTTGACGTTGGTGAATGGGATACCGGTGAACCCGAGTTCGGCGACGAGAGTATCGGCGAGACCCGATCCGTCACTGCCACCGAACGCGACCTGGACGTCCGGCCAGGCCAGACCGGCATCGCGCAACGCGTTGCCGATCGCCGTCACGGCCATCTGACGACCGGACACTCCTGGCTGGCGTCCGAATTTGGACAGACCGGCACCGATGATCGAGACATTCTGTGTCACTGCGTCATTCCTGTCGATTCCGGTCGCGGACCGAGTGTGTCGATCGCGAATCGGGGCACCGGCGCGGTGGACGTCAGACGCACCGGTGCCCCATCCAGTTCGTCGAAGCTCTCACAGTCGATGATCGCTTCGATCTTGATGCCCTCAGGCAGTTCCACGTAGCCGACTGCGAAGGGTACGAACCCGCCGACCGGTGGTACGTATGGAGGAGACTTGGGCGCGAAACGCTGAATCGTGTAGGCCCACACGGTACCTCGTGTACTCAGGATGATGTTCTCCGCGGTGGGTGTGGCACACCTGCTGCACATCGCACTCGCGGGGAACGCCACGGTATTGCACACAGTGCACTTGCTGCCTTCGAGTGCGACGGCCGTTGCCTGCTCCATGATGCTGCCTTTCGGGCTCTTCGGTCAGAACGCGGACGTGGTGCGGGTCAGCGCCCGACCCACTTGGGCTCGCGCTTCTCGAGGAATGCGGTGACGCCCTCCTTGCCGTCCTCGGACTGCAGCGCATTGCCGACTGCGAGATGCTCCATGACCATGAGCGACTGAATGTCCGCATCCAGGCCGCGGTCGATGCACATCTTGGTCAGCTTCATCATGAACGGGCTCTTGTCAGTGAGGTTCCCGATGAACTCGTCGACGGTCTTGTCGAGGTCCTCGGCCGGCGCGGACGCATTGATCAGGTCGAAGTCGACGGCCTCGGTGCCCGAGAGCAGCTTGCCGGTCAGCATGAGTTCCTTGGTCTTCCGGATGCCGATCATGCGGGGCAGGCGGTAGATGGGGCCGGCACCACCGAACAACGCACGGCGGATGTGGAAGTCGCCAATTCTTGCGTCGTCGGCCGCGATAGCGAAGTCGCACGAAATCATCAGTTCGAATCCACCGGCGGTGACGTAACCCTCGAGCACCGCAACGGAGGGAGTGTTCATGGAGTACAGACGATCGCACACCTTCGCCGACAGGACGGCGACGTCCATGGCGGTGGTGGTGCCGATGAAGTCCGACAGCAATTCGTCGAGGTCGAAGCCCGAGCAGAAGGTGTTGTTGACTCCGCGGAGCACGAGAACCTTGAGGTTCGGATCGTTGTCCACCTCGACGATGATTTCGTCCAGACGATGCAGCAGCTCCACCGTGACAGCGTTCTTCTTGTGCGGGCGGTTGAGCCAGACGCGAGCGACGTCGCCGTCCTTCTCCAACAGAATGTGGTCGGTGTCGATCATGTGACAGCCTTTCGAGAGTGCAAGTTGAACTGGATTCACTTCAGTATTGATCATCGGGGCGATGGCGTCAATAGCCGATCCCCGCCGAACGCAGCAATCGGTCTACACGGCAAGGAAATCGGCGATCCGCGCGCGATGTGCCCGCGAATCCCCCTGCAGCGCTTCGTTTCCGAGAACTCGGCGGAAGTAGCTGTGCGCCGAGTGCTCCCACGTGAACCCCACTCCCCCGTGCAGTTGCACGGCCTCGTGGGCCACATGCACCGCGGCGTCACCACACACAGCACCCGCGACGGCAATCGCCAGACGCGCCTCGTCGGGATCCTCGTCGCGCACCGCTGCGGCATACCGCGCCGCCGACCGGGCACGCTCGAGTTCGATCAACATGTCGGCCAGGCGGTGTTTGATCGCCTGGAACGAACCGATGGGACGGCCGAACTGATGACGCGTCTTGACGTGATCGAGCGTCATCTGCAGCAGGGCGTCGGCGATACCGGTGTTCTCGCAGGCAAGCGCCAGAGTCGCCACGTTCTGTATCCGTGCGATCGCATCGACGGCTCGGTCCACCGGCACCAGAAGCCTCGCGGACGCGCGATCGAACGAGATGTCTGCCTGTCGCCTGGTCGAGTCGACGACGCGTCGATCATGCGCTGTGGACGCGTTTTTCGTGGATACCGCGAAGAGTGCGATCCCTTCGGGAGAGCGGGCGCTGACGACTATGACATCGGCACCGCCGCCCCCGACGACAAACCGCACCTGACCGGTGAGAACCCATTCGTCGTCGGCACGGTGAGCGTCGAGATCGTCGGACTCGGCGGTCAGCGCACTCACAGCCGCAACCGTCGTACCGTCGAGGACTTCCTCGAGCAGATCCGAGTTGCCCGCCTCCATCATGGCGCGAACCCCCACAGCTGCGTGCTGATAGACGGGTTCGACCACCAGGGCGCGACCGCACTCCTCGAGGATGATGCCCAGCTCGACCATTCCGTAGCCGAGGCCACCCGTCGCCTCCGGCACGGCAAGACTGGTCACCGACATGTCGGTGACCAGTCGTTTCCACAGGTCGACCGAGTAGCCGGAGGCAGAGTCCGCAGCGGCGCGCACCTGCTCGATCGTCGAGTACTTGGCGAGGACGCCACGGATGGTCTCGCGTATTTCGGCCTGCTCGCTACCGGGTGTCAGCGCGGGCGGCTCCGAACGAGGCCAGGGGACTTGTGCGTCGCGGTGAGATGAGGTCATGTCGCTCCACTCGAGTTGAATTCAATTCTTGAACGAACTCTAACGGGTGAAACCCTCGACAAACAGGGTTTACCTGAACTAAGTTCAATTCATGCCATTGAAGATAGTGGACTACTACGCCACCCTGGACGCCGGCCACCTGGACGAGGCGGTGGAGATGCTGTCCGAGGATGTCGACTTCTCGATGATCCTGCCGAGCGGGGCCAATCGGAAGACCGGGCGAGCCGCCATGCTCGAATACCTGTCCGGCCGGCCTCCCGTCGGTCGGCAGCACCGAATTCTCAGATCTGCGGCCGACGAGGACCTGCAATTCGCACACGGCGCGGTGACCGAGGGCGATCGGACCACGGGCTATTTCGTCGGGGTCATGCACGTGCGCTCGGACGGACTGATCGACCGGTACCAGGTCTCGTTCGACGCCGAGTTCGCACTGCTCGATACCGATGCAGGAGATCGACGATGACGGCGAACACGCAACCGACCCCCGCGCTGCTGCGTTGGTTCGAGTACATGGATTCCGACGACCCGGATCGGGTCCTCACCATGATCTCGACAGACTTTCGTATGTCCGTTCAATTCTCCAAGGGACACGGCGAGGCAGCCGAGTTCGTGGGCGACCGCGACGGGCTCGTCGCCTACCTGCAGCAACGCGAGAAGAGCACCCTCGTTCACCATCTCGACCGCGGCGCTTCGGTCGACGGCGTCGAGATGGTGCTGGGACGGACCACCCGCAACGGAGCCTTCGAGGCATCGTTCAACGCCTCGGCACAGCTCGACGACAGCGGACGTGTCCGACGGTTGCTCATCGCCCGCACGCCGGAATTGGCGTTCGACTGAAGAGCCGATCGGCTCGCGAAACAGAGAAGAAAAGAGCGAGATGCCTGAGCAAGCACTGATTTTCGAGGCCATTCGTACCCCACGAGGCAAAGGGCGCAACGGCTCACTGCACGGTGTGAAGCCGGTGGACCTCGTCGCGGGGTTGATCACCGAACTCCGGGCTCGATTCCCCGATATGGATCCGGCCGACATCGACGACGTCATCCTCGGCGTGGTCTCACCGGTCGGAGAACAGGGCGCGGTCATCTCACGCGCAGCCGCACTGGTGGCGGGCCTCCCGGAATCGGTCCCCGGCACCCAGATCAACCGTTTCTGCGCGTCCGGGCTCGAAGCGACCAACCTGGCCGCCCAGAAGATCGCCTCCGGCTGGGACGATCTGGTGATCGCCGGCGGCGTCGAGTCCATGTCCCGGGTTCCGATGGGCAGCGACGGTGGTGCCTTGTTCACCGACCCCGCCACCGCCTACGACCTCTTCATCGTTCCGCAGGGAATCGGTGCCGACCTGATTGCGACGGTCGAAGGGTTCTCCCGCCACGACGTGGACACCTACGCCGTGGAGTCCCAACGACGCGCCGAGGTAGCCTGGAATGCAGGTCATTTCAAGAAATCCGTCGTTCCGGTCGAGGACTTCAACGGTGTCACCCTGCTCGATCACGATGAGCACAGACGGCCGGGAACCACGACGGACAGCCTGGGCAGGTTGAAGCCGGCCTTCGCCGCGCTGGGAAAGGTGGCAGGTTTCGACGACGTCGCTCTGCAGAAGTACGTCGACGTCGAACGTATCGATCACGTGCACACCGGCGGTAATTCGTCGGGCATCGTCGACGGTGCCGCGCTGGTTCTCATCGGCAGTGCCGCGGCCGGAACACGTGCCGGTCTGGTGCCGCGCGGCCGCATCGTCGCCACGGCACAGGTCGGCAGCGAACCGACGATCATGCTCACCGGGCTCGAAGCCGAGAAGGACGACATCACGGGTGTCGTGATCACGTCGGCCAAGAAGTCGTTCTTCGCGGGCGGCGATCTGGGCGACATGACGGCCGACCCCGGCGATGCAGACAAGCGCGACGTCGCACGTGCCTTGACCGAACGGATCGACGGGATCAAGGGCGTTCTGCGACGGCTCGAGACTCTCGGTCGCCCCGTGGTGGCCGCGATCAACGGCGCAGCTCTCGGCGGCGGCTTCGAGATTGCGTTGCACACCCATCACCGCATCGCAGCGGACCTGCCGGGCACCCGAATCGGTCTCCCCGAGGCCACGCTCGGATTGTTGCCCGGGGGCGGCGGGATCGTCAGAACGATCCGACTGATGGGCATCGATGCCGCCCTGGCGAAGGTGTTGACGAAAGGCCAGCAGCACTCGATGGCCGCCGCGACGAAGCTCGGGCTGATCGACGCCACCGTTGCCGGTGTGGACGAGTTGATTCCGGCGGCGAAGGCGTGGATCGCCGAGAACCCGTCGGCTGTGCAGCCGTGGGACGTCAAGGGCTTCGAGATTCCCGGTGGTGGACCGACCGATCCTGCCGTTGCTCAGAATCTGCTGGCCACAACGGCATTGCTGCGTAAGCAGCTCAAGGGCGCACCCGCCCCGGCACCGAGGGCAATCCTTGCCGCTGCGGCGGAGTGCGCGTCGGTCGACGTCGACACTGCGGATCGCATCGAGACTCGCTTCTTCGTCTCTCTGATGACCGATCGAGTCGCACAGAACATGATTCGTGCGTACTTCTTCGACATGCAGACCATCCGACGCGGCACGTCACGCCCGGCCGGGCACGACACGTTCACCGCCCGTACCGTGGCGGTCGTCGGGGCCGGAATGATGGGTGCCGCGATCGCCTATGTGTGCGCCAGGGCCGGTATCGAGGTCGTATTGAAAGACCTCGACCAGGCCGCTGCTGACCGCGGAAAACTCTACGCCGAGAAGCTCGAAGCGAAAGCCCTCGAGCGGGGGTCGACGACAGCTGAGCGGTCGACGGCACTGCTCGACCGGATTCGGCCGACGGCAGATGCGACCGACTGCGCCGCAGTCGATCTCGTGATCGAAGCCGCATTCGAGTCCGTGGACGTCAAGACTCGGATCTTCGGGGAGCTCGACGGTATCGTTCCCGCCGAAGTGGTCCTGGGCTCCAACACCTCCCAGCTTCCCATTTCGATCCTGGCCGACGGCGTCAGCCGGCCCGAGAATTTCATCGGAATCCACTTCTTCTCCCCTGCCGACAAAATGCCCCTGGTCGAAATCATCCGTGGCCGGGAAACTTCCGACTCGACAGTGGCCAAGGTCGTCGATTTCGTGTTCCAGATCGGCAAGACCCCCATCGTCGTCAACGACAGTCGGGGCTTCTTCACCTCGCGAGTGATCGGCGCGTTCCTCGACGAAGCGATGGCCGCGGTCGGCGAGGGCGTCAACCCGGTCTTCATCGAACAGGCAGGCGCGCAGGCCGGCTACCCCGTCCCACCGCTGCAGTTGATGGACCAGGTGACCTTGTCCCTGTCGCAGAAGATCCGCAAGGAGAACGAACGCGCGCTGGCGAGCGAAGGCAAGCCACCTCGCCGACACGGCTCGGATGCGGTGATGGACAAGATGGTCGGAGAACTCGACCGCCCCGGGCGTGCCGGCGGCGGCGGTTTCTACAGCTATGACGAATCGGGCACGAGAACCGGGATCTGGCCGGGCGTGCGTGCGTCTTTCGATTCGGGTTCGACTCGAATTCCTTTTGTGGACATGCAGGAACGGATGCTGTTCGCCGAGGCGATCGAGGCGGTCAAGTGCCTCGACGAAGGTGTGTTGACGAGCGTGGCCGATGCGAACATCGGGTCCCTGCTGGGTATCGGATTCCCGTCGTGGACCGGGGGCGTGATCCAGTACATCGATCAATACGACGGCGGGCTGTCCGGCTTCGTCGACCGAGCGCGCGAGTTGGCGTCGAAGTACGGGGCTCACTTCGAGCCACCACAGTCGTTGGTGAACAAAGCACTACGCGGAGAGCGCGTCCATACACTCGTGTCCTGAACGAAAAGAGAATGCTGTGAACGCAGTACGTCGATCGGTGATGTCCGCCGGGATCGCAGCGGTGACTGTCGTTGCTGCGGCGTGCGGGCAATCCTCGCAGGAAGCCGGATCCGCACCGGTGCAAGGCACGTGGGACGACGTCGTGGCCGCGGCCGACGATGAAGGAACCGTGTACCTGTACTCCAGTCAGCATCCCGAGAACCTCGCGCTACTCGAGACCGCCTTCGAGTCGAAGTATCCCGACATCGATCTCGAGTTCACGCGGGGCAGTGACGTCGAGCTCAACCCGCGCGTGGAGACCGAAGCACGCACCGGCCGTGGAACTGCCGACGTACACATGTCGACCGATGCCGCATGGATCACGAATGCGTCCGAATCGGGTACTTACTCGACGCCGGTAGTCGGGCCGACCTTCGACGACCCGGCGTACGCTCGGTCGACGAGCATGCTGAACGACACGTTCTTCCTCACGAGCGCAGCAATATTCGCACTGGGATGGAACACCGATGCCGTTCCTGCCGGGCTGTCGTCCCCGGAGGATCTGTTGGATCCTGCGTTGAAAGGCCGGATAGGCGTCGTGAACCCTGCGGGGTTCGCCGCCGTTGTCGACGAGTATCGGTTCTTCGACGAGAACTGGACCGGTGGCGGTTTCCTGGACAAGCTCGCCGCGCAGGAACCGCGGGTGTATCCGGGCACGTTGGCCGTGGCGCAGGCATTGAGCTCGGGCGAGATCGCCGCGTCGCCGATGGTTCCCCCACTGGTCCGAGAGAAGGACGCCGGCGCACCGGTCGACTGGACACTTCCCGATCCGGCGTGGGGTGCGGCGTACTACTCCCACGTGCTGTCGTCGGCTCCGCATCCCAACGCCGCGCAAGTGCTGGCCGACTTCATGGTGTCGACGGAGGGGCAACGCGCCCTGTCGAAGGGGTACGGCAGCGCACTGCCAGATGTCGAGAACTCGGTCGGGTCGGCTCAGGACATTTCGCTGCCCGATTCGAATTCGCTGACGCCTGAGAAGGTCTCGCAGTTCCAGCAGGAGTGGGAAAGCAAGTTCAACTGAACGTCGGTGGATGTGGCTGCCGGTGCGCCACTATCGCGGTGCCACATCCACCAGCACTCGTACCTGTGGTTCGGCCGCCAGGTGCGAGGCTATCGCGGTCCTGATGCGGTACTCGGGCACCGTCAGCCTCTCCGTCTCCTGAGCGGCATACTCCGACCAATTCTCGAAAGTGCACAGCTCGACGAATGTTGCTCTGGTGCTAGACATCTGCGCACAGGACCACCGTATGGCCCCGAGCCGGAGTCTGGACGAGCGCAGGGGTTCGACGTCGGCGATGAACTGCGTCAGCTTTTCCGGATCGACGACATACGTCGTTTCGACGGTTATCCGGCGGCCGTCGAATTCGGTCGAGAGCACCGGCGGACCTGCCCCTCCCGACAGATCCGGTGCAATCGATTCGCTCGGCAGAATCCCCCGTCTGAGAATCTCTACTGCGGAGACCGACATGGCGGTCGCCGAGACGATCACTGCAGCAACGAGACCGACCGCGTCGGCCAGAAACCCCCACAGGAGCGCTCCTATTGCCTGACTGCCCTGAAAGGTCAGCATCACGAATGCGATGACACGCGACTTTATCCACTTCGGCATCACAGCGTGGGTAGCGATCATCCAGGTGCTCTGGATCGCAACCCACGCCGCACCCACGATGACCAGCAGCACGAAGACCACATTCACCGACGGCACGAGCACGATGCCCGCCAGTACCGCCGCGTAAGCAACCGAACCGATCGCTACGAAGGTGTTCCAGCTCAACCGTCCACGGAGAGGCATCAATGCGACGGTCCCGGCCACCGCACCGATCCCGATGGCACCCGAGAGGACACCGAACTGAACCGACGACGCATGTAGTCGTTCGTATGCCACCACCGGTAGCAACGCCCACAGGGCACTCGCCGGAATTCCGAACGAGATGACCCGCAACAACAGTCGCCGTGTCCACCGCGAATGCCGAATGAACCGCAGACTCACCCCCACCGCGTGGTGTACGGATTCGGTCTTGGGCTTCTTTCCGGATTCGGGCGGCACCTGAGTGACGGCCACGACGACACAGATTGCGAACAACGCGGCAACAGTCGCAAATGCACCGCTCGAACCCCACCATGCGAGTATCGCGCCCCCGATCACCGGTCCGACTGCGCGCGCCCCGTTGAAGATGGCACCGTCGATTGCGGGGACGACTGCCATCATGTCGGTCGGCACCAGATGAGGAAGCAGCGCCTGCCACACGATTGCCACCGACGCGAGTCCGCATCCGGCGAGAAACACGGAGGTAATCAAAGCTGGGGTGGAGGACAGGCCGAGCAGCTGCAGCGCCGTCATGACAACCGACGCCACCAGTAAAGCGATTGCAGTGCCCGCGAGCAACAGTCGATGACCGGCGAACTCCGCGATGGCACCGATCGGTAAAGCCAGGAGAAAGAACGGCGCACTGGCGGCGAACTGGACCGAAGAGACCACCAGCGCGGACTCCCCCGACTCGGTGAGCGTCCACTGCGCAGCGAGAACCAGGATCCACACGCCGACACTGGCGCTCAGCTCGAAGCCCAACATCCGCCGCAACTTCGGAATACGCATCGGCGCAAAGAAACTGATGTGATTCGACGAATTCACCTGTGTCACCTTTCGGACGCGGCCTACACTTGAACCTAATTCAGTTGCGGAAGGATTGTCGCGTTTTCCGCATTACTACATTCGAAGGGACGTCATCGAAGACCATGATCAGCCGAGCACTCTGCCTCGCCGCCCACCCCAGCGGAAAACTCACAACCGAGCATCTGGAGCTGACTGACATCCAACTCGCCCCACTGCTCGATGGCGAAGTGCTGGTACGAAATACGTGGCTCTCGATCGATCCGTCGATTCGACTGCGCCTCGGTGAATCGGCACCGTCCGGGTACCTACCACCCCTCGGGATCGGAGATGCCTTGGTGGGGTTGGCGCTCGGCATCGTCGTCGAGTCACGGCACGAGAACTTCAGGCCCGGGGATCTGGTGTCGCACATGCACGGCTACCGCGACTTCGCAGTGGTCTCCGCCGCGGCCGGCGGATTGGGCGGCGCGGGCACCCTCACCAGAATCGACACCCACGACTGGCCCCAACAGTGGTTTCTCGGTCCGCTGGGTAGTTCCGGCCTCACGGCTTATGTCGGCCTCTTCGAGGTCATGGACATTCGACCGTCCGATACCGTCTGGATCTCGGCCGCGGCAGGAGCAGTCGGCAGTATCGCTACCCAGCTCGCCGCCCACCACGGGTGCACGGTGATCGCGTCCGCAGGCAGCCGACGCAAGGCCGATCACCTGGTCGATGCCCTCGGAGCCTCCCGCTCGTTCGATTACCACGACGGCGGCATGAACAGCCTGCTCGCGCGCGCTGCCCCGGACGGGATCGACGCATACTTCGACAACGTCGGCGGCTCCCACTTCGTCGCTGCGCTCGACGCACTTCGCCCCGAAGGACGCGTCGCGATGTGCGGGGCAATTTCCACCTACGAAACATCGAACACGTTGCCGTCGAACCTGTTTCAGATCACGGCCAAGAGCTTGTCGGTACGAGGATTTCGAGCCGGTTCGTTCGTCCATCTCTACGACAGAATGCGATCCACTGTCGGAAGCCGACTGACCGACGGAACCATGATCTACGAGGAATCGGTCTACGACGGCCTCGAGCACGCCTCCACCGCACTGGTCGACCTACTCAACGGGCGAACGAGCGGAAAGACGCTCTGCCGACTGTGAATCTCCGACGCACCGGCTCAGAGGGGTCCGGCAATCGACCGCACGACGCGCGGCGGCGTCCATTTCTCGCTCAGGGCATCCTCGGCCGGTTGATAGATCCTCAGGACCAGAAAGAACGGATTCTGGGGAGCCGGAAGCCAGGCGTGAGCGGGACTGTCGGTCGTGGGCGGCGATGCGCTCACCGTGATGGTCGACGGTCCTGCGGCTCCATCGCCTCCATTGACCGCTGAACCTGCCGAGTGTTTCTTCCCAGGCGCGTCGTACAACCAACCGGTATCTGCGTCGTACAGCGTGATGCTCCAAAAAGCCTGTGCCGGTGGGGATGTGACGAACTCGATTCCGTATCGATCGCCGCCTTCACACGACAGGCGTTGTCCATCGTTGTCGACATAGGTGTTGTAAGAGCAGTTCTCCTCGACAACGTTCGCGCCGAGACCGACGTAGTTCATGACCGCACGTGCAACAAAGTTGTGCCCGTGGGCACCCTTGCCGAGCACCCGCGTCCAGCCGGAATCGGTGCGACGACCCAGCAGCGATCGAGACCGGGACAACATCGCCATCGCTGTCTCGAAGCCCATTTCCATGCCTTTCCGTGTGGCCTCATCGAGGTCGTGCACAGAAAAGGTGCCCGTACCCACACCGAGATGCCGAAACTGGTGCACGTGGGCTACGTCGGTGAACGGGACTCCGTTCACCGTCATCGACACATCGAGGGCAGCGAAGAACGCCGCCGACGAGACTTCTACCGAACGAGCATCGACCACCGGCCACGCGTGTGCCGACGCGGTCGGTGCGTCGATCGTGACCGCATCCTGCAGACTGTGCACGGTCGGCAGGTCCGAATCTCCGAACGCCTGTATCCGCATCAGGAGCCACGTGATCGGTGTGGCGACTCTGAACACCTCGATACCTTGGGGCACCGAACCGGTCCAGTCCGAACACGCCAAGAGCAACGCACGCGGCTGTTCGGGGTGCGTACGCCGACTGACATTACTGGCGTTGCTGTAGGCGTCCAGGAAATTCAGCGTGTAGTACCGACTACCGAAATCGGGAAGTACGACGACGATCGGTCCGTCCGAAAGGTCCAGCCAGGCATTGGAATACAGCGTGTCGACGTTGGGGACCCGGAAAGCTTGGAAATCTGCACCGGCAATCGTTCGCTCGTGAACCAGAGTGTTGAGCGCCCAAGGTTCGCCGTCTGCAGCCGGGGCACACGCGTCACACATGCTGGCGTACTGATACACCGATGGCAAGCCGTAGACCACAGCGTCCGCGGCCAGCGATTGTGCCCAGTGCTGCCGGTCCAGTGCGTCCGACGGGTGTACATCCGCCGCATCGGTTGCAGCGATCTGATCGGCCGAACTCGGGTCGTAAGTGCGCATCGGTGAAAAGTCCCCTCTCGCAGACGCTGTCGCTGATCCGAACGTCCGTCGCGTTCTTTGTTTGCGGCCTCTCGGCGCGTCGACGCCGTGGATGGTCACTGGAAAGTGATTGACATCACGCAGCATAGTTGCTGAACTGAGGTCAGTTCAAACAGGAGGACAATACATGCGACATCCGGTCCGGACGAAACACATGATCATCGCGATACTCGTGGCCACATCGACCGTCGCGCTCAGCGCGTGCGGCTCGTCGGGCGGCGACACTGCATCGGTGGAGGGAAACTGGGAAGACGTAGTGTCGGCCGCCGAGGAAGAAGGCTCGGTGACGCTCTATTCGAGCCAGAACACCACCATCCTCGACAGCATAAAAGCCGCGTGGAATGCGAAGTACCCCAACATCGCTCTCGAATACGTGCGGGGTACCGACGCGGATCTCAACCCACGCGTAGAGGTCGAGAACAAGACCAAGAAGGGGATTGCCGACGTCCATGTCGTGACCGATACCGCGTGGATCGCCTCCGCTGCGGAGTCCGGGAGTTACTCCCAAGAGTTACGCGGCCCTGGTTTCGACAACCCCGATTACGACCGGGACTCCAGCATCAAGAACAACCGCCTTTTCCTGAACGTCGCGGCTACCTTCGGAATGGGCTGGAACACCGATGCGGCCCCGAACGGCCTGACCGATCCCCGAGATGTTCTCGACCCCGGGTACAAGGGACGAGTCGGAGTCGTCAGCCCTGTCGGCATCGCATCGTACGTCGATCTGTACAGCTTCTACCGCCAGAATTTCGGCGACGATTTTCAGGAACGCCTTGCCGCACAAGAACCGAGAATCTATCCCAGCGCCCTCGTACTCGCACAGGCATTGACGTCGGGCGAGGTTGTCGTGGCACCGATGGTGCAGCCTTTGGTTCAAGAAGTGGCGGCCGGTGCGCCGGTGAACTGGGCTCTCCCCGAGCCATCGTGGGGTACCCCCTACTACGGGCATGTCACGTCGGTCGCGCCACATCCGAATGCGGCTCAGCTTCTGACCGACTTCCTGGTCAGTACCGAGGGACAGACCGCGCAAGCCATCGGAGTGGCGACAGCACTGCCGAACATTGCCGGGGCGACCGCCGACGCACATGACATCGAGGCTCCTGACCCCGAGCAATTGACCAAGCAATACGTAGATCAGCAGTCCGCGGAGTGGGAACAGCAGTTCGTGAGGTAGCAAGCAGAACCGAGCGCAGGCCGTGACGGGATCGCACCGTCACGGCTTGCGCATTTTTCACATCAACGTGACGTGACGGACCAGATGACGAAGGTCAGGGAAATGAGTCCGAGGGCCGGAATCAGTACTGCAATGGCATGAGCACGCAACGGAAATGTCGGCGGTGCACTACTTTTTCCACCGGCAGTACGTGCGGACCTCATCCGCGCGATCCACCCCGAGACCAGCAAAGCCGCTGCGCCGAAGCTGACCAGCACAGCCAGCGCTACCAACGCGGGCTGGCGAGTGTGCGCGCTCAGGCGGAAACCGATCACTGCACAGACCGCGACCGCCGATTCGGTTCGTGCCCAGGCCAGCTCGGTTCTCTCGACCTGCAGACCTCCATCCCCGAGTGCGCCCCCAGGCCGCCCGGAGGGGCGCTCATGACGGGCTCGCCACATCATCACAGGACGGACCACAGCACCAGAACGCCGACCGTTGCGAGAACCGCCGCCAGAGGCAGGGCGATACGGGGAGACGGAAGGGCCTCTGAATTGCGCATGGACTTCTCGGTCCGCGCCCAACCCCACCATGCATGTAGCGGAACACCGATCGACGACAAGATCAGCATCACCGAAGCCACCACACTCGGTGTGGACCCACCGCCGATGTCGAAGACCTGCAGAGCCACCCCGGCTGCCATCAACGCCAGCGACGTCCGGATCCACGCGAGATAGGTTCGCTCGTTAGCAAGACTGAAGCGTGGATCGGGCTCGACACCAACGGAATACACCGACCGGGGAAACCTGCGACGCCCGCTGTCTTTCACATCGACCTCTCGAACTCCACTGCAGTCGCAGTATCGCCGTGTCCAAGCTTTCGCGTATCGCGACCGACGATACGTGTTCGATACTACAGTGGAGGTGAATTCAGTTCACCTCAAGGGAGCCATATGCCGATCGAAATCGAGTCGGAACGTCGCGATCTGCGCGACGCCGCGAGCGCACTCCAGGTCTGGGGATTCCCCGTGATTTTTGCCCAACGCCTCCGGTTGCGGTTCACCGATCCGTCGAGTCCCCACGCGCAGCGACCTTCCACGTCCGCCGGTGCCCCACTCAATTGCCTGGGCCACCAACGTGAACTGTCGAATCCCACGCTGACGGCCGGTGTCGCCCCGAATGTCGACACGTTGTACTCGTTGGCGTTCGTCGACCTGGACTCCGGCACCTTCGAGCTACGGCTACCGGACTTCGGAGACCGTTGCTACAGCGTGCAGATCGGTGAGGCGGACTCGTCCACCAATACGGTTGTCGGACAGAGGACGCACGGGTCTCGCATCCCTCCGATCACGTTGTTCCGACAGACACCCGCACCGGCCGAAGTTGCGGACGGACGGATCGCGTGTCGGTCGAGATTCGTGATGATCGCCATCCGGATTCTCGTCGATCCCTCCCAGGGCGCAGATATGAACGCGGTCAACGATTTACAGAACCAGATCGTTCTGACCGGCCCACCTACACCGCCGACTGCGCGTGCAGATCTCGCCCTGAGCGCCGTCGCCCGTTCCGACGAACTGCGGCGGCCTCTCGACTTTCTCGCCGCCCTCGATCACGCCACCGGCAACCTTGCCGACTCGGACGTACCGACCTGGGTCAGGCACGCGCACCGCCGTCTCGTCGATGCACTCGACGACCCCGTCGAGCGTCGTGACGCCGAGCGGGACATCGCAGACGGCCTAGGGGAAGGCCTCGAAGCGATTGCTGCGCAGGTGAAATCGATGGGCCGAATCGTCAACGGCTGGGCGATCAACGATGCAGGGGCAGACTTCGGAGCAGATCATCTTCTACGAGCCACCGTCGCATGGTCCCAGATCTACATCAACCCTGCGGCTGAGGCGCTCTATCCTGTGTGCGAACAAGACGACGAGGGCCTGCAGCTCACCGGCTCGAACAACTACGCCATCACTTTTCGGGTCGGCCACTTTCCGCCCGCAGACTATTTCTGGTCGATGACCGTCTACCACGCGCAGGGACTTCTCTACGCGAACGAGCTCGACAGGTACGCCATCACCGACCGCACACCGGACTTGAAACACAACGAGGACGGGTCCCTCACCGTACTGGTCCGAAATGGCTGCCCGACAACCGGAACCGCGGCCAACTGGCTGCCCTGCCCACCCGGCGACTTCCGGCTGATGCTCAGGCTGTACGGACCGACACCGAATTCCTGCTGGTCTCCCCCGCCGGTGGTACGACTGCGGTGATCGAATCGTACTGGGTGAGGAACCTGACCGTTGAATCTCGAGCGGCCCTGCGCATTCAAGTTGGTTCTGCTACCGCGCCTTGCAGGCAGCGAGCCGAGGAACCGAAAAGTTGAATCGATACCAACTATCCGACGTGGAGCTGCGATATCCCATGTATTCGAGTGTGAGGGTGCACTCGTTCCACGACCGGTCGGCGTCTCCTGGTGTGGCGGGGCTATCGGCTCCGAGCGCGTCGACGCTGTCCAGATGGACCCCATGTAGCGACTGTGTCAGCGTTGTGACACCGAGCTTCACACACTTCGGTGCGAGACGACGAGCGTGAATGGCGACTTACGAATCAACACAGACAGATCACCCTTGCGCTTGGCCGAGCTCTACCATCGTAATCTCCCAACTACTCTCGAGCCGGACTCTCCACGATGTGTGGGCGAGCCAGAGCAATACGGTTGCGGCCGTTGCGTTTTGCAGTGAAGAGGGCCGCATCCGCAGCGGCCAGTGTCCGGTCGAATATCTCTCGGGGAGAGCTGTGGTGCACTTGCGGCAACGAACCGCCGATGCTGACCGTGATCGCGATGTCGTCGTCGACGTTGTGGACAGCACGACGTAATCTGTCTGCGAACTCGCCCAGGGTCGGTGTCGGATCCGAAACGAGGACGACGAATTCGTCGCCGCCCAATCTCGCGACGATTGCGTGCCGACCGGCAGACATGGTCAGGCGCATCGCCGTCAGTCTCAGTGCCACATCACCTGCGGAATGGCCGTGTTGGTCGTTGACTGATTTGAAGTGGTCGATGTCGATCAGCAGGACTGCGGGGTGGACAGCGCCGTCGCTCGTATCGATTGCTTTGGCCTCGAGGCCCCGCCGGTTCAGCACTCCGGTCAACGGATCCGTCATCGCATCGGACAGGTGTACCCGAGAAGACCTCAACACCGCCCGCGAGTACGCCGACAGCAGTGTGACAGCGCCGTTGATCACGATGACGGCCACCAACATTCGGAGGACGATCGATACGGCGTCGGTCGGGGCACTTGCCAATGCCAGGGCTCCGAGTACGAGCACGAAGACGGTGCTCCACACGACGTGAAGCCAGATCACATTCGGTCGGGCGAAATGGGCAGCGTACGCACCGACCAGCGCGAGCAGCATCGCTCCTTGAAGCGCTGCAAGTGGGTCAGCGTAGGTTGCGGTCACAACGGTGACACCGAGTTCGCAATACACGACGAACCAGTTGTTGACCGGTGCGCGGCGGGACCACAAGTCCATCCGGTAATCGGCTTTGCTCATGATCCATGCAACGGGAATCGTGCTGATGCACACGGCGTAGGTCAGTACGGTGCCGAGGCCGTCGGTGGGCCCGTCCTGGGTGAAGGTGGTGCCGATGCCGACGAGCCCGAACAGCAATGTCTGAACGACGACGCCTATTCGCAGCAGCGGGTCCGGAGATTCGTCGTGCGTCCGAGCGCCCGCCGGAATGTGGTGCGACGCAATCTTTACCGGTGATTCCCGGTGCCTAGCCACAGGAACCGTCTCGCGTCATCTCCGTTCGCCACCGCAGACTGGCTCGGATCGCGCCGCCGACGCTTGCCGTGAAATCGGAAGCAACCTGAGACGAATCGGTCTGTGCAGGTGCGACTTCCGCCAACGGTCGACGAGCCGGGTCGATCGAAGGCCCGGTATTCGGTGATCGGCTGTCGATACCCAACCGAAAGGCGCTGGGCGGGGCCATACGAACTGCGGGAACTCGTTCGGCGTTTCGTGGAACCGACGAACAGTCGATGGTGAGCAGTAGTCGATCGTGGCGGACGAACGTCTGCTTGTCTGCAATGGCAACGTACAAACCGTCGTTCGCCTCGGCCCGCGTGGCCAGTCGCGTGAGAACCCGACGAATACGCTGATGACACTGTGTCCGGTCCGAGCAAACGACCAGCGCGGCACCGTGCACCGACGATCGCGCGCGGTGAGCCTGCTCCGCCAGGGTGGCCCACGCGATATCGTCGTCATCATCGAAATATGTTCGCAACAGCCACAGTTCGGAGTTGTTCGTACCGTCGGCCATGGAGATCCAATCCGAGAACTGTGGGGTGCACCGAACCGTTCGGTCAGGCGGAGGGGACGGCCCGGAGTTGCAGGGGCACGTTGTCGGCCAGAAACGTCAGTTGATCTCGTATCACCGAGGAGAACAGTGGCTCGACGTACGGATCGAAATGGCCACCGTCGTAGGTCCGTACCGTGGCCTTGCGAACCTTTGCCGCGGCGCGCTGTGCGACGGCAGCCGGGGTCACGGAATCGTCGGACGCGATCTGCACCAGTGTGGGGCAGTCGATCGCGGACATCGTGCGGCCTGGGGAATACCGCCAGATCTTCAGCAATATCCGCGCCGCCACGGTCTCCGGGTAGTCGCCGTCGGTCAGGCCCGACTCGAGAACCAAGCGGTCACGCCCTGTCATCGCGTCGGGTGAGACCATCACTGCTCGCGTGCCAGGAAGCCCGACACTGTCGACGTAGTGCGGCGATCGTCCGAGGACTGCGCTGACGCTGTCGCTGATGGCGGCCGGTGCCAGCCGCAACGCCTGCCTGAACCCGGTCGCGCGAACGGCGGCGATGCCGTCGATGTGGGGCACCTGGGCGATGATCGCCGCGAACCGAACGCCGTTGCCCGCCAGCGTGAGTACGTGGCCGCCGGCGAAGGACGTACCCCATCCGACGATTCGGCTCTCGTCGACGCCGTCGAGCGAGCGAGCGAAGTCGACTGCGCTTCGCCAATCGGCAAGCTGCGAATCCACGTCCAACAGTTGGCGGGGTTCGCCGTCGCTGTCCCCGAAGTACCGATAGTCGAAGACGCAGACCACGTAGCCGGCCGCAACGAAACGCTCGGCGTACGCGTAGAGGCGCATCGCCCGGGGAGAGCCGAATCCGTGCGCCATCACGATTGCCGGCAAGTCCCTGGCGGCAGAAGTGTCAGGACGGAAGACCGTAGCCGCGCAACGAACTCCGTCCGACATGAACGATGTTTCGGCACGGGTGAAGCCGGCGTGTTCGTCGGTGGTCATGCGTGTGTCTCTCTGTTCTGCGGCAGGGTGGTGATCGGATCTCACAGCTTGAAAGGGTTGAGGGTTTTACCGAGGTAGTACCCGATGCGAGTCGGAATCGGCTTCGCTGCAGCGGCTGTCACTTTGTTGACCATCCCGGGTACGCATACCGGCGTGCCGTTGTTCACTGCCCGCCATCCTTCTCGGACGACGTCCTCAGGGCTCTGCCACAGAAGAGCGGGCAGCTTGGAGGTCGCTGCATCTCGAGTTCCCATGACGTCGTGGAACTCACTGTGGGTGAAACCGGGACAGAGCGCAGTCACGTGGATGCCGTGCGGCCGCAACTCCATGTCTAGTGCTTGCGACATGTCGAGCACATAGGACTTGATTCCGGTGTACAGCAGACTTGCGCCAGGTGGCAGCAGCGCCGCCAACGACGACAGATTCACGATTCGGCCGTATCCGCGTTCTTTCATGCCGGGCACCGTGAGATGAGCGAGTTCGGTGACGGCAGTGATCATCACCTGTATCTCCGCGGCGTGTGCGTCGAACGGCGCATCTGCGAACGTGGAGTTCCCCGACATGCCCGCGTTGTTGACGAGGATATCGACGTCGACACCGAGGGATGTCGTTTTCTCGAAGATGGCCCGGGGCGCAGAGCGATCGGCGAGGTCCGCAGGCACGACATCGCATCGCACACCGTGCTGGGACGACAGCTCGTCCGCCAGTGCGGTGAGTCGGTCCTCGCGCCGCGCGACGAGAACGAGGTTGTGCCCCTCGGCCGCGAGGTGTCGAGCAAAAGCCGCGCCTATACCCGCTGACGCTCCGGTGATCAGCGCGGTTCTTCCGGTCTTCGACATCGACGAGCCTCCACTCTTGAACGGTATTCAAGGACGGTAGCAGGGTCTTGAAGACCATTCAAGATATGGTTGGTCGTATGCCCAGGAATCGCGGACTTCACGACCGGGAGAGCAAGCGCGAGAACATCGTGACCGCCGCCCGCGAGATGTTCGTGTCCGACGGCTTCGATCGCACCTCGATCAGCCGTCTCGCGAAAGCAGCGGGTGTCACCGCGAACACGCTGTACTGGTACTTCGGCGACAAGGACGACATCCTGGTCGCTGTCCTGACGGCCATCGCCGCCGACGATGCCACGGACTATCTCGACATCGTCGACCTGCCGCTGGCCGACCGACTGTTCTGGCTGGTGGAGCGGCTGAGAAAAGTAGGCCCGCTGGTCTCCACCGTGCACGATCGGGTGACCGAGTCCGAAGCCATCAATCAATGGCACAACGGATTTCATGCCTTCGCGGAGTCGCTGTTCGCCGCCGATATCGACGCTGCAGGCCTGTCCGGTGAGGCGGCCGATGCCATGCTCCGCATCGGTACGTTCGTCGTCGAGGGATTGCTGACTCACACGGCGTCACCTGAAGCCTCCCGAGCAGTCATCGACCAACTCGTCGACACCATCGCACCCGCACCAGGAAGTGATCAACCATGAGTATCGAACCCGATTCTGCGTCGACCGCTCGTCCGCGAGCAACGGCCGACCATGCCGACTCGGAATCGATCATCGCGATTCCGAGTATGGACCCGTTCTATCGGGCACCGGCCGGTTTCGAGCGCGCGGAGCCGGGGACCGTGTTGCGGTCCCGCGAGGTGACCCTCGCGTTGTTCGGCGTCATTCGTCAGAAGGTGTCGGCCTGGCAACTTCTGTACCGGACCACCAGCCTCGACGGGGCAGCGCGTGTCGCGGTCACGACGGTGGTGCTTCCGGTCGGGGACCGACAGCGACCGCAACGCGCTCTGCTGTCCTACCAGTGCGCGATCGACGCCGTGTCGGATCGATGCTTCCCGTCTTACGTCCTGCGGGCGGGCGCTCGAGCCGTCGGCTCCGTACCGCAGTTCGAGTTCATGATCATCCTGTATGCCCTGCGCCGCGGATGGGTTCTGTCCCTCCCCGATCACGAGGGCATGGACGGGCAGTGGGGAGCACCCATCGAGCCCGGTTACTGCGCCCTCGACGGCGTCCGCGCGGCACTGTCTTTCGAGCCGCTCGACCTCACCGACACCACCCCTGTCGCTCTGTGGGGATACTCGGGTGGCGGATTGGCGACGTCATGGGCCGCCGAGGCTGCGGCCGACTACGCCCCTGAACTCGACATCGTCGGCGCTGCACTCGGATCGCCCGTCGGCGATCCCGGGTCTGCATTCTCCCGCCTCAACGGCACGATCTTCGCGGCGCTGCCCGCGATGGTGGTGGAGGGCCTGCGACGTACCTACCCCGTGCTCGACCGCCTCGTTCGCGAACACGTCGCCGCTGCGGGGCTCGACACACTCTCATCCCTCCACCGAAAGACGACAGTCCACGCCGTCATGTCGATGGTGATGCACGATCTGGAGCGGCACCTCGATATCCCGATGGCAGACCTCCTGGCGACACCCGAGATGGTGCAGATCTTCCAAGATATCCAGCCCGGCAAGTCGGCACCCGACTTTCCACTTCTGGTGGTGCAGGCGGTGCATGATCCGATGATCGACGTCGACGACGTGGACGGGCAAGTACGCCGGTATCGCGCTGCCGGAGCGAACGTCACGTACATCCGCGATCGCCTCAGCGAGCACCTGTCGCTGCACCCGATCGCAGCCCCCGTCACTCTGAATTGGCTCGCGGACCGCTTCGCGGGCAAGCCGACCGACGAATCGTCGACGAACACTGTGTGGTCACTGGCCGGATCGTTGCCAGGGTTGCGCGGATTGCTCGGTCTCGCTGTTTCCACCGGACGCGCATTCGCCGGCCGGATCGGTTGATGCACAACCACATCGAAATCCGAAAGCGCCTTACGCGAGCCGGTCAAAGACACCGGTCAGCGACCCGACGGTAAGGCGGACAGAAACAAGCGCAGATCCGCGGCAAGGCGCTCCGGCTCCTCCATCGCCGCAAAGTGCCCACCGTGATCCGGAACCTCGGTCCAGTGCACGATGTCGAACTCTTGTTCCGCAAGGTGCCTGATGCCGATGTCGTGCGCGAACATGATGGCACCGACCGGTTGCGACGGCTTCGCCTGCGGATCGCCCCAGGCCCCTCCATCGGCCGCGTAGACGGTGTGAGCGGCGCTACCGGCGCTCCGCGTCAACCAATACAGGGTGACGTGGGCGAGAATCCGGCTACGGCCGAGGGCACCATCCGGTTCCTCGTCGAACGGGTAGGTCCACGCGCGGAATTTGTCCAGCATCCATGACAACTGACCGATGGGACTGTCGGTCAGAGCAGCACCGATCAGTTGCGGACGAGTCGACTGGATGGAGATGTACCCGAACTCCGACTTCATGAACTCGCCCACACGCCGGTAGCGGTCCAATTCGGTTTCGGTGCAACGCTTCTGCTCCTCCTCGTCGGGTTCTTGGAAGGGTGCTCCGATGGACCCGTTGACATGAATGGCGTCGCAATGCTCCGGATCGAGACGACCCATCGCCGGTGCCACTCCGGCACCGTAGTCGCCGCCCTGCACGACGTACGAGCCGTACCCGAGGCAGCTCATCAATTCGACGAAAGCCTGAGCCACGCGGTCAATACTCCACCCGTCGCCCGACAGCGGCGTGGAGAAGGCGAATCCGGGGACAGACGGCACGATCACGTCGAAGGCCTGAAGATCGACATCGTCCGGCTCGGTCAGCAGCGGAATGAGATCGAGGAACTCCAGGTACGAACCCGGCCACCCGTGACACAGCAGAACAGGAGTGGAGTCGGCTCGCGACGACCGCACGTGCAGGTAGTGGATGCGCTGCCCGTCGATCTCCACCACGTACTGAGGAAACGACGCGAGCTGCTTCTCCACCTCTCGCCAGCTGAAGTCGTCGACCCAGCTGGTCGCCATCGACCGCAGAACGGAGATCGGGACTCCGGTGCTCCAGTCATCGGCACCGAGGGGTTCGGGCAGACGTGCGTCCCGAACGCGCCGGGCCAAGTCGTCGAGCTCCGGCTGCGGGACGTCGACAACGAACGGGATGGGAGCTTCAGTGATTGTCATGACGTCATCATGAGACCTATCGCGGACAGCTACGGTCCGGAATCGACCGTCAGGCTGAAAGCTCGAGCACGACAAGACGAAGCGACAGTTCAGGATTGGAGCCGTCGGGCCAGGTATGGTCCCGTGATGCTGTCCGGGGACGCCGCGACTTCGGCGGGCGTCCCGGTGGCAACGACGGTGCCCCCGTTGTCGCCGCCGCCGGGGCCGAGATCGATGACCCAGTCTGCGGACGCTATGGCGTCCAAGTCGTGTTCCACCATCACCACGGTGTTGCCCGCGTCGACGAGCAGGTGCAATTGACGCATGAGCAGTGCGACGTCGGAGGGATGCAGCCCTGCGGTCGGTTCGTCCAGTAAGTAGAGGGCAGTGCCGCGCCGCGTGCGCTGCAATTCGGCGGCAATCTTGATGCGCTGCGCTTCTCCGCCGCTCAGCTCGGTGGCGGGTTGACCGAGTCGAAGGTAGCCGAGCCCGATGTCGCGCAAGGTCTCCAGACTGCGGGATGCTCCCGTGATATCGGCGAAGAACATCGCAGCCTCGTCCACCGACATGTGCAGCACTTGCGCAATCGTCTTGTCACGCCACATTATTTCGAGAGTTTCCGGGTTGTACCGGTCACCATGACAATTGGGGCAAGGGCCATAGGTGCCGGGAAGGAACAGCAGCTCCACCTCGACAAAACCGTCGCCCTGGCATGTGGGGCATCGTCCGTCGGCGACGTTGAAGGAGAACCGTCCAGGTGCCCATCCGCGGGCCTTCGCCTCATCGGTGGCGGCAAACAATTTGCGGACGATGTCGAACATTCCGACGTAGGTGGCCAGTGTCGATCGGGGGGTTCGACCGATGGGGCGTTGATCCACCCGGACCAGACGGGTGAACGTCTCGATTCCGGACACCTCGGCCACGTCGACTTCGATCTGCGCGTCTTCGTCCTCGTCTGCCGCGGTCTCGAGTCGGTGACGCGCCACTTCGAACAGGACCTGGCTGACGAGTGTCGACTTACCGGAGCCCGACACACCCGTCACTGCGGTCAGCACCGCGTGCGGGAATTCCGCCGTCAAGTCCTGCAGATTGTGCCGGGTGACGCCGGCCAGCGTGAGCCAGCCCTGGGTGGGGCGCGCCTCACGCTGCACGGATTCCGCTCGCCCGAAAAGGTGCCTGCCGGTGACCGACTCCTCGATCTCCTCCAAGCCGGCGACGGGGCCGCTGTAGACGACTCTGCCGCCGCCCTCGCCGGCCGCGGGTCCGATATCGACCACCCAATCGGCGCGCCGGACCACGTCCATGTCGTGTTCGACGACGAACAAGGAGTTTCCCGACGCCTTCAGCTGGTCCAGGACGTCGAGCAGTGGCTCGGCATCCGCCGGATGCAGTCCCGCGGAAGGTTCGTCCAACACGTAGACCACCCCGAAAAGACCGGAACGAAGCTGAGTGGCGATCCGCAACCGCTGCGTCTCGCCGGGCGACAGCGTCGTCGAGCTACGCCCGAGCGCCAAGTATCCCAAGCCCAACTCGAGCAACACGTCGATTCTGGCCAGCAGGTCGGCGGTGATGCGTACTGCCACCTCCGCGGCCTCCCCCGACTGTTCGGCTACCGGGCGCAGAACTGCGGCAAGTTCTGTCAGCGAGAGCGCATTGATCTCAGAGATCGACCGGCCGGCGATGGTGACGGCCAGCGCGTCGGCGCGCAGTCCGCTGCCGGAGCACATCGGGCAGCGGACGGTCTCGGTGAATTGGAGAGCGCGGTCCCGCATACGCTCGCTGTTCGAGTCGGCCAGAACATGCATGACATGGCTGCGGGCGCTCCAGAACTTACCTTCGTAACTGTGGTCGACACGTCCCTCTTCCGGGTCGATCCACACCTTGGGGTGCTCGTCGGTGAAGAGAAGCCACTCTCGGTCCTTCTTCTTCAGCGTGCGCCACGGCACGTCGATGTCGATACCCATGCCGCTGACGATGCTGCGCAGGTTTGCACCCTGCCAGGCACCCGGCCACGCCGCGATCGCGCCCTCACGAATGCTCAACGACGGGTCGGGAACGAGCAGTTCCGTTGTCACATCGTGGAACTCACCCAACCCGCCGCATCGCGGGCAGGCACCGGCGACGGTATTGGGTGAGAACGCTTCCGCCGACAGCAGCGACGCACCGTCGGGATAGGTACCCGCCCGGGAGTAGAGCATGCGGAGCAGGTTGGACATGGTGGTGATGGTGCCGACGCTGGAGCGTGAACTGGGCGAACCCCGGCGTTGCTGCAGTGCAACGGCTGGAGGAAGGCCGGTGATGGAGGCGACGTGGGGTGCGCCCACCTGCTGAAGCAGTCGACGCGCGTAGGGGGCAACAGACTCGAAGTAGCGTCGCTGCGCTTCGGCATACAACGTGCTGAAAGCCAGTGACGACTTCCCGGACCCCGACACCCCTGTGAACGCGACGAAGGCATTGCGGGGTATGTCGACATCGACAGCGGCCAGGTTGTGCTCGGTCGCGCCGCGCACACGGACATACCCATCCCACATTGCGTCCGTCACCGACCGAGCCTAGCTGGCGTCTGCGGTCCGAGGGCCCACACGTCGCGAGATGCGGTGCCTCGGCGACATCGCGCCTCTGCGCATATCGAGGGTATCTTTCTGGTAGGTCTGCTCCTCGCGTCGCGTGCGACGAGCATGAAGACCGCACAGAGGGAGGCGGCATGGCCGAGGAACACTCCACACGGCCGCTGTTTCGCAACGGTGCCGGCAGTGCCGCGCTGATCCTGGGCATCATCGCCCTGTTCTGCGCGTTCGTACCCTTCATCGGCGACTTTGTCGCTGTCCCAACAGGTATCGCCGCTGTGGTGTGTGGGTGGGTCGGCGTGGGCCGGGACGAGGAGGGCCTGGCGACGAATGGCCGCGAGGCCATGATCGGCGCAGCCCTCGGCGGCGCGGCCATGTTCGTGGTGTTCGTGGCGTACGCGGCCACCGTCTTGTGAACCGAGTCGGGGCGAGCAGTGCCACGAACATCTTTGTCATCGGTTGCTGTGCAGGACCTCTCACGCTTTTCACTCGACAGAATCGGCATCCGAGAATACCCGGGATCTGAGACGCCATCCTCGGTAGTGCGACCAAGAATGTTGCGCAGTTGTTGTCGCACTGATTCTTCAGCGATTACTTGCGGTCCGTCGCAAGAATCGGCCAATTGGCACGAATTCGTAAGGCACGTTGTCACAGCGCATGACACCACCCAAGCGGTCAAACGCACTTTCGATCCGAACTCGAGTCCGAGCTTCGTGATCTGTGTCCGGGTCACCGTCGACCTGGACGCGGCAGCGGGCGGGTTCGGGGTGCACCACGTCGTCGACGGGCCGCGGTCAGAGAACCCGCTCGACACGGGAGCCGAAGACCGTGGGGGTGGTCTGCGGAAACGTCTCCATGATTGCGTTCACCGACGCCCTCACGCGGTACGGTGACCGCGGGGATCGGTACGGCTCGAAAACGATATCGGGGGATCATGACTGTGTTCGGTGTGCTCGATCGCGTATTGACTCGACGACTGCCCCTGGAGCCTCCGGACGATCCCCATGCCGCGATCCTTCCGACCCCGATCGACAACGACGACTTCTTCCTCACCCCTCCCGGCATCGAGGACCTCGCACCCGGCGTAGTGATCCGGCAGCGCACGACCCGCGGTCTGGTGCCCCGGCCGCGAACCGCCCTGCATCAGTTCATGGTGCGATCGACCGACGCGCGGGGTCTCCCCGCCGGCGTCACCGCCTCGCTGCTGATCCCGAGGCGGCCGTGGACCGGGCGCGGACCGCGGCCCGTCGTCGCCCACAACGTGGCCATCGATTCCCTCGGAGCCAAGAGCACGCCGTCGTACCGACTCGTGCACGGTGTCGGCGCCGACCTCCCGCCGGTGATGCCGCTCTGGCTCGCCCGCGGATACGCCGTCCTCGTCGCCGATCACCAAGGCCCGCGGATGTCGTACTCCGAAGGTACGATGGCCGGGCATGCCGTCCTGGACTCGCTACGCGGGATGACGGTCGTCGCCCCGGAACTCGCCGACAGCCCGGTGGTGGCCTACGGCTACAGCGGCGGCGCGATCGCCACCACATGGACGGCGCAGCTGCAGCCGAGGTACGCGCCGGACGTGAAGTTGGTGGGTGCCGTCGCCGGTGGAACGCCAACCGACTTCTCGATGCTGCTCGACACCATGAACGGCACCGTCGCGGCCGGCCTGCTGGGTGCGGCGAGCATGGGTCTCGCGCGTGAGCACCCCGAGATGGTGGAGTTGTTCGGTCCGAAGGCGCTGCTGTTGGCGTCCTGGGTGAAGGACATGTCCGTCCTCCCCCTGGCCTTGGGCGGGTTGGCACGCATGCGAATCGAGGACTTGGCGTCCGAGTCCGACCCGTTCGACTCCGACATCGCGCGGCGGGTGATCGCCGCGAACCGCCCGGGCGCCGACGCGCCGTCGGTGCCGGTCGCGTTCTTCCACGGTTCCGCGAGCAAGTGGATCGGCGATCGCTTCATCCCCGAGGTCGGCGTGACAACCCTGATCGAGCAGTGGCGCAGCAAGGGTGCCGACGTGCACTACGAGCCCGTGGCAGGCGACCACTTCATCGGTGCCATGACCGGTCTGCCGTTCGTGTTACGTTGGACTGCACAGCAATTCGAGGTCAACGGTTCGGGCTAGCTCGCCAGCTCCCGAGTTCGGCGTGATAGGTCTGCATCGCGTCGCGGGTGTGGGCGCGCCCCTGACTCGGGCCCGCGTTCGACGTTGCACCACCGACTGTGTCCGTAGATGGGGCCCAGCGCAACGCAATTGCGGTCAAGACCAGAAATATGCTGTGCCGCAGGGTCGATCGGTCGAACGTAGCACCGCTACAGCGGCGACGCTTGCTGGGGCGGATCCGACCGTCGGCCGAGAACGAAGTACGTGATCGGACCGAAGAAATTGACGCATATGACCGCCGCCCAAAGTCGCTTGCTGCCAGCAACCTGTCCGCTACTGCGTCGTGCAAGATCGAGCCAAGCGGCCATAGCCATTGCCACCTGAATCGCGCCGAGAACGACGATGCCGCGGCGACGTCGTTCGCTCATGTCCTTCCACGATCGCGAGCTCGGTTTCGACACGTCGTTCACCCTCCTCTTGTGTGCTTGCAGACAGCCACGATGGATCGCGTAATGCGTTCACATTCTCACTCGAACAGGTTCGTGGACAACCTGTTCCAGGTCTTGCGCACTGCATTCGAGCAGCTGATGAGCAAGATCCGACAGTGCTCGCGCGATGGCAAGCCCATCGCCGATCTCTGGGACCACCGGATCCTCGGGGCTCTTTCGCGCCAGTCCTACCCAGTCAGCTTCGTGTCGTCGCAGGTCCAGTCATCGTCCGTCGCGGCAGATCATGACGGGACAGTGCGCGTGATGAACGAGATTGGAACCGGTCGACCCCAGCACAAGCGAGGCGATCGATCCGCGACCGTGGCTGCCCACGATGACGAGCTGCGACTGCGTGGAAAGATCCACGAGTGCGTGGGAGGCATTCCCCCGGCGCAGTTCGCGTTCGATCTGCACGTCCGGGTATTTCTCGGCCCATCCGGCCAAGCTCTCGGACAGTAGTGCAGCCTCCTCTCGTTCGTAGGCGGCCCAGTCGACGAATCCCGGAAGTGCGACTCCGCCGGCTTTGGACGCCGGGTTCCAGGAGTGAACGGCAACGAGCGCAACCCCCAACGCCGACGCAACCTCGAATGCGTGTCCGACCGCGGACTCACTCGCAGCGCTACCGTCGATTCCGACGACGACCGGCGCGTCGAACGTCGAGCGACTCTCCCGCCATACGACGACCGGGCAGTCCGCATCGTGAGTGACTGCTTTCGCCGTACTTCCCAACAAGAACGAACTGATGGCACCGGAGCCCGAGTTTCCCACCACGACCAATCGCGCCGTATGTGAGCACTCTTTCAGTAACGCGGCGGCAGAAGTGGTGCCGACTTCGGTGCTCACTTCGAGGTGAGGATGAATACCGACCACAGACTCGGACAGGTCGTCGACGATCTTTCGGGCGTTCTCCTTCTGCTGATTCCACACCTCGACGGGCACGACCATGGCCTCCTCGGCCATGTAGAACGTGGGCTCTCGGACTGCGCTCACGAGGTGCAGCGGCGAATGCAATCGGGCCGCCATCTCCGCCGCCCACCGTGCTGCAGCGTCACTGCTCTCCGAACCGTCCACTCCGACGACGACTCGCTGACGATTGGCCAGAACCATGGTGTCCTCTCCGATCTGCGATGGGCGAATGTCCGACAGGATTTCGGCCACTCCGTGCGGACTCATCGGTACGCAGTCCCATTGCATCCCAGGTGGATCGGGCAACCCAGGGTATTACGTCCCCGATTGTCAGGACCTTCGATCGAACCGGCGAGCAGTGCAGACCGTCGTGCCGAATTCAAGGCCTTCGGCACCGTGCGACAGGTCCGAAGCCTCTCGTCCCGTTCGACCCGACCCCAGAGGATCGATGCATGACCACTGCGATCGACCATCGAAAGAATCTCACGGTAGTAGGTGTCGACGGCTCCGTGTCGGCTCGGAACGCTGTGCGTTGGGCTGCCACGGACGTAGTCGGCCGAGACACCACACTGGTGCTCGTCTACGCCGGTGTCGATCAGGACATCACGCGCACCGGAGCACCAGGCGCGAACAGTGGCACCGCGTCGGGTGCTCGTGCTCGTGCGCAGTCCGCGCTTGCCGCCGCCCGCGTCATCGCGCTGTCTATCCTGGGCGACGACGCCGATGTGAAAACTGTGCTGGATCCCGGCCCACCCCACGAGGTGCTGAACGGGTACGCGGACACAGCTCGGATGCTCGTGCTGGGTTCTCGTCGAAAGGGAACCGTTGCGCGGGCAGTACTGGGCTCGGTCAGTACCGATATCGCCACTCACGCACGGTGCCCTATTGCCGTTGTCCCCCAAACTTTCACACGAACGGCGACGGAGTCCGAGACCGCTCCCGCAGTGGTGGGCGTCGACTGTTCACCCAACGATGATGCAGTACTCGACGTCGCCTTCGACCAGGCATCACGACTCGGCGTCCCCCTTCGTGCCGTGCACGCGTACGAGTCGTTACAACCGCGAACCGGGTTCACCCGACACATCGACCTGGGGCCTCGCATGCGTGTCGATTCTGCTCCACAGCGGTGGATCGACCACCTCATCGCCTCGTGGTCCGAGAAGTACCCCGACGTCGAAGCCACCGCTCACGCCACACAAGACAGACCGTCACACGCGCTTCTCGATGACGCATCCCACGCGCAACTCATCGTCCTCGGGGCGAGGAGCCGTGGTGCGATCTCACCGCTGTTCGGCGGATCGACCAGCCGCGCGGTACTCCATCGAGCCGACATCCCGGTCGTCATCGTCCCGGCCTGCGGGGAAAAACTGCAGTGACCTCCAATGCCCCTGTGGCAGCTGCGTTCCCGAAGACTCGGTATCCCTCGGCGAACTCGCCCATCGCGAATCGGTGGGTGATGACAGCGGACGGGTCGAGGGTGTAGACCAGATCATTGTTGCCATCCCGAACCGACATCGGTCAGAACCAGCAGACCCTGTGCTGCTACCAGGAGTCCGAAGAAGACGACAACGAGCAAAGGTGCGCCCGCGAATAGACAAGTGACGAACAGTCCGGAGACGAGTATCAGCTTGGATGGCGAGCGCGGTGGCTTCATGGCATTCCCCAACGGTCGATTCTGCGCCTCACTGTGACAAACCACGATTGCACCCGGTTTCAGGTTTGTGGAGAGCACAAAGACCACTCATGGACTCGTCTCGTGGACCAGAGTGAATTAGCTTTCCTCCTCTCGCCCGTAGTGGAACCGCACCAGTGAATACAGGCCGTTCCAAGCTTCGTGCGTCAGCACGGGTACCGAACAGAAATGTGTCCACGATCCGTCACGAAACAGGGGCTTGGTCGAGGTGACCGATCGCCCCAACTGCGCCGATCTACGCAGCAGAGCGAGGTCACCGTTTCATTGCGGCCTGCTCGGCCGAGAACCTGCGCACTATCTCGGGGGTAGCGGTGGGGAGTTCGGCCTGCTTCTTCGCATCGTTCCGTAATGCACGCAACGCGTTGACAATCGCGGCAACATCGGTGAGCCGTGAGTGATGAGCGCCATCAGCGACAGACATTCCCCGCGTTGCGGCTCCGAGCGCACTGCGCGAGCGAGATACAAGCCAGCTGCGGGGCGCACAGATGATTCGGTCGAGTGGCGAAACGACCCGCGCCGGCAGGGCGAGGTTTCTTCAGACTTCAGATATTCCGCGGTACCGAGGACGCCTGCGCAGGCTGGGCCGGCAATGGGCGTGTCCCGGGGGCGCAGACACGCGACCGACGAGCGGAAAGGTCCGCTGCAGTTCACCCCATCGTCACCACGATGGTCATCACGACGGCGAAGACGACGGTCGGCAGAGCCATGGCCGCAAGAAACCCGAGACCGAAGCGATTCCCACCTGAAGTAAAGGCCAGCACGCTCTTGACCAGTAAGTTCGATCCGAGCGCAGCGGCGATTGCCTGCAGCGCGCTGTCGACCGTGATGGTGCCTTTCGCAGCAAGGCTCGCAGCACCGAGAGCACCGGCGTGAGCATCGGCGAGACCCGCCGCAGCTGCGGCGAGCACCGCTCCTCGGGAACCCAGCACGTCAGCACCCCATCGGCCGACAAATAGGGCAAAGACGAGAACAGCGGCCAAGACGAGTGCCGGCCGCAACGAAAACGGCCGCGCCGAGGTATGCGGCTCGATACCCGCGCTGATCACCTCACCGTCTTGTGGAGCCACTGCGGCACCGCGGTAGACGGCGGCGGCGACTACAACGAGCACCATGGCTCCCGCCACCACCGGGGGCCACAGTCGTCGAAGCACCTCTGGCTCGACGAACCCGATGACGACGAGCAACTGTATGAAGGTGGCGAGGCTCGCAACGAGCGCCCCGGCGAGCGGTGCCCGCATTTCATCGGCCGTCCGGCTCAGCCTGCCCATCGACGCGGTTGTCGCACTTGCGGATACGAATCCGCCGGCCAGGCCCGTGACGAGCAGACCACGCTGGGGCCCAAGCGCCCGAACGCCGATGTATCCGATCCATCCGATACCGGTGAGCAGAACGACGAGGAGCCATACCTTGGCCGGGTTGAGTACGCCGTAGGGTCCGATTCCGCGATCGGGTAACAACGGCAGGATGACAAATGCCGCCACGAGGAACTTGATGGCGTCTTCGAGTTCGATCTCGCTGACCATCTGACGGGCGAACCGATGAATGCGAGACTTCGACGTCAGCAGTCCGGCCACGATCACGGAAAGGGCGACCGCTACCGACGGGGCGGTATAGGCGAGCGCGCCGAGTAGATAGGCCACCAGCGCGGCGATCTCGGTAGTGGTCCCCGGGTCCTGCTCGCTGGTGCGGAAGTAGGCAAGCGCCATGAGCAGCCCGACGACGACGATGCCGGCTGAGACTGCCCAGTTGTCGAAGCTGGCGGCGGCGGCTCCGGCAAGAGACAACAGCGCGAATGAACGCGACCCGGCCGGGAGCGTGCGGATATGGCTGCGTTCACGCTCGAACCCGAGCAGCAGCCCGATGGCGAGCGCCACCAGGAAGGGCTCGACGTCCATCCAGCTCACGACAGTTGCACCGATCGTGCACTACTGGAACGGATTTGCCGCACCGCCCACCTTCTACCGCACGAGTCGTCGATGGATCCCCCGGTCGGATCGAACTCGCACATCCACCGTCGGTCCGGTTTCGGACCAGTTCGCCTCGAGCGGCGAACACAGCCGAGCCCCATCCGTCTCTGCTGTGATCTGACGTTTCCGTCACGACGTCAGCTCTCAGCGTCGCAGTAGGTCACGGTCCCATTGTCGCGAACACACAGTGGAAGAAACAGGGCGGAAGGTCCCTCACGCGTATGACTCACGTCATCGCCCTAGGTACGGTCCGTCGATGTTCCGACATCACCGAACGACACGTAGAAAGCCCATCTGTACCGTGTGCTGTCCGCCCCCTCGGACTTCGAACGGGATCGGTTCGTTGGCGGCAGGAGCGCCCAAATCTCTATCGACCTGGACAACCAGCGAGGAACGGACCGTCGGCGCATGCATCGTTGCCGATCCCCGAGCTCGATGCCGTCCAAGCAGACGGCCATGCTCGTGTTACCGCTGAATACCGTCGAACTGCGTGATCGAAGTCTGCCAATGACGGTCTCAGGATGCGACTGCGCACACGAATACCTGCCGCGTGTACCGGTCGGTGCCGCGCGACAGCCGATTGTGCACGAGTCGGAAGTACACTCGTGCGATGCCCAAACTGACGCGACGCCACCTGTTGTTCGGTGCAGCCGCCTTGGCCGGTGGCGCGTTGCCGAACTTGCGTCCCTTCGGCGCGTCCGCCGATCCGCTCGTCGCGTCGACAGCCGTCACGGAATTGAGCCCTCCGGACCCGGAGTTCGTGCGGTTGGTGCAGCGCGGTTACAACCCGCGATTCCTCGCGCAGCCCGAAACTATTTTTGTGCCCGTGAACACCGAAGAGACCGTGGCCGCGGTAGAGACGGCGGTCGTGCGCGGTCTGCGCATCGCCGTCCGATCGGGTGGACACTGCGTCGAGAACTTCGTCGACAACGCCTCTACTCAGGCCATCATCGATCTGAGTCGGCTTACAGCCGTGGAGTTCGATGCGGAAAACAACGCCTTCTCCGTCGGGGCCGGAGCGGATCTGGGCGCAGTGTACGAGCAGCTGTACCGAGGCTGGGGTGTGTCGCTACCCGGCGGAAGTTGCCTGGGCGTCGGCATGGGAGGCCACGCCGCGGGAGGCGGCTTCGGCCCTCTGTCGCGGGCCTTCGGGTCTGTTGTCGACCACCTCTACGGCGTGGAAGTTGTCGTCGTCGACGCCGACGGACGTGCCTCGTCCGTCCTGGCAACTCGCGACGGTCGGAACTCCGATCTGTGGTGGGCGCACACGGGCGGCGGCGGAGGAAACTTCGGCGTCGTGACCCGGTACCTACTCCGCACGCACGACGCGGACGGGTCGGATCCCACGCTGGCCCTACCGACCCCTCCGGCGAACCTGCTCAGCACACAGGTCGTACTGCCCGTGGTCAGCGAAGACGCTTTCGTGCGGTTCGTCGGCAATTTTCA
The DNA here is from genome assembly GCF_022810385.1 of Rhodococcus sp. ARC_M12. NCBI lineage: Bacteria > Bacillati > Actinomycetota > Actinomycetes > Mycobacteriales > Nocardiaceae > Rhodococcus > Rhodococcus sp. ARC_M12. Next base: position 64,664 of record NZ_JALGQI010000014.1, on the reverse strand, counting down.
GCGATTCTTCGAGCGCAACAGCGAACCTGGGTCGAGATTCGCGAGCCTGTACGCGCAGTTCTTCGCCAGCGCACACCTGTGCCAGCTCACCCCACGGCTCGATGCCGACCTGCCCAACTCGCGCGCGCTGCTCGACGAGTTCGTCGCCGCACTGGGCGAGGGTGTGTGGCCACCACCCGTCGCGGTGCCCGCTTCGCAAGGACCGTTTCTGGATGTTTCGACACAATTGTCGGCACCCCGTGGCCGGGCACCGTTCTCGGGCAAATACAAGAGTGCGAACTTGCGTCGGGCACACACCGACGAGCAGCTGCGCACCCTGCACAGGTACCTGTCGGACCCGCGTTTTCAGAGCCTGGACTCGGGAATCGAGCTCTTCCCTGCCGGTGGTGCAATCAACGACCGACCCGCCGACGCGACGGCGATGCCGACCAGAAATTCGTTCATGAAGGCCGTCTTCGTCACCGCCTGGCGCAATCCCGCAGACGAGGCCGCCCATGTCGAGTGGTCCCGAAACATGTATCGCGACATCTACGCCGACACCGGCGGCGTTCCGGTACCGAACGACGCCAACGCCGGCGCTTACATCAACTATCCGGACTCCGACTTGAAGGATCCCGCCTGGAACACCTCGGGGGTGTCGTGGTCCACGCTGTACTACGGGGACAACTACTCGAGGCTGCAGGAGATCAAGGCGGCGTGGGATCCCGGCAACCTGTTCCGGCACGACTTGTCGATCGAACTCCCCCGCACCTGACGGAATCAAGTGCGCGTCGCATTCCGGAAGAACACTCCGATGATCGCTTCCACGGCTAGGAGGAACGTCGAGCGGACTCGAGTCACCGGCGACAACATGATCGGCCATTGACATCGAGTCGGACAATCAGGTGTCGACTGCAAGACCACGACGCGAGTCAGTCGCGTTCCGAGCTGCCGAACAGGTTGCACAGTCCGACCAGTCGTGACATTCAGAATTGCCAGTCGAATCTGATATCAGTTGTACTGCATCGTATTCGGGGTCAGCAGTGAGGCTTCTTTCCCGTGAGATCGTCCAATCCCCGATCGACGGAGCTGACTCCCCCACCGCGAACCGATCACGACCCTGCTTCGCCGGCCTCTTGACCTCACTGTTCCAGGCCACCGGATGAATACTCCCACGGCAGTGCGGAGAAAGCCGACGGCGTGGTGTGTGCGTTACTTTCGAGACACACGAGTCCAGCAGTTCGTCCACAGCAGCACAGGCGCCCACAGCGCCGATGCCATCCGGACTCGGATGCGGCACCGGGTGATCGCAGCGACGGGGAGGACACTGACAGGAAAGTCGTTCGCCCCGAGCTTATTTTCGACGCTGGTCGAAGCAGTGCGAAGCGAGAGACCTCGGCATCTCGGCAAGCCCACGTCCTCCGTTGCAGAGCCAACCTGCAATCTGCTCCTTCATTCCTGCGCCCAGAACGAAACCGAGCCACGTTGGTCGGCCACCGGTTCGATGTCCGCATCTCGATGGGGCAACCACGACAACGTTCGATCGTTCGCATGGTCCAAGGCACTCGGTGACGCGAAAGTTACCGACACCATCGACCAGGTGACGCAAACTCTCGAGTTCGGCGTCGTGGTCGATGTCCGGATGCTTGTCGGTAGTGCCGCAGCAGCATCCGCGGCATACGATGACTGTCGGTCTGGATCGATCCATTGCCACTCTGTTCATCTCCTATCCACATGCAGCGTTTCGAGTCGCTCCGACGTACCGGTCACAAAGGTCAAAAGCGCCCTCTGCCGCGATCGCAGTCACAGACCTTTCGACCGCAAAAAATCCGCGACTGAAGTCACCGCCTGCGGGTTGCGTGGGCCTTCGACGAGCGCCGCGTAGGGAAGGGCCGTGATGTTGTTCTCGCGGACCGCGGTCGTTCCCGACATCAGCGGATGTTGCCGTAGCTGTTCGATTTTCGCCTCGACGGTCTCCCCCGCGCCCGAGTTGTAGTCGACTATGACGATCGCTTGCGGATCGCGCTGAGCCGCGGCCTCCCAGGATGCGGTGGTCCACGAGTTGTCGATGTCGTCGAAGATGTTGCTGCCACCGGCCTCTCGGAAGATCTGCGATGGGGCTGCTGTACGGCCGGCGGTGAACGGTTCCGGGGTCGCACTGTCGAACAAGAACATTCGCGTCGGATCCTGCCCGGCCGGTGCTGTCGCGTTCGCGTCCGCAACTTGTTCGCGGTACCCGGCGACGAGATCGTCGGCGCGGTCACGGACGTCGAAGATATCGCCGAGGTTTTCGATGTCGGCGTACAGCGCGTCGAGCGGGTCCATGATTCCGCGCTGCGTGGTGCCGGGTTGACGGCATGCCTCGGTGAGCTGATACGGGGTGGCACCGATGCTGCGCACCCAGTCCGGTGTCAGACCGGTCGATTCCTTGTATCCGTAGTTCCAGCCGGCGAAGACGAAGTCCGGATTCGCGGCCTGGACCGCTTCACGGGTGAAGGTGTCACCGATATCGGGGGTGGACTCGAAATCGGCTTTCCAGGGCGAGGATTCGATGTCCCCGTCCTTCGATGCCTGCGCGGAGAAGCCGACGACTCGGTCGGCCAGGCCGAGCGCGAACATCATCTCGGTGATTCCGGTGTCGTTGGTGACCACGCGCTCCGGAACACCATCAACGGTCAACGGCTCGTCGCAGTTGGTGACGGTGACGGTCGCGCCGCCTGGTTCTGCTGCGGTCTCCACCTCCGCGCCGCAGGCGCTCAGCGCCAGGGTGGTTGCAGCGATCAGCGCCCAGGTCCGTCTCGGATGTGTCATCGGTACTCTTTCTCGTCGAAAATGATCTGGGGGACGCCCAGTCGGGGGTGGGTGATGATGTGGCCACCGATCTCGAACCATCGGCGCAGAACGTCGACGGTGATGACCTCGGCGGGGGTGCCCGAGCACACCAGCCGCCCGGCACCGAGCACGAACAGCTGGTCGCAGTACTGGGCTGCGAGGTTGAGGTCGTGCAGGGCAGCGACGACGGTGACACCGAGCTTTTTCGCGGCGGAGAGCACGGCATATTGATGGTGGACGTCGAGATGGTTGGTCGGCTCGTCCAGTACCAGCACCTTCGGTTCCTGCGCGAACGCGCGTGCGATCAGGACTCGTTGCCGCTCCCCGCCGGACAGTGAGAGAAAGCTCCGCTCCGACAGATGTTGTGCGTCGGCGAGCAGCATCGCGTCCCGACAGACCAGGTGATCGTGTGCCCGATCTCGCGAGAATGCGCGGCCGTGGGGAAGTCGGCCGGTCGCGACGACTTCGGCGGCGGTGAAGTCGAATTGCAGGGGCGAATCCTGGGTGAGCGCGGCCACCTGCAGAGCGTTCAAGCGCATGCTGACAGTCAGATTGTCGACGCCGTCGACCCGCACCGCCCCCGCCGACGGGGTCAGCGCCCGGTAAAGGCATCGCAACAGTGTCGATTTTCCGCTGCCGTTGGGCCCTACGATCCCGACGAAGTGTCCCGACGGGATCGACACGGTGACGTCGTGCACGATCGTGGCACCATCGATGGTTACGTCGACGGCGTCGTACTCGACGCGCATCAGTCGGAACCCATCAGGGCACCGCGGCGGCGCATCAGCAGCACGAACACCGGGACTCCGACTGCCGCGGTGATCGCACCGAGCGGAAGTTCCTGTGGGGGCACCAAGGTTCGGGCGAGAAGGTCGGCGCTGACCAGAAAGACCGATCCGAGGACCGGGACCACCACGATCAAGCGCCTATGGTCGGCACCGACGAGCATTCGGGCGACATGCGGGACGACGAGTCCGACGAATCCGACTGCACCGCAGATGGATACGAAACATCCGGTCATCGCCGCCGCGACGACGAACAGCAGGAGCCGGAACTTCGAGGCGTCGAGGCCGAGAGCGGCGCTGACTTCATCGCCCATCGACAATGCGTTGAGGCGGCGGGCGCAGGCGGCGATGATCACCAAGCCCACTACGGTGACGACGGCCGCGAGCGGGACCATCTGCCAGGTCGCCGCCGACAGGCTTCCGAGGAGCCAGAACATGACACTTCGTGCGCCGTCGCCGTGGGGTGCGAGGAATACCAGGACAGTGGTGATGGCCGAGAAGCCGTACCCCAGAGCCGTTCCGGTGAGAACCAGCCGCAGAGGAACAAGCCCCGCCACAGATCTGGCCATGAAGTACACCAGCAACGTCGCAGCCAACGCACCGACGAACGCGGCCGTGGAGAGCGCGTAGATTCCGAGGGCACCGAATGCTCCGAACAGCACCACCGAGGTCGCGCCGACGGACGCACCGGAGGATATGCCCAGCACGTACGGGTCCGCGAGGGCATTGCGCACCATCGCCTGAACAACCAGTCCGACAGCGCTGAGGCCGCTGCCGATGAGAATGGCCAGTAGCACCCGAGGCAGGCGTGAATCGACGATGATGCGGTAGTTGGGTACATCGTCCGTAGCGATGGTGCCACCGGTGATCTCTGCCCACGCGATGTGGCAGACCTCGCGCCACGGGACATGTGCGGTGCCGAGCATCAACGCGATCACCGACACCGCTACCAACACCAGGAGGGCGGTCGCGGTCAGAGCAGTCACCGACATTCGGCGCATCTCGTTGGCACGTTCCTTGCAGGTCGTCGACGTCAGGCGTGGCGGCTCTCATGACACGAGCCCAGACGAAGACGACAGACTTGTCCCAACACGGTCTGCATCTCGTCGACCATGTCCCACGGAGTCGACAAGCGACCGCACCGGTGGCGCGGCCGCGTTGGCAGGTCTTCGGACTCGTGAACACGTCACCGGATGCTCCCGATGACAACCTAGTGGCGGTCGCTTCCCGAGCCCGTGGGCTCAGTGCTGTTGACCGCGGTCGTTTCCACATACCGCTGCGGGGCAGTTCCGGCTTCACACCGGATTCCCTCTTGCGATCCGACGAACCTCACAGAGAGGGCCGCCGGAAACCAACGCAGCGCGACTGTAACACCACGACTGACGTCGAGGGTGTCAGTCATGGCGGTGTTCCGCGCCCATGATGTCGTGCAGGATCCGGTGCACGATCGCGTCGGCGACTACCCGGTAGTGCACCGTCCGACCCGACTTCGTGGTCTCGACCCACCCACGGGCCCTGAGAGCGCGGAGCGATTGCGACGCCGCGTTCTCGGTGATGCCCACGGCGGCAGCGAGTTCGGCGACAGTGGCACCGGATTTCTCGTGCATGTAGCTGACCAGACGGAGCCGCGTCGGATCGGACAGGACGGCAAAGCGGGTCGACCATTCCTCGATGTCGTCGCTATCGGTCATCGATTCTCCCGCGCTGCTGGTTCCCAATGCTGCTGCTACGCTACGGCACACAACATGTGTCTGCCTGGACACATATTTCGATCGAGCATGCACCCGGGGAGCAGTCCGTGACACCGTCCATCGCCCGCATTCTGGGTGCAGCTGTTGCCCTCGCCCTCACCGCCGCGGGATGCGCGTCACCGTCCGACGAGAGCTCCGGCGGGGCGATCGTGCTGGCCGACAGCCAGGAACTCGGCGGGTTCAGTCCGGTGTCCGGCTACGGGGCACTCGGCGTCTCCCCGGTCTACGAGGGGTTGCTCCGCCCCGATGCCGATTCCGACTCCGCGCTTCCCGATCTCGTTCCGTCCCTGGCCGACTCGGTCCCGACGAATATTGCACCGCGGCAGTGGCGAGTGGCGTTGCGTGCGGACGTCGCATTCTCGGACGGCACCGACTTCGACTCCGCGGACGTAGTGGCCACCTACGAAGCCGTGAAGAATCCCAGTGTCGCATCCGAGATCTCGACGGATTTCGATCCGATCGTCGATGTCGTCGCCGATGGATCCGATGCCGTGGTGATAACGATGACCACCGACGCAGACCCGTCACCGTACCTCCTGCTCGGCATCGCTCCGTCGGAGCGGGTCGAGCAGGCACCCGCGGCCGATTGGTTACTGAACACCGAGCCGGTCGGAACCGGGCCGTACATGCTGGACAGCCTGCGCGCAGATCAGGCCGTGTTCACCGCACGCGAGGACTACTGGGGCGAGGCTCCCCACGTGACGCGACTGGTGATCACCTACACCCCGGACGACAACACCCGAGTGCAGCGCGTCGCCACGGGCGAGGTCTCCGGCACGTCACTGCCTCCGACTGCCGTCGCCGCGCTCGACGGAAACGACGACGTGAAGACGGTCGGCGTGAAATCTGCTGATTGGCGCGGTGTCTCGCTTCCGGCGGGCAATGCGTTCACGTCCGACCTCCAAGCCCGGATCGCGATGAATCTCGCCGTCGATCGAAGGGGCATGGTCGACGACGTTCTCGGTGGGTACGGTCGCCCCGCGAGCACACCGGTGGCCGATGTCTACGGCGACGCCTACGAGCCGACAGCAGTATTCCCGTTCGACCTTTCCGCCGCCGAGTCCACCCTCGATGCCGCCGGGTGGCGCGTCGGCGCAAGCGGTGTACGCCAGAAAGACGGTGCCACAGCGTCGTTCGAGCTTCTCTACAACGCTCAGGATTCTGTGCGGAGGGATCTGGCGGTAGCCTTTGCCGCCGCCATGCAACCCGTCGGTATCGATGTCCGGCCCCGAGGAACCGGGTGGGACGAGATCGAGACCCGCCTCGGCGACTCGGCAGTGCTGCTCGGCGGCGGCGACACCCCGTACAGCATCGACTCGCAGGTGTTCGACACCCTGCACACCCGCGTCGACGACTCCTCGCCCTATGCCAACCCCGGCAACTTCACCGCGCCGGGTCTCGACGAAGCACTGCAGCAAGCTCGCGATTCCGCGTCCGGACCCGAGAACGACGCTCGATACCGGCTGATCCAGCAGCTCTACGTGGAGCAGCCGTCCTCGGTGTTTCTCACTTTTCTCGACCATGCATACGCGTATCGCGATCTCGGCTGGAACCAGACCCCACCCATTCTCGAACCGCACTCGCACGGCGTCTCGTGGGGTCCATGGTGGCACCTGGCGGCGTGGGCACGTGCGCAGTAGAACTCGAGCCCGGACAGTGGGCCGAATCCTCGCCGTCCGTACCGGTATCGCGATCCCGACCGTCGTCGCTGTCTCGGCGGCCATGTTCGCACTCGCGTCGCTATCACCTCTCGACCCGCTCGCCGCGTACCTCGGTGACAGCTACCAGAGTGCGACTCTGTCTCAGCGGCAGCAACTTCGAGACGCGTACGGAACGGAAACACCGTGGTACACCGCATGGTGGACCTGGCTGACCGACCTACTGCACGGCGATCTCGGATGGTCCTCGACCCAGTCCCTCCCGGTCTCGACAGTCCTTGCCGAACGTCTGCCCTTCACGCTCGGACTGTCTGCTCTCGCCCTGATTCTGGCCACCGTGACCGCCGTCGTAGTGGGTTCGTCGGCCGGGATGCGCCGCGGCGGCATGCTCGATCGGGCGTGCTCGGTCCTGTCCACGACTTTCGCGGCCGTGCCGCCGTTCGTCGTATCGCTGGTTCTGGTCTCGGTGTTCGCAGTGACCTTCCGGTGGTTTCCCACCTCGGGTGCACGGGCACCGGGCACTACGTACTCGGCCGCGGGGATCGCCGCGCATGCCGTTCTTCCGCTGATCGCGCTCACCGTGTCGCAGATCCCGTGGCTTCTTCTGTCCATGCGGGCTGCGGTTGTCGACTCGGCCGACTCCGATGCGGTGCGCGCGGCGCGGGCACGCGGGATCTACGGGTGGGCTCTGTTGCGTGGGCACGTGCTGCCGACGTCGGTGGCTCCTACTCTGGCTCTGCTCGGCACCCGGCTACCTGAGCTGATCGCGGGTGCTGCGATTGTCGAGACCGTGTTCGGGTGGCCAGGGATGGCCGAAGCACTGGTACAATCGGCTGCGGCACTGGACTTCTCGTTGATGGCGGCGACCACGACCGCCGCGGCCCTCGCAGTATTGCTGGGATCGGCATTCTCCGACGCAGCGACCGCTGCGATCGACCCCCGAGTGCGGATCGCTGCATGACCGCCCGAGACGATGAGCTCGACTATCGGCGTCGATACATTCCGGATTCGCCGTGGTTGGTGGTTCTCGCGATCTCACTCGGCGCAGTGCTGATCCCGATGATCGCCGGGCGGCAGACCGCGGATTTCGCTTCCGCTCTGCTGCCGCCGAGCGCCTCGAACCTGCTGGGCACCGATCACTCCGGATACGACATGCTCACCAGAACAGCAGAGGGGCTGCGGATCTCGCTGTTGATCGCAGTACTCTGCGCGGTGATCGCGTGCGCTCTCGGAGTGGTCATCGGGGTTGCTTCGGCGGCTGCCGGCGGGTGGTTCGATGCCGTCGTCATGCGCGTGGTCGATACGGTCAACGCCCTTCCCCACCTGGTGCTGGGTATCGTCATCGCGGCGCTGTGGCGAGGCGAGCCACTTGCCGTGGTGGCGTCGATCTCGTTGACGCACTGGCCTTCTGTGGCCCGGATAGTGCGAGCCGAGGTCTTGGCGACGGCAGATTCCGGGTGGGTACGTACCTCCCGCCTGGCCGGCGCGTCCCGATGGTTCGTCGCACGCAGACACCTGGCACCGTCGGTAGGTGGGCAGATTCTGGTCGCGCTGGCGATGCTGATCCCGCACGCCATCTGGCACGAATCGACGCTGTCGTTCCTCGGAGTCGGCCTGTCACCCGATCGCGCGAGCCTGGGCACGCTGCTCGGGCAGGCCCGCGGCGATGTGATGCTCGGCGCGTGGTGGACACTCGCCGTTCCGGCCACGGCGCTGGTGGTGACGGCACTCGCGTTCACCCTGGGATTGTCGATGCTGCGACGACGACTCACTCCACCCGGGGGTTCGGTGTGGTGACGGCGGCCAGACTTCGCGAATACACCGTGGACATCGACTCACGTAGCCGCGGAGGCACTCTCGTTCGCACACTGGACTCCGTCGATCTCGACGTCGACTCCGGCCGAGTCACCGCCCTCGTCGGCGAATCGGGATGTGGCAAATCCCTCGTTGCGGCCGCACTGTGCGGGCTGCTGCCGCCGGGTTCATACACGACCGGGACTCTCGACATAGCCGGACGCGCGGTGCCGACCGAGGCCGACTGGCGAATACTCCGCGGGCACCGCATCGGGCTGATTCCGCAGTCGCCCGCTACCTCGTTCACACCCGTGCGCACCGTCGGCTCCCAGCTCGCCGAGGTCGCGCGAACCCTGGGAAGCCGAAACACCCTGTCGGAGCTATTGGATCGGGTAGCACTCCCACCATCGACCGCGCGGCTGTACCCGCACGAATTGTCCGGCGGGATGGCGCAGCGCGCCGCGATCGCCGCGGCGCTCGCCGGATCACCGGATCTGGTAATTGCGGACGAGCCGACATCGGCACTCGATCCAGCTCTGGCAGAACAGGTCTGGGCACTGTTGAGCGACATCGCGGCAGACGGTCGAGCCGTGCTGATCGTCACTCACGATCTGACCTCGATGATGCGCTCCGGCACCTGTGGATCCATCGCCGTGATGAGGGCGGGGACGACGGTCCTCCAGGCCACACCGACGACAGTCCTCTCGCACGACGACGACTACGTCCGCGCTCTCTTCGAAGGCGTGACGATATGATCGAAGCTCGGAACGTGACCGTGACGTACGACGACACCGCTGTCCTACAACAGGTCTCGGTGACCATTACCCCCGGCACGACAACCGGTATCACCGGCCCGTCCGGCGTCGGAAAGACGACACTGCTCGGGGTACTGGCCGGGTTGGTGCAGCCAGACACAGGCACCGTGACATGGGATGAGCAGGCACGGCCCTCGCGCGGGTCGATCGCTCTCCTTGCTCAGCACCCGAGACTGGTGTGCAATCCGCGGTGGACCCTGGGCGCGATCGTGGCCGAGCCCGCGGCGATTCGCCGGCAGCCGATCGATGTCGAGGCCGTGTGCGACCGCGCCGGCCTCGATACTGCTCTACTGAAGCGATTCCCGGCCCAGGTGAGCGATGGGCAGCTTCAACGCGCATGCCTCGCGCGCATCCTCGTGCAACGGCCGATCTACATATTCTGCGACGAGCCGACATCCATGCTCGACCCGATCGCCGCCCGCGACGTGATGCGACTACTCACTGCACTCGCCGCAGACGGAGCCGGACTCGCTGTGGTCAGCCACGACCGGGGCGTCATCGACACCCTCGCGCCCGAACACCTCGAACTCCGTGCGCACATCGCATCCTGATCGTCATCGAGCCTGGGATGATTCAGTTGACCAGCTCCCTCGAACTTGTTGTGTACTGTGGCGGTCCAATGAGAATCGTCCGAAAAGCCAGTTGAGCATCTTCCACGCGCAAATCCGGTGCCCACAGTCGGACTCGCACCGAAGCTGTGCGGATTTCAAGTCCCTAGAAGTGGATCTGCACGAACTTCAATGGACCTGATATTTGCTTATTTGCAACGTTTTTTGTGCATAGTTGTCCGGACGAGTCCAGGTCCGAACGTACCGACTTGTGACACTCTCGTGACACCGAACTGCCGCCGATCCTCCGACATCGGACGGTCCTGATCGGTGTCGGACAGCCACGGTATCGGGTGGACGCAGAGCGCCCTGGCGATCGACGCTCCGTGCCGACGCGTGACACCGAGACTCATTCGTCGCGAACCCATATCGCCCTCGACTCAGTAGGACTGTGCAACTGCGGGATCCACCGCGACGACTTTGCATCAGCGCACTTCAGCGTCGAACGGGCAGGTTTCGTCGCTGCCCTTGTACGGCCGGGTTTCGCTACCCGGCCGCCTGCTTGATCTGTCTTGGAGTTGCGGAGCCGCCAGAGCCGCGTTGCGCTTGGAGTGCTCTGGCGGTTCAGCAAAAAACCAATTCTCTCTGACGCAGTCGACGCTGTTCTCGGGCCACCGACCTAGCGGTCACACTGCCAGGACATGACATCTGTCATGTCCTGTCGATGATGTTGTCACCACATCCAATGTTTGTGTGCACTGTTGTGCCCCGGTCGCCGAGACGACAGTAGGGGATGCACAGAGCGAACCGAAGCATCGACGAGGAGGGCACCATGAACACGCCGGAATCGACATCGGACGACAAAAACGAGACTCAGACAATTCCCGGTGGCAAGACCACGGAAAAGATCAATGCCACACAGCTTCTGCTCGACAGCCTCGGCGGAACCAGTGGAATGATCTATACAGCCATTCCGGTCGTGGCATTCGTCACCGCCAATGCTCTGGTGGCCCTTCCGATCGCCGTCGGCGTCGCGATCGCCATCGCACTGGTGGTCACTGTTCTCCGCGTCAAGCGAGGCGAGCCGATCGCGCAGGCCAGTGGCGGACTGCTGGGCGTCGTCGTCGCAGGCGGTATCGCCGCCTGGACGGGGTCGGCAGGGGGCTACTTCCTCATCGGCATCTGGCTGAGCCTTGCCGGAGCTGCACTGATGCTGGCCTCGATACTCGCGCGACGACCGTTGACCGGACTGCTGTGGAATGCGCTGCACGGCAACGAGTACACCTGGCGATCCAATCGCTCGGTCGCCCGCGCCCACTACATCGCGACGTCGACATTTGCCGTGTTGTTCGGTGCCCGCTACGTCGTTCAGGACTGGTTGTACGACACCGACGCCACCGGGTGGCTCGCGTTCGCTCGGATCGCAATGGGCACCCCGTTGCTCGCGGCGGCAGTGCTCGTCACCGTCTGGGCCTTCCGCCGCTCCACGGCGCAGTTGGTTCACTCGACCCCTGCGTAGGACCTCCTGTGCGCAGTTGACACTTGACTATGCCGTTGGGTCACAGTCGACACTGATCCCGACCCGATCGAACCGGAGGAGAGCGACATGGGCTGGAGCACTCGACAGATCGCCGATCTCGCCGGCACCACCCTGAAGTCGGTGCGGCACTACCACGATGTCGGACTACTCGATGAGCCCGAGCGTGCCTCGAACGGCTACAAGCAGTACAGCGTCACGCATCTCGTACGGCTGATGCAGATCAAACGCCTCACCGAACTGGGATTCTCGTTGGCCGACATCGCCGCTCAGGGTGATGGGCGCGACCATCCCGAACAAGCACTGCGCACCCTGGATGCAGAACTCGGCGCAACGATCGATCGCCTGCAGCGAGCACGGTTGGAGATCGCGATGCTTCTCCACGACTCCCTTCCGACCGATCTGCCACCCGAACTCGGATCTGCTGCAAGACATCTGACGACAGCAGACCGGCAGTTCATCACCTTCGCCAGCACTGTACTGAATCCGACGGCCCTCGACGCCTACTGCGACCTATTGCGGTCCACTCCTCAGCTGCCCACAGATCCAGAGTTCGACGACCTCCCGGCCGACGCCGACAGCGCCACCACCAGGGATCTGGCGGAACGAATGGCTCCGCATGTTCGTCAGCTGGCGGCTCGTTTCCCGGCCCTGTTCGACGACACAGAAACCGACGGCGACAGACGACGGGTGACTCGCGCACTCGCAGTCGCCGTGGAAGACCTGTACAACCCCGCCCAACGCGACGTGCTGCGACAGGTCGCGGCACTCAACGCCGCCGATCCCGAATAGAACATCAACACACTGCAATTCGACAGGAGTCGACCGATCATGCCCCTAATCGACAACAGGAGAGCGAAACTCTTCGCTGCAGCGTCGGCGTCGATGCTGCTGCTCGGTGCCTGCAGCCAGTCGCCGCCGGAACCGGACGCCGACTCCGAGCCGTCGGCCGATCTGCAGCAGTTCTACGACCAGAGCGTGACATTCGAGCCGTGCGAAGGCTACGGCACCACCACGACCGACGAGCAACTGTTTTCCAGTGACCCCGGATTCGAGTGCGCCCGCGTGGACGTGCCACTCGACTACGAGAACCCGGGTGGGCGGGCGGCGCAGATCGCTCTGCTGAAAGCACCCGCCCGAGGCGAGAAAGTGGGCTCGCTCCTGCTCAACTCCGGCGGACCGGGCGGGCCTGGAATGAGTATGGCGGCGTCAGGTGCGACGGCGACGTGGGCGCAGAGCCCGCTGACCGAAAAATTCGATCTGATCGGATTCGATCCCCGCGGCGTCGGTGCGTCCACCCCTGCCATTGACTGCTTCACCGATGAGGAGTATGAGGCAGGACAGGCCTACACCACGGTACTCACCGGCTCGAGAACCCTCACCGAGGACGGTGCACGGCAGCTGGTGAGCCAGTGCTCCGAACGATCCGGCGGCGACGACGTCCTCGAACACGTCGGTACCCGCGACGCTGCCCGCGACATGGACATTCTCCGGGCAGTGCTCGGCGACGACACCCTGAGCTACCTCGGCCAGAGCTACGGAACACGACTCGGCGCGGTCTACGCGGAGATGTTCCCGGAGAACGTGCGCGCGATGGTTCTGGACGGCGGAATCGATCCGGGCCAGGGCACCGCAGAGCGCCGGATCTACCAATACACCAACTTCCAAAAGGCCTTCGACGACATGGCCGCGGCATGCACGAGCGCCCCTGACTGCCCGCTGGGCACCGACCCGAGCAAGGCTGTCGACAACTTCCAACAGATCGTCAGGCCGCTGATCGACAACCCCATTGTCACCGGCGATGGCCGCGTCATGGACTTCGACGCCGCATACGGTGCCGTCATTGCTGGGCTCTACGACTCCTCGGCATGGCCGGTCATCACCAAGGGCATCGCCGAACTCCAAGCAGGACAGGCCGATACGCTTCTCAAGATCAACGATATCTTCGGCGGGCGCGACGCCGACGGCACCGTCCCGAACTTCTCCGAAGCGCTGTATGCGATCAACTGCATGGACGAACAGCGCAACACTCCGGAACAAGAAGTCGATCTCAAGCGGCAGATCCAGGAGATAGCACCGTTCACCGACGCAGGCCTCGGACCGGACGGCGCACGCGACCCTTGCGAATTCTGGCCTACAGAACCGACTCTCGACATCCCCTACGCCACCGACATCGACGGACTCCCCGACACTCTGACCATCTCGATCACCGGCGACCCGTCCACACCGTACGAGGGAGGCGTCAACTTGGCGAACACCTTGGGCGGCTCGCTTCTCACCGTCGACGGCGAACAACACACCGTGGCGTTCGGTGCAACGAGCGCCTGCGTCAACGACATCGTCGAGAACTACCTCGTCGATCTCCAATCCCCACCGGCAGAGGCTCGCTGCGCTCTGTAGCAGCCGAACGAAAGGACGAATCATGACTGCACCCCCACTGATCTCGGTCGAGGACTTCTTCGGCCCACCCGTTCGCTCCGGTGCCACGATGTCACCGGACGGCAGCACGATGGCGTTTCTCGCGCCGTGGAAGAACCGACTGAACGTGTGGATCGAGGACCTCGCGCCCGGCAGCGAACCACGCTGCGTCACCGCGGACGAGACTCGCAGTGTGCACGATTTCCGGTGGACGGACGACCCTCGCTGGCTGCTGTATCTGCAGGACACCGGCGGTGACGAGAACAACCACGTGTTCCGGGTCGACCTGGAGGATCCAGATGCGACGACAGTCGATCTGACGCCGTTCCCCGGTTCTCGCGCGGTGGCCATCGAACCGGTGCGGGGCAAGGCAGGGGTGTACACCGTCCTGATCAATGCGAGAAACATCGCCGAGTTCGATCTCTACGAAATCGAGATCGCCACAGGTGAATTGACGATGATCCGGCAGAGCCCGGGCGTCGGCCGGTATCCGATGCTCGGTTCCGACGGCAAGGTGTTCGTCTTCGCGATGACCGCCGACGGCACCATCGACATCACCCGGTTGGACGGGTCCGGCGCAGAAACCACGGTGGCGTCGTTCGACGGCACCGATTACCCGATGGGCATCAATCCGATGCAGATCACCGCAGACGGTACCGGCATGTGGCTCGGTTCCAATCGTGGGCGCGACTTGGCCTATCTGATCCGCCTCGACCTCGAGACCGGTGAGGAGACCGTCGTCGACAGTCACCCGACACTCGAACTCGACGGTGCGCGACGAGCCGTCGAGCAGACCTCGCCACCGCTGATCTGCGACAGTGCAACCGGAGAGCTCATCGGTGTTCGGTACCTGGGAGAACGCCAGGTGATCCATGCATTGGAACCGGGTTTCGCAGAGATACTGAAGAATTTGGAGCAACTGTTCGACGGTGACATCGGAGCACTGTCCTGCGACGAGAGCGGACAGAAATGGATTGTCAGCTTCGTCCACGACCGCGATCCGTCCGTCACCTACTTTTACAATCACAACACGGGATCGAGTCGCCGACTGTTCCGCCCCTACCCACACCTGGATCCCGGAGACATGGCCCCGATGGTGCCGGTGAGTATCCAGGCGCGTGACGGGCTGACTCTGCCGTCGTATCTGACGCTTCCGGTCGGCGTGGAACCCGAGAGTCTGCCGATGGTTCTGGTGGTGCACGGCGGCCCCTGGTATCGGGATTCGTGGAACTTCGATCCCATCTCGCAAATGCTGGCGAACCGCGGATATGCAGTGTTGCAGGTCAACTTTCGCGGGTCGGTCGGATACGGCACAGCGCACATGAACGCCGGGGTCGGTGAATTTGCGGGCGCGATGCACGACGATCTGATCGATGCAGTGAACTGGGCGGTCGAGGCGGGGTACGCCGATCGCGAGCGGGTGGCCATCATGGGTGGTTCCTACGGCGGCTATGCGGCGCTGGTGGGCGCATCGTTCACCCCCGACACGTTTGCCGCCGCGATCGACTGCGTCGGCATCTCGGACCTGTCGAACTTCATGCGCACCCAACCGGCCTTCATCGGTCCCGGAATCGTCAACAGCTGGCACCGATTCGTCGGCGACCCCACTGATCCCGATCAACTGGCCGACATGCTCGCACGATCACCCATCTCCAAGCTCGACGCGATACGCGCGCCGCTCCTGATTGCGCAGGGTGCCAACGATCCTCGGGTCGTCAAGGCAGAATCGGACAACGTCGTCGAGCGACTGCGGTCACGTGGCGTCGACGTCGACTACCTCGTGTTCGACGACGAAGGCCACGGATTCGTCAACCCGGAGAACAGTATTCGCTACTACCGCGAGGTGGAGAAATTTCTCGCCCAACACCTCGGCGGCCGTAGTCTGCCATGATCGGAAGCACAGTGGATGTGGATCGGAAGCTCGTCGTCGAAGTCAGTCCGAGTCGCCCTTCGGCATGGGTGCAGTGGTGTGAAAAAGCATCGAAATGGCGTGCTGCAGAACGTCTGTTTCCGAGCGAATTCGAGTAGCGTCGGTCGGGAGGGCTCGTGCTACGGAGAGCCCGTCCAGTACCACGTTGAGGTAGGCGGCGCGCTGGGTGTTGTCACCCGGCGGCAGGGCACCTTCTTTGTCGAGGACGTCCAGCCAGTGTTCTATGTGCCGGAGTCCGGCCGCGCTGAAAGCGAGGTACGTGTCGATGGCATCGGCGTTGAGCTCCGCGCTGAGGTACGTGCCGAACGTCCGTCGCCACGTATCTCGGGCTTGCTCACCGGTCCCGGTGGCTGACAACACCTGCTGCATACACGCCAACAGTCTCTCCTCGGCAGGCACAGTGCCGTCTTCGATGACATTTTTGCTCGCCACCAGTCCGGTGATTCCCGCGGCGACTTCGTCCATCAACGCTCGCTGCGTGGGAAAGAAATGACGCAGTGATCCGGTACTGACCCCTGCTCGCGCGGCGACCGCTCGGACGCTGATCCGGGTACCCGGATCCTCGGACACCATCGTCGCGGCCGCGATCAGAATTCGGTCCTTGGTACTGGGTTCG
This sequence comes from Rhodococcus sp. ARC_M12, assembly GCF_022810385.1. Taxonomy (NCBI): domain Bacteria; kingdom Bacillati; phylum Actinomycetota; class Actinomycetes; order Mycobacteriales; family Nocardiaceae; genus Rhodococcus; species Rhodococcus sp. ARC_M12. The sequence goes on along the minus strand of NZ_JALGQI010000014.1, from coordinate 48,001 downwards.
CTTTTTCGAGTCTCCACATTGTCCGACACCTCCCCGACTCTAGTACAGCGTGATACCTTGAGCTCACTATCACGCCGTACTAGTCGCGCCGTTGGAAGAGAACCACACAGCGCTCGCACCTGCGCCGCCGAGCCTCCGAGAGAGGAATTACGATGCTTCACAGTCGATCCCACCGGAATCGGAAGGATCACAGCCGCCGGACGGCAATGCTCGAAACGGCCGCAGTGACGATGGCCGGATTGTGGGCTCTCACCTCGTGCAGCGCACCGCCCTCGGTTCAGCCGCAGCCTTCGCCTGCACCGACACCTTACGAACAGCAAATGCTCGATTTCTCTGCGTGCGACCCTGCTGTCACTGGCATTGCCGACGACAGGGTCGAGTGCACAACGCTCGAAGTACCGCTCGACTACGCGACTGTCGACGGGCCCACCATCGAACTCGGGATTTCCCGCATTCGAGCCACCGGGAACGATCGCGTCGGATCGGTCGTGGTCAACCCCGGCGGCCCGGGAGCCCCGAGTCTCGGATTCGTGACCGCGGTCGCAGACTCCTGGGGCAACGGTCCCGCTCGCGAACACTTCGACATCGTATCGATGGACCCACGCGGAGTCGGGACCTCGCAACCGGCCATCGACTGCTACACCGACCAGGAACGAGACGATGACGCCATCGTGTCCGGAGTTCCCGCTGGGGCGTTGGCCTGGAGCGCGGAATCGACCCGCTCGGTTCTCGATCAGTGCGCTCGACGCAGCGGCGGTATGAATGTCCTGGGACAGATGGGTACCCAGAACGTGGCCCGAGATCTCGATGTCCTGCGCGCGGCGCTCGGCGACGAGCAGCTGACGTTCCTCGGTGCCAGCTACGGAACACGTTTGGGCACAATCTATGCGCAACAGTTTCCGCACCGGGTCCGCGCGATGGTTCTCGACGGCGCAGTCGACCCGCGCAAGAATGTTCTCGAACGCCAGATCCAGACGTTTTCCGGCGTGCAGCGTTCCTTCGACGAGCTGGCTCGCTACTGCATCGAACGAGGCAATTGCCCCTTGGGAAGCGATCCGGCCCGAGCGACCGATGCGGCCCAGGACTTGCTTCGACCACTTGTCGACAATCCGGTCCGGACTGCTGACGGTCGTCGGCTGACCTACTACTCGGCGATCGAGGCCATCACCCTCGGTCTCTACTCGAACCAGGCCTGGGACAGCGTCATCCGCGGTTTGGCAGAGCTACGAGCCGGACGCGGTGAGGTACTGCTTGCGCTGCGAGATCTCTCGGCGCAGCGGGGACCCGACGGAACGTACACCAACTCTTCCGAAGCTACGCTCGCCATCAACTGCCTCGACGAAATACGACCGACACCGGAGCACACGACATCCACAGTCGCCGAGATCAATTCCGCGGCACCGTACATGGACCCAGGTTTCGACGTGGACACACATTACGGATGCGAGGGCTGGCCTGACGAACACATACTCGACTATCCCTACGGCGAGAACATCACCGGCCTCCCGCAGACACTCGTGGTATCGGTCACCGGCGACGGACTGACACCACACGAAGGCGGCGTGGCACTGGCAGAGAACCTCGGCGGGCGACTCCTCACCGTGGACGGCGAACAGCACGGTGCCACCACCGCAGCGAACCCATGCGTCAACTCGATCGTCGAACGCTATCTCGTCGATCTCACCACTCCCGACGGCGACTTGCGTTGCGCTCTGTAGAGCCATGCTCGAGCACACCGTGGGTGTCTCGCCCAGCATCGCTGCGCCCTGCGGATCTGGGCACGCGCCTGGTTGCTTCTACTCAACATTCGCGCCTGCTTTTCCGTGACCATTTTCCATCACAGTGTGCTAGCGTCATCAGCGACTATCACGCTGTACTAGTAGAGGGCGAGGATCGAGCAGATGGGCATCAAGCAGTGGCGCTACCGCCGCGTTCGCGCCGGATCGGGTGAACCGCTCCGCCGGTACCGCTGGTGGCAGATGTTCGGCAGATCGCTCCGATCCATATCACTGTCCGCACACGACGGCACAACATCGGTCTACGCAGTCGATGTTCGCCACATGGGCGACGCGAAGGACGGTGAGGTGCGCGCTCGCCTCTACGTCGACGGCGCACTGCAGTCGTACGCAAAAATGCCGACCCGCTTCCCCGTCCCCGGTGGGCGCATCGAGGTCGCAGCTACCGGATTCGGGCTCAAGCGCTGCCATTACGTGCGTGAGGACGGCACCGAACAGCAGCTGTCTCCCGATCCCGCATCCGCAGAAGGACGCCGCGCTCGGCTGCACCACCGGCACCCCGGTCCGAGTCGCGTCATCGGTCTCATCTCGATCCTGCTCGTCATCGGCGGCCTCTGCGTGGAGGTGCCGCAGATCATCGCATCCCTCTCTCTCATTCCCCCCATCGCCGACTCGATCGGAACATTCACCTCACCCATCGGACTGCCGCTCCACGTCAACCTGATCATCGGATTCGCCGCTGTCATCGGGAGCACGGAACGAGCTCTACGGATGCGATCGAGCTGGATCGACGAACTCGCCAGCTGAACCCCACCGAAGGAACACCACCATGACCCGCACGACTCCCCCAGATTCACGATCGAAGGACGACGAACGACGGCGATGGCCGAAGTCGGTGATGGCGGCGGCTGCCTCAGTGCTCATGCTCACCGGATGTTCCGGTGCGGCACCGAACAATGATGACAGCGCGAACGAGGTGGGCCTCGAACGTTTCATGGCGCAGGAGCTCGAGTTCGGGGCGTGCGATGCCAGCATCGTGGACTCCCAGCCTCCCGTTCCCCAAGTCGTCGAGGCGGCAGAGAAGACGGAATGCGCGATGCTCACCGTGCCGATGGATTACGACAACCTCGACGGCGCGACCATCGAGATCGCCATCTCGCGCATTTCCGCCACCGGCGGCAACCCGATCGGCTCCGTCCTACTGAACCCGGGCGGTCCCGGAGCGGCGGGGACGACGCTCGCCCCGCTCGTCAACGCCCTGTGGACCGGAGGCCCCATCCCCGAACGCTTCGACATCGTCGGCTTCGATCCGCGCGGAGTCGGTCTCAGCACACCGGCAATCGACTGCTACTCCGATGAGGAGCGCGACGCCGACGCACCCCTGTCTGCTCTCGGCGAGTGGACCGAAGAATCCGCGCGCGCCATCGTCGACAAATGCGCCGCCGGCTCCGGTAGCACAGAGGTACTCGCCCATCTCGGGACCCGGGATGTCGCTCGCGACATGGATGTGCTCCGCTCCGCGCTCGGCGACGACAAACTGACTTATGCGGGAGTCAGCTATGGCACTCGACTCGGCTCGGTGTACGCCGAGATGTTCCCCGAGAATGTCCGTGCACTCGTCCTCGACGGCGCGGTGGATCCGCTCGTGGACACCGCGGATCGCAGGATCCAGCTCAGCGAAGGACTGCAGGCTTCGTTCCAGCGTTTCGCCGACTTCTGCGTGACTCGGGCCGCGTGCCCGCTCGGCACCGACCCGACGCAGGCGACCGCCGCAGCCCAGGAGCTCCTCCAGCCTCTCGACAGAAAACCGCTGGTGGCCGCCGACGGACGAGAATTCGGCTTCCTCGCCGCCAGCGAAGGAATTGTCTCCGGCCTCTACTCCGAAGCCAGCTGGCCCGCCATCATCGCGGGGCTGACGGAGCTCGAAGCCGGACGACCCGACGCCCTCCTCGCGATCCGCGACGGGTACTACGGCCGGTCCGACAATGGGGAGTACACCAATTCGTTCGAAGCGCTCTTCGCCATCAACTGCCTCGACGAGGAACGGTTCACCGAAGAAGAGATGGCCCAGCTCGGCCACGATCTCAACGAGGCAGTGCCGTTCCTCGACCCCGGATCCACTCCCCATGCGCAGGACGGGTGCGAGTTCTGGCCGGCCGAGCCCACACTCGGATACCCCTACGCCACCGACATCGACGGGCTTCCCGAGGTGCTCGTGGTCTCGGCCACCGGAGACCCCGTGACGCCTCACGAAGGAGGCATCAGCCTGGCCGACACACTCGGGGCGCGGTTGCTCACGGTCGAGGCCAACCAGCACGGGACGATCATCTCCGCCAACGCCTGTGTCGATGGAGCGATCGCCGACTACCTGATCGACCTCGAACTGCCGGATGAAGGTGCACGCTGCACCATCTGAGCCTGCTGAGCCATCGAGCGGGCCCGATCCGCTCGATTGCTCAGCCGTCCCGGCGCTCAATCACGAACTGCCGCAATCGTATCGGCGTGCAATGCCGCGCGCCTCGGCTACGCATCATGGATCATCCTCGCTGGGTTCGTGCTTACCGTGGCGGGAACAGTTGCAAATTCTTCGATTGGTGAAGATGAGAGACCGCGGGTGTCGAGCAGGTTGAACAGGTCAGTCAGATCCAGTTGTAACAACCTCGTGACACCGAGCCGCACGCGAAGAAAACAGTCCGCCAGGAAACTAGGCCTGAGCTGCACGAATACGAAGATTTGACGACGGAAAATGTCACGAATAGGCGGATCTGAAATCCGTTGTCTCGGTTGTCCACTCAAATCCGTGGTAGACCGCCGAAGTCCACGGTACCACCCCAAAAGCACTGTCCTGGTCCAGAAATCTGGATCCAGATGGACTCCAGTGCCCCCAGTCGGACTCGAACCGACACTGTGCGGATTTTAAGTCCGCTGCCTCTGCCAATTGGGCTATAGGGGCCACCGCTGGAGTCGCGCTCCAGCGGTGACGATCATATCGGGCTACTACTGCGCCGGGATGACCGGCGGCACGAAGTCGAAGGTCATACCGAGGAGCCACACGAGCAGCAGGACCACCGGGAAGTGGAAAATGAACTGCAGGAACGTGAATCCGATCAAGTCTCGCGCTCGCAGACCCAGAACTGCCAGCAAGGGCAGCATGAAGAACGGGTTGATCAGGTTCGGCAACGCCTCTGCCACGTTGTAGATCTGGACGGTCCAGCCGAGGTTCATCTGCACGTCTGTCGCGGATTGCATGACGTACGGCGCTTCGACGAGCCACTTGCCGCCGCCGGATGGAACGAACAGGCCGAGCACAACGGTGTAGATCGCAATGACCACGGCGAATCCGCCACCGCTGCCGATGTCGGTGAAGAAGTTCGCAAGGTGCTCGGAGATCGTGACGCCTCCCCGACCCTCCGCTTCGGTCAACATCGCCGCCATTGCGGCGTAGAGCGGGAACTGCACCAAGATGCCGGCGGTCGCGGGCACCGCTTTGCTGACCGAATCGAGGAAGCGCCGCGGAGTGCCGTGCAGTACGAGCCCGAGCATCAGGAACACCAGGAGATACCCGTTGAGGCTACTGACCACCGACAGCACCGGCAGCGTCAACAGTTGGGAGACAAGCCATCCCAGGGTCATCGCGCCCACGAAGAGTGGAAGAATTCTGCTGTACTCGAGCCATTCCCCTGGTCGACTGCGCGGAGCAGGCTCGGACACGGTGTCGTCCAAACTGACGTTCATGTCCTCGGCGGTTTTGATCGCCGCGCCCTTGGGTGCAGAGAAGTGCGCGATGGCCACCGTGAGAACGATGATGATCACGCACATCAGCAACGACTGCCACGTGAAAATGGTGGTTCCGAAGTCGAGTACACCCGTCACCGAAAGCAGCGTCGCCGGAAGCGAACTGGCCGTCGCCTGCAACTGCGCAGCCGATGACGACATTCCGAGGGCCCACACGGCTCCGAGTCCCATGAATGCCGCAGCTCCGAGTGCGCGGTAGTCCGTCCGCAGATCGTCGCGTCGCGCGATGGCCCGGGCCAGCAGCCCGGCGAACACCAGGCTCAGGCCCCAGTTCAGGAAGGACACCGAGCAGGACAGCAGAGCCACGAAACTGACTGCGCTACTGGAACTCTTAGGCACCTGCGCCAATCGGGTGATCAATCTGGCGACCGGTGGAGATGTGGCCACGACGTAGCCGGTCAGAACGACCATCGCCATCTGCAGCGTGAACGCAGTCAGGTCCCAGAAGCCGTTTCCGAACGCGTCGACCACATTCTGCGGGGACGAGCCGTTGGCGAAGGCGGCGACGGCAACGACCACCACGCCGACGAGGGCGAAGATGTACGCATCGGGGAACCACTTCTCGGTCCCCTTGGCGAGCGCTTGCGCTACGCGAGCCAGCCCTTTCTCGGCCGGCGCCTGGTCGGCCGGTGCCGGTGCCTGTTCGGCGGGTGACGTCATCGGTGGTCCTCACCTAGAAGGAAGCCGTGACGTAGGCCACAGCACCTGTAAGGTTTCACCGAAACATGCAGCGATGCAACCTACATCGCCGCAGACCGCATCTGCAGAATTGCAGATCAGATCTTGATGGACATCGCGATGCCGTCGAGGATGTCGTGCTCACTGACGGTCAACGAGCTCACGGCACCGCGTCGCTCGAATTCCTCGGCCAATACGCTGCACACAATTGCACCGCCGCCGATGACGTCGACCCGTCCGGGATGCATGGGGCCCAACGCACTTCGCTGCGTATGCGTCATGCCGATCAGTCGCTCGCACACCTCGAAGAGCTGATCGAAGGGCACACGTGACAGGTGCACCGCGTCTGCATCGTACTCGGGCAGTTCCTTGGCGATAGCCGCGATAGTCGTCATCGTGCCGGCCACCCCCACCCAGCTCGACGCGTCGCCGATCGACACTTCCTCGAATGCCTCCGCCAACTTCTCGCGGGCATACTCACGCGCACCGTTGATCTCGTCCGCGGTGGGAGGATCCGAATGCAGGAATCGTTCGGTCAGGCGCACACAACCGATGTTCGCCGAGAACGCCGACTTCACGCCTTTGGCGTCGCCCAGCACGAGCTCGGTGGAACCGCCGCCCAGATCGACGACAAGGAAAGGCCCTGCAGCAGAGTCGAGTTCACCGACCGCACCGGCGAAGGACAACCGCGCCTCTTCGTCGCCGGTGATCACTTCGGCTTCGGCACCGGGGATGACCTTGCCGAGTACCTCGCGCACCATCGAGAAGAAATCCTCGCGATTCGACGCGTCGCGCGTAGCCGAGGTTGCGACCATCCGCACCGCCGTCGCCCCGGTCTTACGGATGATCTCTGCGTACTCCACCAATGCCACCCGGGTGCGCTCGATCGCCTCGGGCACGAAGGCTCCCGTCGCGTCGACGCCTTGCCCGAGCCGCACCACTCGCATCTCACGCGAGACGTCGGCGAGGGACTTCCCGTTGTTGTCGGCGACGAGCAGGCGGATCGAGTTGGTGCCGCAATCTATTGCTGCAACCCTGGTCATTGTTTCTCCGCACGTAGTTCTTCGATGGTCGGCCAATCGGCCGGAATAGCCTTGCCGCGCAACGAGTTCTCGGCTGCCAACGCAACAGACTCGTCACCGAGCGGGTTGACGCCCGGGCCCTTGGCCAACGAGTGCGCGATCAGTACGTGCAAGCACTTGACCCGATCGGGCATGCCGCCGCCAGTGAAATCCGTTCCGAGAGATTCGATCTCGTCGCGCTCGGCCAGATAGGACTGATGGGCGCGCAGGTATGCCGCAGCCAATTCGGGATCGGTGCCCAGACGCTCGGTCATCTCCCGCATCACTCCGGCCGATTCCTGGCGACTGGCCTCGGCCGTCAGCCGCGGATCCGTCAAATAGAACAGGGTGGGAAAAGGCGTGCCGTCGGGCAGCTTCGGGGCGGTTTTCACCACACCCGGCTTGCCGTCCGGAGATCGGTACGCGATCTCGAGTACGCCACGCGGTTCACGTCCGAGCTGCGATGCGACCGCATCGAGATCTTCCTGCGAGACTGCCGAGGAATTCACCCGACCGGTCCTCCTTCTGGTTCTGGCACCGGCGGCGGAGCCGGTGCGGGTTCTGGCTGTACGAGAGGCATCGGTGCGGACGTCGGCTCCTGCGGCTCGTCCGAACCCTGGGGCTCGACCGCGGTGTTCCACAGTTCGGTGAACCACGGACCCGTCGGAGTGTCGTCCACCGCGAGGTCCTCGGAGCTCGGCGAGTAGTCGCCGGGCAGCTGCACCTGGTACGGCGTCTCCCCCGGCATGACGAAACGCAGTCGTTCACGTGCATCGGCCGCAATGCGGGACGGCTCGTCGAGCTGAGACTTCTGCACCCGCAGAGCCTCTACGTCCTTCTCCAGCGCTGCCCGCTCGGCCAACACGGACTCGAGCTCACTGCGTTGCGAGAAGTACGTGCGCAGCGGCACAGCCAACGTCAACGCCAGCGCACACACCACGACACCGAGAACGACGGCTCGTCCCGTGGACAGTCCGAAGAACGTCCGTTCGGGGATCTTCGGTCGACGGGCACCGACGCGCCGGGGAGCGGCCTTGCCGCCGACCACCGCGTCGCGCACCTGCTCGGAAGGTTCCGGTGGGGTGGCCTGCCGGCCGGAGGCGTTCCCGTCGCGATAGACGCCCCCGGCCTTGGACCGACTCGAAGAGGAGGAGCGGCCGCGGGGTCGGGGATCACGTCCACCTGGACTGGTCCCGGACCTGCCGCGCCGTGCCATCATTCACTCTCCACTTCGTGCCATACGTGCCTGTTCGCTATCCCTCGTAATTGAACCGGGGGAAAGACAACTCGCCGGCGTAACGCGCCGCATCGCCCAGAGCTTCTTCGATACGCAGCAACTGGTTGTACTTGGCCACGCGCTCGCTTCGAGCCGGAGCACCGGTCTTGATCTGGCCGCTGCCGACGGCAACTGCCAGGTCAGCGATGGTGGTGTCCTCGGTCTCGCCGGACCGGTGGCTCATCATCGTCTTGTAGCCGTTGCGGTGCGCAAGATCGACGGCGTCGAGGGTCTCGGTGAGCGTGCCGATCTGGTTGACCTTGACCAGCAGCGCGTTGGCGGCACCCTTCACGATGCCGTCTTCGAGACGCTCGGGGTTGGTGACGAAGAGATCGTCACCGACGAGCTGCACCTTGTCGCCGATCGACTCGGTGAGTGCAACCCAGCCGTCCCAGTCGTTCTCGTCGAGCGGATCCTCGATGGAGACCAGCGGGTAGGCATCGACGAGCTCGCCGTAGAACGCCGACATCTGCTCGGCGGTCTTGGTCTCACGCTCGAAGGCGTAGCCGGTGCCTGCCGTGTAGAACTCGGTGGCTGCCACGTCGAGGGCGAGGGCGACGTCCTGGCCGGGCTTCAGGCCGGTCTTGCCGATGGCCTCGAGGATGAGATCGAGGGCTGCCTTGGTGCCGGCGAGGTCGGGAGCGAAGCCGCCCTCGTCACCGAGTCCGGTGGACAGGCCCTTGGCCTTGAGCACGGACTTGAGTGCGTGGTAGACCTCGGCACCCCAGCGCAGCGATTCCTTGAACGTGGGCGCACCGATCGGCGCGATCATGAATTCCTGCACGTCGACGCCGCTGTCTGCGTGTGCGCCACCGTTGATGATGTTCATCATCGGGACGGGCAGAATGTGGGCGTTCGGGCCGCCGAGGTAGCGGAACAGCTCGAGGCCGGTGGACTCTGCGGCGGCCTTCGCGACGGCGAGCGAGACACCCAGCAGGGAGTTCGCGCCGAGGCGAGACTTGTCGGGGGTGCCGTCGAGGTCGAGCAGAGCCTGGTCGACGGTGCGCTGCTCGATGGCGTCGAGGCCGATGACCGCGGGTGCGATCTCGTCGAGGACCGCGTTGACTGCCTTTTCGACGCCCTTGCCGCCGTAGCGGTCTCCGCCGTCACGAAGCTCGACGGCCTCGTGCTCACCGGTGGATGCGCCGGAGGGAACGGCTGCACGGGTCAACGTCCCGTCGTCCAATGCGACCTCGACCTCAACCGTGGGGTTGCCACGGGAATCGAGGATCTCGCGAGCTCCGACCTGCTCAATGATGGCCACGAATGCTTCTCCTAGTAACGGGGACCGGCGGACTGTGCCGGGTGCAAGACTAGCCGCTCCCTCGCACTGCCCGCGATGCACGGAGTTTCTACGGCCTGGTGCCCACCGAGTACGCGGCCGCTCGATCGCGCACGTCACGCAGATACTGGCCCGAGAGGTTGTACGCCATCAAGGCGCTCTCCCAGCCCTGCGCCGTCCGCAGATCACCGCCGCGTGCACACAGATATCGCGCCGCGGTCAGCGCCGCGTCGTCGATGTTGTCTGGATCTGCGATGCCGTCCCCGTTGGCGTCGACGCCCCATTTCTTCCACGTCTCGGGGATGAACTGCATGGGGCCCATGGCCCGATCGAATACGGTGTCACCGTCCATGACGCCACCGTCCGTATCTGGAATCTCCGCCACGCCCGGCCCGCCGTCGAGTGGAATACCGCGGATCGGCGGCGCGACGAGTCCGTCGGGCTGCACGGACGAACCCTGGTAGGTCCCGTGTCTACTCTCGATGTATCCGATGCCCGCCAGCGTCGTCCAGGCGATTCCGCAGTCGGCATCGGTCTCGATCATGATCGCGGCAGCGTGCCCGTACGACGCGAGGGCCGTCACCGAGATGCCCAGCGCCTCGGTCTGAGGTTCGGCCCACGCGAGCAGCAGATCCGCTGTCCGGCCCGGGGCATTGAAGTCGATGGCAGGCACCTCGGTGCCGGGCCCGGGCGGAATACCCTCGGGAATCTCACGCTTCGGCTCGCCGCTGCCACACGCGGTGAGCGCAAGGAGGACCGACGCGGTGGCGAGCACGCAGATTCGTGAGATCACCTCACCATCCTGCACACGCAAGGTAATAGAAAGCTAAAGGCGGAGAAAACCGCAGGTCAACGTGCATTCGGACGGTGCTCCAGGGTGTATGTTTCTGTCAACCTTCACGCATGAGGGTCGCCTACCCTTCGCGAGGCAAGGCGTACCAATGTTCGACGCACAACAGGAGCACCATCCGTGTCTGTACTGGCCGCCGCAGGATCTACGCCGTCGATCGCCACCCAGATGTTCGGCAGTTGCCTGATCGGGCTGCGCGAGGGCCTCGAGACCGGCATCGTGGTAATGATCCTCGTCGCGTTCCTCGTCAAGGCCGACCGACGCGACGCTCTCAAATGGGTCTGGCTGGGAGTCGGCTTGGCCGTCGCGATGGTGGCCGCCATCTTCTTCGTGATCCACTACGGCACGTCCACCGTCACCGGATTGACCGCCGAGATCATCGCCGGAGCAGCATCGCTCGTGGCCGTGGTCATCGTGACCGCGATGGTCCTCTGGATGCGCACTGCCGCGAAGAACATCTCCGGCGAACTGCGGGCGAACATGGAGAAGGCCCTGACCGTCGGCCCAGCCGCGGTGCTGACGCTGGCATTCTTCGCCGTCGGCCGCGAGGGCGTCGAAACCGCGTTGCTCATGGTCGGCTACGCCGAGAACACCAACGGCAGCCTGTGGCCACTGCTCGGACTCCTACTCGGCATCGTCGTCGCTGCCGCGCTGACGGTGTTTCTGTACTTCGGCGCGGTGCGCATCAACTTCGCCGTGTTCTTCAAATACACGGGCATCTTCCTCATCGTGGTCGCCGCCGGAATCCTGGCCTACGGCATCCGCGCCCTGCAGATCGGCGGAGTTCTGCCCGGTGGCGGTGCCGTCGCCTTCGACATCACCGCACACTTCGACGCCTCGAGCTGGTACGGCACCGTGCTCGCCGGCATCTTCAACTTCCGGCCCGAACCCACTGTGTTCCAAGCGATCGCGTGGGTGCTCTACATCGTGGTCGTCCTCTACCTCTTCCTCCGCCCGGTTCGCGTTCCCGCGACCCCCGAGCCAGCTCTGCAATCCTCCTGAAAGGCACCACCACCATGCGTCGTACCACCTACGCTCTGGCCGCCGTCGCGGTTCTGCCGATGGCTCTGGCCGGATGCACAGAGAAGTCCTCCACCGAGGCCGCGTCGGGCGATATTGCCGTCACCGCAACCGACTCCTCCTGCGACGTCGGCGCTTCCGAGGGCACCACCGGAAACTCGACGTTCCAGATCACCAACAACGGCAGCAAGGTCACCGAGTTCTACGTCTACGGCGAGGGTGACCGCGTCATGGGCGAAGTGGAGAACATCGGACCCGGCTTGACGCGTCAGCTCATCGTCGCCCTGCCCGACCCCGGCACATACCAAACCGCCTGCAAGGCAGGCATGGTGGGCGACGGCATCCGCGCCGATTACGTCGTCACCGGCGACTCGGTGCGTTCGACAGACGAGGACGGCTTGCTCACCGAGGCGGCTGCGGGCTACAAGCGCTACGTCGTCAGCCAGATCGATGCACTGCAGGAGACCACGACGTCGTTCGTCACCGCCGTCAAGAGCGGGGACGTGGCCGCAGCCAAGGCCCAGTTCCCCATCGCGCGTAGCTATTACGAGCGCATCGAGCCAGTCGCCGAGAGCTTCCCCGACGACCTCGACCCGCGCATCGACCTGCGTGAGCCCGACGTGGAGCCCGGAGCCGAATGGACCGGCTTCCACCGCATCGAGAAGGACCTGTGGACGCAGGGAATGCAGCCCGACACGAACGCGATGGCCGATCAGCTCGAGGCCGACATCACCGAACTCGCAGACAAGATCAAGGCCGAGGATTTCACGATCGATCCCATCCAGGTCGCTGGTGGCGCACAGGGATTGCTCGACGAGGTCGCCAAGACCAAAATCAGCGGTGAAGAGGACTTCTTCTCGCACACCGACCTGTGGGACTTCCAGGCCAACGTCGACGGCTCACAGGCGGCCATTGCTGCCGTCCGCCCCATCCTCGACGAGCGCAACGCCGAGCTCGGCACCGCCATCGACGCCCGCTTCGCCGAGCTCGATGCCGAACTCGCCAAGTACCGCAGCGGGGACGGCTTCGTGTTCTACGACACCGTGACCGAGCCGCAGCGCCAGGAACTCTCGAACAAGATCGATGCCTTGTCCGCCGAAGTGAGTCAGGTGCAGGGTGTCGTCGCCGGACAGTAAGACCGGGCAGTTCTCCCGACGGCGCCTCTTCGGCGCCGTCGGGACCGGTGCTGCGCTCGTGGGAGTCGGGGCCCTCGCAGGACATGCAACGGCCTCCGGTGCCGAGGCACCCGTTTCGGACGTCGTCGAATTCCGTGGAGACCACCAGGCCGGCATCGTCACCCCCGCGCAGGATCGTATGCACTTCGTCGCGTTCGACATCACCACCGACTCGCGCGAGGACTTCGTTGCGCTGCTGAAGAAGTGGACCCTGATGGCCGAACGGCTCACCAAGGGTGAGGAGACGTTCGACGGCGGCGCAGTCGACGGCGGCGAGTACAACGTGCCCGCCGATACCGGCGAAGCACTCGGCCTGACGGCGTCGTCGCTGACGTTGACGATCGGATTCGGTCCGTCGATGTTCGACCGATTCGATCTGGCATCGAAAAAGCCTGCGTCACTTGCCGATCTGCAGCATTTTCCGGCCGACAACCTCGATCCCAGCCGCTCCGGCGGTGACCTGTGCATCCAGGCCTGTGCCGACGACCCCCAGGTTGCCGTCCACGCCATCCGCAACCTTGCTCGCGTAGGTTTCGGCACGGTGTCGGTGAAATGGTCGCAACTCGGCTTCGGTCGAACCTCCTCCACCTCGACCACCCAGGCAACTCCGCGAAACCTGTTCGGATTCAAGGACGGAACGGCCAACCTCAAGGCCGAGGATCCGTCGTTGCTGGACGAGAACGTGTGGGTCTCTGCCGACGACGATCAAGAGTGGATGGCAGGTGGCTCCTACCTCGTGGCGCGTCGAATCCGAATGTTGATCGAATCGTGGGACCGCACCACGTTGAAGGAACAAGAGCGAGTGATCGGCCGCAGCAAGGGAACTGGTGCGCCGCTCGGGCAGAAAGACGAATTCGACGCACTCGATTTCGAGTCCCAGGGCCCCGAGGGCACGTTCATCGACAAGACCGCGCACGTGCGCCTGGCGTCGAAGGAGAACCTCGGCGGCGTCCAGCTCCTGCGTCGGGGATACAACTTCACCGACGGCTCCGACGGCTTCGGCCACCTCGACGCCGGACTGTTCTTCATCGCCTACTGCCGCGACCCACTGACCCAATTCGTCCCGATGCAATTGGCCCTCTCCCGCAAAGACGCATTGAACGAATACATCCAACACGTGGGATCCGCGGTATTCGCCTGCCCACCCGGCGTCGGAGAATCCGGATACTGGGGTTCGACGCTGTTCGAGTAGCCCGGCCGCCCCCACCCCGTCCCCGTCCAACCCCACCCCGTCCGCGTCAATGGACCCTTGCATGCGTCTGACCGCTGCAAGGGTCCATTGACGCAGCAGCCTGGTTCGCGTGAATGGCGCACTGCATACGTCTGGGCAGTGCAGTGGTCCATTGACGCGTTCGGGGGGGGTGGGCGTCCGGGGGGGTGGGCGGTCCGGACGGGAGTGTCAGCCCCGCAGACCCCAATGCTCTATCCAGTCCAGTGCAGACATCTCCCCCGACTCGATGCCGGCGTTGCGGGCCGACGCTTCGGCATTGCGGATCAGGGTTGCGAAATCCAATACCCGACGCCGCAGTGCGTCCTCGGCACTGTCTCCTCCGTGCGAGTGATCGACCCCGATGTGTACGACGCGTAGGCCGTCGGGAATCAGCTCGTCGGGCAGGCCTGCCTTGGTGGCCCGTCCGATCACTTTCTGCGCCAGTGCGAGTGACGGCTGAGACAGGGCGATTCCGTCGACGCAGGACCCGCGTGCCTTCTCCGATGCCTTCTTCTCTTCCCATGCCCGCTCTTGTTCGGCGATGTCGATGGGACCGGCATCCGTTCGACCGAGGTGCGGGCTGCGGTGGGTGAGCTTGGCGACGAGTCCGGCGGCGACGTCGTCGACATCGAACGCGTTCTCGGCGGCATCCTGAGCGATCCTGGAATGAAAGAGGACCTGCAGCAACAGGTCTCCGAGTTCCTCGCGCAGGTCCACCAGGTTGCCCGCGGCGATGGCGTCGAGCAGCTCGTAGGTTTCTTCCAGGAGGTAACCGCGCAACGACTCGTGGGTCTGCTGCGCTTCCCAACCGCCGAGGGTGCGCAGGCGATCCATGAGTTGCACGGCTGCGATGACGTCGTCACCAGGTAGCTTCTCAGCAGCAACGACGCGTTCGCCGCGCGCGATCCGATCCTGGACGTCGGGGTTGGCCGGGTCGGTGCTCACCAGCACTGCGTCGACGGCGTCGGGCGCAGCGGTTCCCGAGAACAGCCACCGCACCCGCACCGGTACCTCTTCGGTGAATTGCACCGCGCCGCCGAGGAATTCGACAGCATCCACCGGCACTTGTGTGGGTCGAACAGGGTCGAGCAGAACTACCGTCACCGCTACACCCCCACTGTTTGCTCCAACAACACCGACCGAGATGGCTTCCCGTCCAAGGATAGGATGAGATCGGCGATGAACTGCACCAATTCGACGTCGCGTACGCGCGCCGCCCCCACGCCGCCCCCTTCGACGCGCGGCAGCGGCAACTGGACCACTCCGGTCGTGGCCCGGTATGCAGCGCTCGGGTAGAGCCGCTTGAGTCGGATCTGCTTGGAGTCGGGCAAGTCCATCGGCGCCAGCTTCACCTGCGTTCCGGCAACGTTGACGTCGGTGAGACCGTATTCCTTGGCGATCAGGCGCAGCTTGGCGATAGAGACCAGTCGGCCGACCTCCTCGGGCAACGGGCCGTACCGGTCGACGAGCTCTTCGATGACGGCGTCGATGCCCTCGGAATCGGCTGCCGCAGCGAGCTTTCGATAGCCCTCGAGTCGCAACCGATCGCTGGTGACGTAGTCGGGTGGGATGTTGGCGTCGACGGGGAGGTCGATACGAACTTCCTTGGGTGCCTCGTCGGTGGTGATGGGCTTTCCGTCGGCGGCCGCGCGGTACGCCTCGACCGCCTCACCGACGAGCCGCACGTACAGGTCGAATCCGACGCCTGCGACGTGGCCGGACTGCTCCGCGCCCAGAACGTTTCCGGCACCACGGATTTCGAGGTCCTTCATCGCCACGGCCATACCGGCACCGAGGTCGGAGTTCTGCGAGATGGTCGCCAGCCGGTCGTAGGCGGTCTCGGTGAGCGGCTTCTCGGGCGGATACAGGAAGTACGCGTAGCCACGCTCGCGGCTACGCCCCACGCGACCGCGGAGCTGATGCAACTGCGACAGGCCGAGCGAATCGGACCGCTCCACGATCAGTGTGTTGGCGTTGGAGATGTCGAGACCGGTCTCGATGATGGTGGTACACACCAACACATCGGTCTCGCGTTGCCAGAACCCCTGCACGGTGCGCTCGAGGGTCTCCTCGTTCATCTGACCGTGTGCCGTCGCCACCCGGGCCTCGGGGACCAGATCGCGGATCTTCTTCGCGGCCTTGTCGATCGAGCTGACTCGGTTGTGCACGAAGAACACCTGGCCGTCGCGCAGCAGCTCACGCCTGATGGCCGCGGCGACCTGCTTGTCGTTGTACGCGCCCACGTAGGTGAGCACCGGGTGCCGCTCCTCGGGTGGGGTGAGAATGGTCGACATCTCACGGATTCCGGCGAGGCTCATCTCGAGCGTTCGGGGAATCGGAGTCGCCGACATCGTCAGGACGTCGACGTGGGTTCGGAGCGACTTGATGTGCTCCTTGTGCTCGACGCCGAAGCGCTGCTCCTCGTCGACGATGACCAAACCGAGGTCCTTCCACGCGACACCGGTCTGCAGCAACCGGTGCGTACCGACGACGATGTCCACCGTCCCGTCGGCCAACCCGGCCATGACCTCCTTGGACTCGGAGCCGTGCGTGAAGCGAGAGAGCCCCCTGACGGTCACCGGGAACGACGCCATCCGTGCGGTGAAGGTCTGCAGATGCTGTTGCGCCAGAAGCGTTGTCGGCACGAGCACGGCGACCTGCTTGCCGTCCTGCACTGCCTTGAACGCGGCGCGCACCGCGATCTCGGTCTTGCCGTAGCCGACGTCGCCGAGAATGACACGGTCCATCGGAACCGCCTTCTCCATGTCCGCCTTCACGTCGGTGATGGCCGTCATCTGGTCGACCGTCTCGGTGAAGCCGAACGCATCCTCCATCTCGAGCTGCCACGGGGTGTCGGGTCCGAAAGCGTGTCCGGGAGCCGCCTGCCGAGCCGCGTACAGCTGCACGAGCTCTCCGGCGATCTCGCGAACTGCCTTGCGCGCCTTGCGTTTAGTATTGGCCCAGTCCGATCCGCCGAGTTTGCTCAGAGACGGCAGCTCACCGCCGACGTAACGCGAGAGCTGGTCGAGCGAGTCCATGGGGACGAAGAGTCGATCTCCGGGATGACCGCGCTTGCTGGGTGCGTATTCGACGACGAGATATTCGCGTCGCGCACCGCCGATGGTGCGCTCGACCATCTCGACGAATCGGCCGATGCCGTGCTGATCGTGCACGACGCTGTCGCCGGCCACGAGGGCGAGCGGATCGACCTGATTACGACGCTTCGCCGGGAGTTTGCGTCCCTCGCCCGCCGCGGCCACGCGGTTGCCGGTCAGATCGCTCTCGGTGACGACCACGAGCTTCGCGTCGGGAAACACCAGGCCGTCGTGCAACGATCCGCACAGGACGTTGACGATGTCAGCGACCGGGACCGCACCGGAATCGAGATGTGCTGCAGGCACTTCCGCCTCGGCGAGGCGTTCGATGATGCGGGTGGCGGTACCTGCACCGGCGACGGAGATGACAGCGCGACCACCGGTGGCGATGTGCGCCCGCAAGGTCGCGAACAGGGCCGTCAGCGCCTCCTCGGACCCCCGAACCTCCGGAACCGAATCGACGGCGAGTTCGACTTCCTCACCGTTGCCGGAAGCGAGCGGGCTGATGGTCCACCACGGACGGCCGTGCACTTGCGCAGACTCGCGAACCTGCCGCAGGGAACGGTAGGCAGAAGCACCGAGGTCGAGTGACGCCCCTTCGAGGCTGGACGTGTCGAGGGTGGAGGTATCGAGCGGCGCAGCTCCACCGATCGATGCAGCCGTCCAGGATGCTTCGAGGAACTCCTGGCCCGTGCGCACCAGATCTGTTGCGCGCGTACGAATTCGCTCGGGGTCGCACAGCAACACGTGTGTTCCTGCGGGGAGAGTATCGGCGAGCAATTGCAGCTCACCCGGCTGCAGCAGCGGCAGCAACGCCTCCATGCCCTCGACCGGGACGCCTGCGGACAGCTTGTCGAGCATCTCGACCAACGCGGTATCGCCGGCATTGTCGGCTGCGAGCACTGCGGCGCGATCGCGGACTTCCTGGGTGAGCAACAGTTCGCGGCACGGCGGCGCGATGACCAGATCTACCTCGTGATCGGGCAACGAACGCTGATCGGAGACTGCGAACGCACGGAGCTCGGTGATCTCGTCGCCCCAGAATTCCACGCGCACCGGATGATCTGCCGTCGGCGAGAAGAGGTCGAGGATGCCGCCGCGGACAGCGAACTCGCCGCGCTTGCCGACCATGTCCACGCGCACATAGCCGAACTCGACGAGTCGGTGGATCAAGCCGTCGAAATCGATGTCCAGACCGACCTTCAGGGTCACGGGCTCGATCTCGCCGAGGCCAGGGGCCATCGGCTGCACCAGCGACCGGACGGTGGTGACGATGACGCGCAGGGGATCGCCGTAGTCGGCGTCGCCGGGGCGCGCGAGCCGTCGGAGCACGTCGAGGCGTTTGCCGACGGTGTCGGCGCTCGGTGAGAGTCGCTCGTGCGGAAGCGTCTCCCACGATGGGAACATGACCACTCCGCCGCCGAGAATCTGGCGGAGTTCGTCGGTCAGATCGTCCGCTTCACGCCCGGTGGCGGTGACGATCAACAGCTGGGTGTGCTGCGCGATCGCAGCGGCGACGAACGGGCGAACCGAGTGCGGTCCGATGAGCGTGTGCTCAGCGGTTCCGATTGCGTCGGCAACGGCCACCATCGACGAATCCGTCAGCGCCACGCTCGCCAGACCCGAGAGTTGCAGCGCCGCGTCGGGAACGATCGGGGCCGGCCCGGATGGAGAAATGGCAGGCAGAGAATCGGAAGACAACAGCAATGCTCCTACAAGCGATTCGAGGCGATGGCTGCTCACGCACAGTCACCACCGAGTCTATGGGAGTACACCGACTGCCCGGCAGGCGGGAGACGAGGACGGGCTACGTCAGAGCTGCTTCCAGCATCGACACGAGGGCCTCGGCGGCAGCGGCCGAGTCGTGACCCGGATCGTGCAGGCACTCGGTGACGATCGCGTCGCCTGCGATCAACGGCGAGTACCCGGATCGGCTGCGCGACGACATCGCGGAGTTCGTACAGAAGAACCGGTAGCTACGGCCCGAAGCGAATGACTCGACGTGCTGCGAATTCGCGGAAGTAGTCGAGCTTGTTGGCAGGCACCAAAGCCGGAAGAAGGTAGTACCAGAGGCGCTCCATGCGCGACGGCAGTTCCTCGGTGGTGGAGGTGGCAACGGCGACCATGTGCACACCCGTCAGAATCTCGAGCACGAGGGATCCGATGGTCTTGGGGTCCGAGTTGGGGTCGATGTCACCCTGCGCGATGGCCTTGGCGGCGAGCTTGTCGAACGATTCGCTCCACCCGGCCATGACGTTGCCCTCGGTCCCCCGGTAATCGCCGATCTGGTGGCTCAGCCGAAGCATGGCCGAGACCATGGGATCGCTGACCGAGAGGTCGACGACGATGTAGGAGATGCCGATGGCCGCTTCCAGCGCCGGGATGCGGCCGTCGTTGAACTGCTGGCATGCAGTGATCAGGCGGGAATTACCCTCGTCGATGACCGCCCGCGCAAGTTCTTCCTTGGATCCGAAGTGGAAGTACAGAGCGCCCTTGGTGACCTGTGACTGAGAGATGATTTCGCTGAGGCTCGCGTTCGCGTACCCGAGGCGCAAGAATACGTTCGCTGCGCCAGCCAGCACGGTGTCGCGAGTGATTTCAGCGCGAGCCTGCCTGACCATAGGATCCGCCTTCGCAATTTCAGAACTGCCACTGCGCAAATTACGCCCGAACGGTACCACTGAGTGGCTTTACGTCTTGTGCCAACATGCATCGGTCCGATCGAGAACCCTGCCGGGAGTGACAGAGCTCTCACGGCCGACAAAGGGGACGATACCCCCTCTTTCCCAGGCAAGAGTCGAAACCGAGTCTCATTCCTCGGTCAATCGAGGGTCGGCCTCCAGATTCGTCAGTCCGTTCCAGCACAGGTTGACCACGTGCGCCGCAACCACCTCTTTCGACGGTGTGCGCACATCGAGCCACCATTGCGCCGTCATCGACACCATTCCCACCAAGGCCTGGGCGTACATGGGCGCGAACTCGGGATCCAGTCCGCGGCGTGAGAAGTCCCCGGCCAGCATGTGCCCGACGCGACCGATGGCCTCGTTGAGCAACGACGAGTACTTACCGTCCTCGGCAGCGGCAGGGGAATCACGGACGAGAATGCGAAAACCGTCGGTCCGGTCCTCGATGTAGGTCAGCAGTGCAAGTGCGACACGTTCGACGCGAATTCGCGACCGATTGAGGTCGAGTGACTTGGTGATCATGCCGAGAAGCGTCGACATCTCCCGATCGACGATGACGGCGTAGAGGCCTTCCTTGCCGCCGAAGTGTTCGTAGACGACCGGCTTGGACACGTTCGCACGTCCGGCGATCTCCTCCACCGAGGCAGCCTCGTACCCGCGTTCGGCGAACAGCGTCCGACCCACCTCTATCAACTGTTCGCGCCGTTGCGTCCCTGTCATCCGAACCCGAGGTGAGCGTTCCTGCTCGGAGGCTGCGCCTGTCATGGAAAACCGCTTCCGTTGCCGACCGTGTGCACTGTCGGACGCCGCATTCGACGCCTTCCCTCACCCTAACCATGCCCGAACCATCCGGTTTCGAGCGTCGGGAGTGCGGGTACCAGAACGGGTCGCGTGGTCTCTATTACGTCGCGGTTCGACTCACCACCACCTCGCGTGCGAGGATCGTTGCGCTCAGTGGGAGCGCAGCGGCAAACGAATGAGTCGTTCGATTCGTCGGCCACTGATGAAACCGCTGGCCGTTTATCCGCCGTGGTGTAATGGCAGCACCTCTGATTTTGGTTCAGATAGTTCAGGTTCGAGTCCTGGCGGCGGAGCGAGCAACATCATTCGTGCATACCGTCTTCGCGTTACCGCCTGAGGAGCTCAATGCCTGTGCAGACCGCCGTGGTCGTTCTCGCTGCGGGTGCAGGTACCCGAATGCGGTCGAAGACTCCGAAAGTTCTGCATCCCCTCGCCGGCCGCACGATGCTCGCGCACGCTCTCCACGCAGCCGCCGACCTCGGCCCCGACCATCTGGTGACCGTCGTCGGGCACGATCGCGAGCGAGTGACCGACGCCGTCAACGACCTCGCGGCCACCTTCGGTCGCACGATTCACACCGCCGTCCAGGATCGCCAGCTCGGCACCGGACACGCCGTCCAGTGCGGCCTCGCAGCCCTTCCCGACGACTTCGAGGGCACGATCCTCGTCACCGCGGCCGATGTTCCCCTGCTCGACGGCCACACACTCAAAGCTCTGCTCGACGAGCATCTGAGCGCCCCGCGGCCCGCGGCCGCAACAGTGCTGACCTTTCTTCCCGACGATGCCAACGGCTACGGCCGCATCGTCCGCACCGACGACGGTGAAGTGGCCGAGATCGTCGAGCACGCCGACGCCACCCCCGCTCAAGTGCTGATCGGTGAGGTCAACTCCGGCGTCTACGCATTCGACGCCGTTGCACTGCGTATCGCCCTGGGCAAACTCAGCACCGCCAACGCTCAGCACGAGCTGTATCTGACCGACGTCGTCAAGATCAGCAAGGCCGACGGCAGAGCCGTCTACGGCACCCAGCTCGCCGATCCCGATCTGGTGGTGGGCGTGAACGACCGCGTCCAGCTCGCGCACGTCACGTCCGTGCTCAACCGCCACATCGTCGAACGGCACATGCGGGCCGGAGTCACCGTCGTCGACCCGTCGACCACCTGGATCGACATCGACGTCACCCTCGGCGCGGACGTCCGCATCGAACCCGGCGTCCAACTCCACGGCAAGACCCACATCGCCGACGACGCCATCGTCGGGCCGGACTCGACCCTGCGTGACGTCGAGATCGGCGAGCGCGCGTCGGTCGTACGAACCCACGCCGAGCAGGCCGTGATCGGACCCGACGCCACCGTCGGGCCGTTCACCTACCTTCGTCCCGGCACGGTGCTGGGCGAAGGCGGCAAACTCGGTGCCTACGTCGAGACGAAGAACGCCACGATCGGCAACCACACCAAGGTTCCGCACCTCACGTACGTCGGCGACGCCACGATCGGGCACCACAGCAACATCGGTTGCTCCAACGTCTTCGCCAACTACGACGGCGTCAACAAGAGCCGTACGGAAATCGGATCCCACGTACGGACCGGTTCCGACTCGACGTTCGTCGCACCCGTGCATGTGGGCGACGGCGCTTACACCGGTGCAGGAACAGTGGTTCGGGACGATGTTCCTCCCGGCGCGCTGGCTGTCTCCGGTGGCAAGCAACGCAATATCGAAGGCTGGGTCATCGACAACAGACCCGGAACCGAAGCTGCGAAAGCAGCGGCGCTCGCAGATCGTGATCGGCAAGAACAAAAGGACGGCGAAGAGCAGTGACCACCCCTAATTGGATCGACAACCAGAAGAACCTGATGTTGTTTTCTGGTCGAGCACATCCGGAGTTGGCCGAGCAGGTCGCCAAGGAACTCGGAATCGACGTCACTCCGCAGACCGCGCGTGACTTCGCCAACGGCGAGATCTTCGTTCGCTTCGAGGAGTCGGTCCGCGGATCGGACGCCTTCGTGCTGCAGTCGCATCCGTTCCCGCTCAACACCTGGCTGATGGAACAGCTCATCATGATCGACGCGCTCAAGCGCGGATCGGCCAAGCGCATCACCGCGATCCTGCCGTTCTATCCCTATGCGCGACAGGACAAGAAGCACCGCGGCCGCGAGCCCATCTCCGCCCGCCTGGTCGCCGACCTGCTCAAGACAGCAGGAGCCGACCGCATCATCACCGTCGACCTGCACACCGATCAGATCCAGGGCTTCTTCGACGGCCCCGTCGATCACATGCATGCACACAGCCAGCTCGCCGATCACATCCGCGGTAAGTACAGCCTCGAGCACATCACCGTCGTCTCTCCCGACTCCGGCCGTGTGCGCGTCGCCGAGAAGTGGGCCGACTCGTTCGGCGGCGCACCGCTCGCCTTCATCCACAAGACGCGTGACCCGTTGGTGCCCAACCAGGTCAAGTCCAACCGCGTGGTCGGTGACGTCGAAGGCCGCACCTGCATCCTCATCGACGACATGATCGACACCGGCGGCACCATCGCCGGAGCAGTCAAGGTACTCAAGGAAGCCGGAGCGGGTGACGTCGTCATCGCTGCAACCCACGGCGTGCTGTCCAACCCGGCCGCCGAGCGCCTCGCCAACTGCGGTGCCAAGGAAGTCGTCGTCACCAACACCCTGCCGATCAGCGACGAGAAGCGCTTCGACACGCTGACCGAGCTCTCGATCGCTCCGCTGCTGGCTCGCACCATCCGCGAGGTCTTCGAAAACGGTTCGGTGACAAGCTTGTTCAACGGCAGCGCCTAGTACTCCTGGGTCCTTCCGCAGGCTCCACTCCCGACCTCCAGGTCTGTTTCGCTCGATCCGAAACCCGCCCCGCCCACTCTCCGTCCGCGTCGCATGAACTACGTCACCTCCGTGACCCGAACATGCAGCTCGCGAGACGGGGGTGTGCGGGGCGGGTTTTGTTGTCACCTAAGATGACTCGTCGTGATCGACGCAGACTCTTCCCACGGCCCGGCTGGAACTACTACGGTCAGAATCGCCCGATGGACGCCGGGCGGGTGCGTCTGGTGCGGTAGCACCGACAGCGTCGAGGACTTCCGAAACGAGCCGCGCTGTGGTCTGTGCCGCGAGAAGGAAGCCGTCATCGACGAGGCCAAGCACTTCATCGGGATGTACGGCCTGCGCCCTCTGGGCGGCACGCTGGCGTCCGAGGACGAGGAGGAGCGCGAATACCGCGTCACCGCTCGGGATGCACGTGAGGTGCTCAACCGGATTCGGCTCGAGAAGCTGCCCGATCCGGCTGCTGTCCGCAAAGCGTTGCGTCCCAGGGCCGCTGCCGCAGGGAACGCACCGGTCTCGCCGACATCCGCTCCGGCGAAGGCACCGGCGAAGAAGTCTCAGGCCGGTGTCACCGGAATCGATGCGATCGAACTGCAGTCCCGCGTGGAGAAGTTGCTCGGCCAACTCACCTCCGTCGACGAGCAGATCAGCGCGCTCGACGGCGTGCAGGGCCTCCCGGCACGTGCTCGCATGAAGGATCTCGAACGGCAGCGGACAACCGTGCTGTCCACTCTGGCCGCGCTCGAGAAGGCTCGTCGCCGCACCAACTGATCCACGTAGTCTGATCGAGTGCTACGCAAGCGTTCGATCTCGCGGCAGGTGCTCGACGTCACCTACGCCGTCGTCTTCGTTCTTCTGCTGCTGCCGTCAACCCTGAGCGGACCCTACGGCTCTCCCGCCGTGGTTGTCCTGATCGGGTTCGGCCTCGCACTGGCAGTTCGGCGCCGATCACCGCGACTGTCGTTGGCGCTCGCCTGGGTGCTCGCCGTCGTGCAGATGGTCGGCGGGGTACTCGACCTCTCGGCCGATACAGCGATCTTCGCGATCCTGTACTGCACGGCCGCGTACGGCGACAACGTGGTTCGACGCCTCGGGCTGGCGTCGGCCGTCGGCGGCGGAGTGATCGCAGCGTTGTATCTGGCCTACGTGGACGGCAATCCATTCGGCTCGCCGACCGAAGAGGTCTACCAGGAACCTCGACTCCTACAGTTCGCCCTACTCCTCGCGGGCCTGTGGGCAATGCTCGGTCTGTCCTGGGCCCTGGGCCGGCTCGCCTACGCGCGCCGCTCGGCCATCGAATCCGCACACGCGCGCGAGCTTGCCGAGGTACATCAGGCCCGCGCCGAACACGAAGTGGCAATCGAGCAGGAGCGCAACCGAATTGCCCGCGACATGCACGACATCGTGGCGCACTCGCTCGCCGTGGTGATCGCTCAGGCCGACGGTGCACGCTACGTGCGCGCCGTGGACCCCGCTGCCGTCGACACCGCACTGACGACCATCTCCGACACCGCCCGCGAGGCTCTGTCCGACGTTCGGGTGCTACTGGGACAGCTTCGGCACAGTCAGGGTGATCTACCGACCCCTGGCCCCGGCGATCTGGAGCGCCTGTTCGATCAGATGCGTGCCACCGGCCTGACCATCGACTCCTCGATCGACCCCACCGAAGTGTCGTTGGGTGCCGGAACGCACTTGGCGCTGTATCGCATTGCCCAAGAATCGCTGACCAACGCCCTGCGGCACGGTGATCCGGACCGACCGGTGACCGTGACCATCGAATCCGATTCTGCCGGCATCGAACTGACGGTGCGCAACAGCGTTCTCCCCGGGCGTGACAGCCCCGAATCCTCCGGTCACGGAGTCGCAGGAATGAAAGAGCGCGCCAGCCTCGCCGGTGGCATGTGCACCGCGACCGGCGACGGCTCGTCGTGGACCGTGACTGCCTGGCTTCCTGCCGCCGGATCGTCCACGAAAGGAATCGACTGATGGCCGATCGAATCAAGGTGGCGCTGGTCGACGACCAGCAACTGTTCCGGGCGGGTATTCGCATGCTCATCTCCTCGCAGGCCGATCTGGAATTCGTCGGCGAGGCGGGTAACGGACGAGAAGCCGTCGAGCTCGCCGCGTCGGCGACTCCGGACGTGATGCTCATGGACGTCCGGATGCCGGTGCTCGACGGTATCGCCGCGACCGAGCAGATTCTGGCTGCCTCCGATACTCCTCCGCGGATCCTGGTCCTGACGACGTTCGACCTCGACGAGAGTGCGGCACGGGCAATTCGTTCGGGAGCAAGCGGATTCGTACTCAAGGATGCGGACCCGGAATTTCTGCTCGCCGCGATCCGCACGGTGCACGCAGGTAATTCGGTGATCGCCGCCTCCGCGACGACGGGTTTGCTGGCTCATTTCACGCCGACGCCGGTGGTGCCGAAGGTTCCGGATGCGTTCGCCACTCTCACTGCGCGGGAGAAGGAGCTCTTCAGGCTCACAGCCCGCGGATTGAGCAACTCGGAGATCGCCGAGCTGGAGTACCTGAGCGAGGCGACGGTGAAAACGCACATCAGCCGCATATTCGCCAAGCTCCATCTGCGTGATCGAGTGCAGCTGGTGGTCTACGCATTCGAGCACGGACTGACCGGAGACTGACCCCGAAGTCATCCTGCAGATGTACGAGGCGAAGACTCGCGCCTGATTACTCCGGTCCGCCGAGTTCATAGCGTTGTGGACATGACGACAACACATCCCCCGGTCGCCCGGGCATTTCAGGTCAGCAAGTATTTCGGCGACTCGTCCAATCCGGTGAGCGCCCTCGACAACGTGTCTCTCGATATTCACAGCGGACAGTTCACTGCCATCATGGGTCCGTCCGGTTCCGGAAAGTCGACCCTGATGCATGTCATGGCGGGCTTGGACAACGCCAGTTCAGGTCATCTGATGTTGGCCGGCGCAGACATCACTTCGGCGAACGACGACGCTCTGACGACGTTGCGGCGCAAGCAGGTCGGCTTCATCTTTCAGTCCTTCAATCTTGTCCCCACCCTCGATGTTCGGGGCAACATCCTGCTGCCGTTCGAGCTCGACGGCCGTGCGCCCACAGCGCAGCAGTCGGCATGGATCGAGCAGCTCATCGATACTCTCGGACTGCAGGAGCGGGTGAACCACCGCCCGCATCAGCTCTCGGGTGGGCAGCAGCAGCGCGTTGCGATCGCCCGGGCGCTGGGCACACGGCCGCATCTGATCTTCGCCGACGAGCCCACCGGCAACCTCGACTCCCGCACCGGCCGTGAGGTTCTCGGCCTACTCGCTGCAGCGGTGCGCGAGTACGGCCAGTCGATCGTCATGGTCACCCACGACCCCATCGCGGCCAGCTACGCCGATCGCATCGTCTTCCTCGCCGACGGGCACATCGTCGACGAGCTGGGACGTTCCAATGCGGAGCAGATTTCGAGCTACATGCTGGGAATGGAGAGCGTCCGATGAGTGCGTTGACTTCCGCTCAGGCGTCGAAGGAGCACGGTGCCAGCATTCTGGTCACCTCGCTGGCGTCGTTCTTCGGTGTGGTCTTGATTCAGGCCACGGCGTTTCTCGTCGATATCTTCGGGGACGCCGACGGTGCGGCCGTCACTGCGCTGTACAGCGTGGCGCTGGTATTCATCGGCCTCGCGTTGTACGTCGCGGCGGTGGTCACCTCGAACACGTTCGCGACGATCGTCGCGGGGCGCACCCGCACCATCGCACTACTTCGACTGCTGGGAGCCCGCTCTCGTGACCTGCGCAGATCGGTAGCACGCGAGGGCCTCGTCGTCGGATTGTTCGGTGGCGCAGTCGGTATGGTCCTCGGCGTCGGCGCGAGTCACCTGGCCCGGGCCGTTGCGGTCTCGGCCGGTCAGCTGCCGGACGTGCAGTACACGTCCGTTCAACCGCTGGTGATCCTGCCGGTTGTCATCGTGGTGCTGACGACGACGTTGGCGTCGTACATCGGATCTCGAAAGGTCCTGGACGTGACGCCTGTACAGGCAACCGGAGGTGCCGTCGACACCGGAGTGGAGGCCCCGCGGTCACGTCGTATCAGGACGGTGTTGTCGATCGTGCTGATCGCCGGCGGAACAGCGCTGCTCGGGCTCGGGATCTTGGTCGGGATGCTCAACCCGGGCGGTGTTCTGGTCGCCTTCCTCGGTGGTGTCGCGTCGTTCACCGGGATCATGGTCGGTGCCTACCGAATTCTGCCCGCGACGCTGAAGGCGGTAGGCAGACTGTTCGGCCGCGGACCAGCGGCGAGATTGGCCTCGGCCAACGCAATTCGCTATCCGGATCGCAGCACCCGCACCGCGGTGGGATTGCTGATCGGGGTGACGTTGGTGACGACGTTCGCGGTCGCGATGTACAGCTACCGGTCGATGCTCGTCAACGAGTTCGACGAAGCATCGGTCGACCAGGTCCTCACCGTGACGGTGGGAATCATGACCGGCCTCATCGGGTTCTCGGCTGTGATCGCGGCGGTCGGGATGGTGAACAACCTCCTGCTGAGCATTCTGCAGCGCACCCGAGAGATCGGTCTGCTCCGCGCTCTCGGATTCACCCGCAAGCAGATTCGGGCGATGATCCTCTCGGAGAGCAGCCAGATGGTGGTCGCATCGATGGGCTTCGGTCTGATCCTCGGCATCGTCTACGGCTGGGCCGCAGCGCAATCTCTGCTGGGTTCCTTGGATTCACGCGGGCTCACCGCACCCACCCTGCCGTGGGCGGTTATCGCCGGAACCGTGCTGTGCGGTGGCCTCCTCGCACTCGGTGCGTCACTGACACCGGCGCGACGTGCGAATCAGATCTCGCCAGTCGTTGCGCTGGCGGACGCCTGATCGCGAGGCTACGGGCCGGGTTGCGCACTACCGACGCCGATCGACGGGATGCCGTCGATCGGCGGTCGTAGCGTGCACTGGTGCCCACTCTGCCGGGCACTGCCTGTGGATAACGTGATCGAGTTATCCACAATTGCGAGATTGCCACTGTTGCAGGGTCTCCATAACCGCAACGGTGTACCAATGGGGGTTTACACGGTGCAACAATTGGTGGCGCAAGGGCTCAGTACGAGCACGATTTCGAGGCGATCGCAGTCGGGCGAACTCGTACGCCTACTACCGAAGGTCTACGCGACTGAGAAACCGGACTACTTCGACCTGTGCATCGGTGCGACTCTGTGGAGACCGGATGCCGTGCTGAGCCACGAAAGTGCGGCCTGGTTGTGGGGACTGATCGACTACGAACCGCGTCTCGTCTCTGTCACGGTAGCCCCGAACACCCAGTCGAGGTCGGTGCCCTGGATTCGAATCCATCGCCGACGCCTCTTGCTCGATGCCGTACTCCACCGAGGCCTGCGAGTCGTGTCACTGGAACAGACATTCGTCGACGTGGCGACCTCGTTGTCGACGCCCGATCTCGAGAAGTTCTTCGACAACGCCATCGACCATCATCTGCCGTGGCGACGGGTTGCCGCTTTGTGTGACACGGCCAAAGGGATGCACGGGATGGCTGCCGTTCGGAAGCAGCTTCGAACATGCTGCCCGAGAACACGATCCGAGCCGGAGCGCGTGGTAGCGCGGGCATTGACCGCTCGCCACTTCACCATGGAGATCAATGCGCGCGTAGGAAAGTTCTACGGCGACCTGGTCGACTTTTCCGCACGAGTCATCGTCGAAATCGATGGCCGAGAGTTCCATACGGACCCCGCCACGTTCAACAACGATCGTCGACGGCAGAACGAGTTGGTGCTCGACGGCTGGTTGGTGCTGAGATACTCGGCAGCAACGGCACTTGCGGACCTCGATCGCGTTGTGGACGAAATCATCACCGTGGTGCGCCGTCGTCGGAAATCGATCGCGGCAACGGACCGTCGACTCCCGTGATTCTGCGGCTGCGGCGGGCCGGAGTGCACGCTACGGACGCAGATCGACGGGATCCCGTCGATCTGCGTCCGTAGCGTGCACTGGTGCCCACTTGAAGCGAGCTACTA
This sequence comes from Rhodococcus sp. ARC_M12, assembly GCF_022810385.1. Classification (NCBI taxonomy): domain Bacteria; kingdom Bacillati; phylum Actinomycetota; class Actinomycetes; order Mycobacteriales; family Nocardiaceae; genus Rhodococcus; species Rhodococcus sp. ARC_M12. Next base: position 18,495 of record NZ_JALGQI010000014.1, on the reverse strand, counting down.
GACCTTCCGAGCGAGAATGAGCGCGAATCGGGAATCGGCGTCGGACCACAGATGCTCGACGTCGAATCCCGCTGCAGCCAGTTCGTCCGTGATCCCCTGCGGTCGGAATTTCGCAGAGATCTCGGTGCGGAGTTCCTCGCCTTCATCGAAGTGCACGTGCAGATCGAGATCGGCGAGGTACACCTCCTGCGCCGACGTGGCGCGGAGCCGCATCTCGATCCACTCCTGCTCGGCGTTCCACAGGGCGACGTGCTCGAACGCATCGACATCGAAGTTGCCACCCAGGCGAGAGTTGATCACCGACAGCACATTTCGATTGAACTGCGCTGTCACCCCTGCGGCGTCGTCGTATGCCGGGACCAGCACGTCCGGGTCGATGACCAGCCCGACACCGAGCAACAGATACTCGCCCGAATCCAGGGCACCGGCGATAGCCCCCAGGAATTCCTCGCGTTCCTCGGGAATGAGGTTGCCCAGGGTTCCACCGAGGAACGCAATCGTCCGCCGAAGGCCGTCCGGCAGATTGCTCAGAGTGTCGGTGAAATCGCTGACGATGCCGCGCACTTCGAGGGCGGGGAACTCCAGCGAGAGCTGCTCGATGGCACCTTCGAGCGCCGTGACCGATACATCCTGCGGCACATACGTTTTCAATGAGCCATGCTTGACCCCGGCCGCGAGCAGGATCTTCGTCTTCTCCGATGAACCCGAGCCCAGCTCGATCAACATCGTGGATTCGGTTGCCTCGGCGATATCGAGGGCATGTTCTTCGAGCAGTGCCCGCTCGGTTCGGGTCGGGTAGTACTCCGGCAGGACGGTGATCTGCTCGAACAACTCGCTGCCCACGGCGTCGTAGAAGTACTTGGGCGAGAGCCACTTCGGATCGGATGTGAGCCCGTCCCGCACGTCCTTGCGTAATTCGTCCACCAGTGCCGTGTCTGCGAGGTGTACCTCGACAGTGCTCATCTGTGCTCCTCTTCATCGAGACGGGAAACGGTGAAATCCGATGCCGTGGCGACGACAAGACTGCGGTCGTCGATGGGCGTCCAGTCGGAGTGATCGTCGGTGGGTTCGGACGCGATGGTGACGGCGTCGCCGGAACTGCGGACGGACAATGCGTGATGCACTGCGGTGGCGTACAGGTTTTCCCCGTCACCGAGGAGGAAGTTGAGCCTGGAGCCCGGCGCCCGCGCTTCGATGCGCCGCACCAGAGTGGCCAGGGCCACTGCCGGTTCCAGGGTTGCGAGCAACTGCCGCAACACTATCCAGACAGCGGCCGCATCGGTCGGAGCCGGCAACGTGAGTGCATCCTCGGGCGGCACCTCGGACCACAGGTCGGTCAGCGAATGGGGCCAGCCGCGGACGACACCGTTGTGACTGAACGCCCAGCGGCCGTCGGTGAACGGCGCGCAAGCCGAGCGTTCCACCGGCATTCCCACCGTGGCCGATCGCACCGCGGCGATCGCCGACGTCGACTCGAGCTGCGGCAGAACGTCATCGACTGCGGGGTCGGTCCAGATGGGCATGGGATTTCGGTAGCTGCGAACGGAACCGGCCTGCCACCAGGCCACACCGAATCCGTCGGCGTTGATGGTGCCGCCGCCGCGCATGTCGTCGGGGGCATACGACTGCACACGCAGGCTGTGATCGCCGTCCGTGAGCACTCCCCCGACGGAAGTGCGAGGGCCGAGATACCCGAGGTGACGGCACATTCAGCTGGGCTCGACGTCACGGGCCAACCGGAACCCACTGAAGATCTGCCGGCGAATCGGATGGTCCCAGTTACGGAACGTGCCTCGGCACGCCACCTCGTCGGTTCCGAACGAGCCGCCGCGCAACACCTTGTAGTCGCCGCGAAGAAACACCTCGGAGTATTCGGCGTAGGGGAACGCCTCGAATCCGGGGTACGCCTCGAACTCAGAGGACGTCCACTCCCACACGTCACCGATGAGGTGATGCACATCGGAGGGGGAGGCACCGTCGGGATAGGCACCGACGTCCGCCGGTTCCAGATGCCGCTGATTCAGATTGGCATGTGCAGCAGTGGGTTCGGCGTCACCCCACGGGTACGCGCGGCTGGTGCCGGTCGCGGCGTCGAAGCGCGCGGCCTTCTCCCACTCGGCCTCCGTCGGCAGACGCTTACCTGCCCAGCGGGCGTAGGCGTCGGCTTCGAACCAGCTGACATGCACCACAGGCTGATGCGGGCGCACCGGCTTACGCACGCCGAAGCTGCGACGCCACCACGTGCCGTCGGAGTCGGTCTCCCAGAACTGAGGAGCCGTCAGATTCGCATCGACGCGATGGTGCCAGCCCTTCTCGGTCCACAGTTCACGGCGCTCGTACCCGCCGTCGGCGATGAAATCCGTGAACTGCGCGTTGGTGATCGGGGCTCGGTCGATGGCGAACGTCGGTACGTGCACGGCATGAGCCGGGCGCTCGTTGTCCAGTGCCCACGGGTCGAGCGAGGTCCCCATCGAGAACGGGCCACCGGCGATGACGGCCTCACCCGACACCGGGACCGTGGAGGCAGGCGGAGCAGGAGCCGTCAGAACCGCAGGCCCGACGCGCAATTGATGGGTCGCGAGCATGGTCTCGTCGTGCTGCTGTTCGTGCTGGGCAATCATCCCGAAAGCAAAACCGTGCTTCTCGACGGGCCTACCTTGAAACGTACTGCGATCCAACACGTCCCAGGCCTTGTCGCGGACGGTCTGCACATAGACGCGCGCCTCGTCCGGAGTGAGCAGCGGAAGCGACGTGCGCGACGAACGCGAATGCTTGAACGCGTCGTACAGCTCGTCGATATCGGGACGCACCGGATCACGACCGCCGACGTCACGGACGAGCCAGAGCTCTTCCTGGCTGCCGATGTGCGCGAGGTCCCAGACCAGCGGACTCATCAGCGGCGAATGCTGTGCCATCAGTTCGGTCTCGTCCACACAGTCGGTGAGTGCCGCACTGCGGGCACGACTGCGAGTGAGGACCGTTTCGATCCTGTTCCTGAGTTGTTCGGCGCTCACACCGATTCCTTTCGATCCTGAAAATTCGGCGATGCCATATCGAATTCACTGGGAGGTTCGCCTGAACTGCACCGGCGAGATGCCGCAGCGAGGTGGCCGGAGTACTCCCCGTCGACTTCCGCTGCGAGGTCGAGCAGTTCGGTTGCGGCAGTGCGGAGATCGCGATCGGACAGCCCGACGCGAGCCGCGTCGAGCCAGCGTCCGGCCGTCCCAGCTCCGATCTCGGTGGCGCGAGCCACCAGCTCGGGTGTGGACAGCAACGCCTCGAACGCGGCTGCGGGAACCACCCACTGGCCGTCCGGCTGGGTGTCGAGATAACGAATCTCGAAGTAGCCGCAGGCGCGTACCCGAGGGAACAAGGTGGTCAGGTGATAGTCGAGATCCCCGTGAGTCGCTGTGCGGCCGACGATGTCGGGATCGTCCACCCACTGAGCGAACGTGGTGCCCGCCGGCGCTTCCCAGTTCTGCGTGGTGCCCTGGATGCAGAGCAGTGGCACGTCGAGTGCCCAGCTGGCATAGTCCGCGATCGGGTCGCTGGTGTTCGGTGCCGCAGTTCTACTGGAATCCGTTCTGCTGGAATCCAGTTCGAGCCACGTCCGCATTCGCTGGGATGCCCACGTTCCATCGGGAGCTCCGGCGAGTTCGGGCGAGCGTGCAAAGGCAGCCACGAATGCCGGGCCGATCACGTGGAGCATCCGCCAACGCGCGGCAACGTCGGCGCGATCCCGGCCGGCGTCGACACTCACCTGAGTCGCTGCGGTGTTGCACATCATCAGCTTGCCGTACGGGCCGATGGTGGTGAATCGGCTTTCCATCGCGCAGTACCGCGGCAGGGTGAGAAGCCGCTCGGGGGCGCGAGTCGCGTCGGCCGGAACAGCGAGGATGTCGATGCCGGAGGCGTCGAGCATGTCGCGCAACAATCGGGCATCCGCGTCGAGCATCGGCGCGAGATCGGAAACGGATGTATAAGGCGAACTGGACAATTCGACTTGACCGCCGGGTTCGACGGTGACGATGCTTCCGCCCGGCAACGGTTGGGCGGGCGACTCGGGAGCGATACTGCGCGGGGAATGATCACCGAGCGCGGCTGCGAGCGCAGAAAGGGTGGGACGCGTTCCGTCGTCGAGGGCGGTGAGCCACTCGAGTTCGGCACCGATGAGAGCCGGTGGCCCCAGCTTGAAACACACCTTCGACACGTATGCCTCTGCTGCCGGGCGTGAGCTCAGCTCGAGGGACTTCTCGTTGGACGACACTCATTCCTTCTTTCCGCACTCAACACGTTCTTCGCTACCGAACGTACCCAGCTGCGGGGATCGAAAACGCCGCGATCCCGCGCCCTGACGAGGCTACCGATTGTGGAACTCTGGTGCCCGAGAGTTCGCTACCGAAAGGACCACCGATGCTCGATCACGACCGCATTCGACGTGACACCCCCGGTGCGTCGGGCCGGGTGTTTCTCGACAGCGCCGGATCCTCGTTGCCCCCGACCGTCGTCCTCGATACCGCGATCGCACATCTGCGGCGAGAAGCAGAAATCGGTGGCTACCGGGCCGCGAGCGAGCGGCTCGACGACCTCGCAGCCGTCAAGACCTCGATCGGAACTCTGATCGGAGCCCCGGCGCCGAGCATTGCACTGAGTGATTCTGCGACGCGGGCCTGGACGGACTTCTTCTACTCGGTACCCCTCTCCCCTGGTGATCGGATCCTGCTGTGCGAGGCCGAGTACGCCAGCAATGCCATCTCCGCCCTCCACCGCGCCGAGGTCACGGGCGCGACGGTGGAGATCGTCCCGAGTGACGGGTCGGGACGGATCGACGTCGACGCGCTGACAACCATGCTCGACGACCGCGTGAAACTGGTCTCGGTGGTACACGCGCCGACCAACGGGGGCCTGATCAACCCTGCTCGTGCCGTCGCAGATCTCGCGCACCGCCACGGGGCTCTGGTGCTGCTCGACGCCTGCCAATCCATCGGGCAGATGCGCGTCGACGTCGAGGAATTGGGCGTCGATGCGCTCTCCGCCACCGGTCGCAAATGGCTTCGCGGCCCCCGCGGAACCGGCTTCCTGTACCTGCGTCCCGGATTGGCGTCGACGCTGCATCCGCCGGCCCTGGACCTGCACAGCGCCCAATGGGTCGACCGACAGACGTATCGAATGGCCGACGACGCCACGCGATTCGAGTTCTGGGAATGCGACGTCGCGGCCAGGCTCGCGCTCGGTGCTGCGGTCGACTATCTCCTCGAGGTCGGCATCGACCACGTCGAAGAAGCCGTTGTCGAACGCGCCGAATACCTACGTGCCGGGCTCGGACGAATTCCCGGAGTGACAGTGCGGGACCTCGGCGATCACAGGAGTGGCATCGTCTCCTTCACCGTCGACGGCGAAGATCCCGTGACCGTGCGCGACCGGCTCGCCGACAGCTCGGTGACGGTGACGGTCAGCCACCGGGGCTCGACGCGAGTGGACATGGAGGGCCGGGGACTCGACGCCGTCGTCCGCGCGTCTCCCCACTATTTCGTCACCTTCGCCGAACTGGACACGATGCTCGCTGCGCTCGCACGTGAGTGACACTTCGTAGCAGGGTCGGCAGGAGTGGAGCCGGCGGAACGACCCGTCGAACCGTCGCTCACATAGGCAGCCACACCGATTGCAGAAACCAGGAGTCCACCGATTCCGAGCCAGGTGATCGCATCGCCGAACATCACCAATGCCCACAGCATGGTCGTCGGCGGAGTCAGGTAGAGCAGCACGCTGGCGCGAGTCGGTCCGTTGCGACGCACGACGAACAGGTACGCGCTGTATGCCCCGAAGGTCGAGAGCACGACCGTCCAGGCAACAGCCGCGAGAAAGCCCGACGTCATCGGCGGTGCGACGTCTCCGGCCAGCGCACTCCACGTCATGAATCCGACTGCGCTGATGGAACATTGGATGGCCATTGCCAGCGCGATCGGCTCCTTCGGTGCCAGCATCCGTTGACCGATCGTGCCCACCGACAGCGCCAGCATCCCCGCGGCGGGGAGTAGGTAGACCGGCCACGCGAGATCGGCACCGGACATGTCTCCGACCACCACCAACGAGACACCCGCGATCCCGACGACGAGTCCCAGCGTCTGCCGGCCGCCGACGCGTTCACCGAACATCCTGCTCGACGCCATCGCGACCACCAGGGGCTGCAGCGCGGCGATCAGGGCGGCGACGCCGGGTGGCACGCCCATCCCGATGCCGGTGATCGTGGCACCGAGGTAGAGGAACTGGCAGAACAGGCCGATGACCGTGTGGATGCGGACCGCATGCCAGGTGGGCGTCAGGTGCCGGTATCCGCACCAGGCGATCAGCAGCAGTGCAGCGGCAAGGTATCGCCAGGCCAGCAGGGTATGAGCGGGCGCTTGGGCCGTACCGAGCTCGCCACCGATGAATCCCGAACTCCACAGCACCACCAGGGCCGTGCCCGCGATGACGTCGACATTTGCTTTCATGAATCGATGTAAACATACAGGTCTGTATACTTGCAGTGCACCTACCGCTGACCAGCGCTTTCGAAAGGTCGTCATGCTCGACAAGCCGCTCACCCCCGCAGGGGAACGCATCCTCACCGTCGCCAGCGAGCTGTTCTACGCCCGCGGCATCCGCGCCGTCGGAGTCGACCTCATCGCCGAGGAGGCCGGCACCACGAAGAAGACCCTGTACGACCGCTTCGGCTCGAAGGACGGCCTGGTACAGCACTACCTCACCCGCCGATACGGCCTGTGGTGCGATCACGTGACGCAGTACGTCGAGTCCCTCGAGCCCGGCGACGCGCGCATCCTCGGGGTGTACGACGCACTCGACCTGTGGATGCGCGACAACCATCGCGGCTGCGGATTCGTCAATGCGTTCGCCGAGTTCGGCGGCACCGACAGTCCGGTGGTCGCGATCATCGAGTCGGAGAAGAACTGGACGAGATCGTTGTTCGCGCGACTGGCCGCCGAGGCCGGATACCCCGATGCCGAGCAGCTGGGAACCCGACTGTCGGTAGTGCACGAGGGTGCGGTGGTGATGGGGACGGCAGGTGGCCGAGACGATGCGGTCTCCGTGGCGCGCGGCATAGCTGCCGAGTTGCTCGCTGCGCTCGCACGTGCACGGTAGTTCGTAGCGGGGGTCGAACTTCCGCGCACATGACCTGGTCGTGTATTGTCTTCCAGGTTGTCTCGGCGAGGGTAGATCCGATGAATTCCGGATCCACCGTTATCGACGCGGCTCGGCCCCGTTGGCCGCGCTCGTTCGTGTCCGCCCCGACGAGCTTGACCGCCCGACGAAGTACGCCGCACGAACCACTTTTATCAGGAGCATTCAGCACCATGGCATCGAAGGTAAACAATCTCACCGCGCAGGTCCGCACCGAATTCGGCAAGGGCGCGGCTCGCCGCACCCGCCGTGACGGCCAGGTTCCGGCGGTTCTCTACGGACACGGCACCGACCCCCAGCACCTCGCGCTCGATGCTCGCGCGTTCGCAGCCGTGCTGCGTAACGATGGCACCAACGCTGTGCTGACCCTCGACATCGACGGCAAGTCGCAGCTGGCACTGACCAAGTCGATCGTCGTGCACCCGATCCGTCGCAGCATCGAGCACGCCGACCTCCTCGTCCTGAACAAGGGCGAGCGCGTCACCGTCGAGGTCAACATCATCGTCGAAGGCGATGCCGCTCCGGGCACCCTGGTCGTCACCGACTCTACGTACATCGAGATCGAGGCCGACGCTCTGGAGATCCCCGAGAACTTCGTCATCTCCGTCGAGGACGCCCAGATCGACACGCAGTACTACGCGAGCGATGTCCAGCTGCCTGACGGTGTCACCTTGATGTCCGACCCCGAGCAGCTGCTCGTCAACGTCACCGAGGCACCGTCCGAGGAAGAGCTCGAGGCCGAAGGCGAAGGCACCGAGCCGATCTCCGAGGAAGGCGAAGCCGAGACTCAGGAAGAGGCGGAGAGCCACGAGGGTTCGGACGAGGACAGCAAGGACAGCAAGGACAGCGACAGCTGATCTCGCTCCGCGAACCGCGTACGACGCGCTGCTCCCACGCCGGGTGCAGCGCGTCGTTCGTTTCGAATGACCGATGAGAGAATGACGACCGTGAGTGTTGACCCCGAAGCGCCGGCCCTGATCGTAGGCCTCGGCAATCCCGGCCCGCAGTACGAAAAGACCCGCCACAACGTCGGATTCATGGTCGCCGACGCCCTGGCCGGACGCGTCGGATCGACGTTCTCCTCGCACAAGAAGTCCAACTCCGACATCGTGCAGGCTCGCCTCGGCAGTCGCTCGGTGATCATCGCCAAACCGCGCACCTTCATGAATCTCTCGGGCCAGCCGGTCGCGGCCTTGGCTCGATTCTTCTCCGTCGACCCGGCGAACGTCGTGGTGGTGCACGACGAATTGGACATCGACTTCGGTTCTCTGCGGCTCAAGCTCGGCGGCGGCGAAGGCGGCCACAACGGGCTGCGCTCGATCTCGCAGCATCTGAGCACCAAGGACTACCTGAGGGTTCGCGTGGGCGTCGGACGTCCGCCCGGACGAATGGATCCGGCGTCGTTCGTGCTCAAGCCGTTCTCGGCCGCCGAGCGCAAGGATCTCGGCGTCGTGGTCGAAGAAGCCGCAGACGCCGCCGAACTCCTGCTCTCCGCCGGCCTCGAAGCGGCCCAGAACAGGGTGCACCCTCGCTGAACCTCACACCCTTTTTCTGAGGCGCGCGCCCCTTCTCGCTTCCGAGGGCACACGCGCACCCCGCAGAAAGGGTGTGAGGTCCGCGGCCGCGTCAATTCAACAGCGACACCGAATTCGCCCGTCGCAATTTGCCGCTCGACGTCTTCGGAATACTGCCCGGGCCCAACACCGCAACGGTGCGTGGCCGCACACCCACCTCCGAGTGCACCGCGTGGATCACTTCGCGTTCGATGCGCTTGACTTCGTCCGGATTGTCGATGTCGTTGGTTTCCACTGCCACGGCGAAACTTTCACGCTTGTCGCCTGCATCGAGCCGAATGGCGACGGCATTGCCCGGCCGCACACCTGCGACAGTGCCCGCGGCCCGTTCGATGTCGGTGGGATAGATGTTGCGACCACCCATGATGATGACGTCCTTGATGCGACCGCACACGACCACCAGTTCGTCCTCGGTGATGTAGCCGACGTCGCCGGTATCGAGCCAGCCGTCGGCGTCTTGCGTCGACACCGGGCCTTCGACGGTGATGTATCCGGGCGTGACGGCCTTGCCCCGCACCTCGATGATGCCGACGCCACGGGCGGTGAGCACCTGCCCTTCCTTGTCCACGACGCGACCCTCCAACCCGGGAACGAACTTGCCGAGCGTGGCGAGAGATCGGGTGTTGCCACGGGTGGACGGGACGGCGCGTCCCAGGGTTTCGAGCAGATCCGCGTCGACCATGTCGATCACCTGCCCCTGGTCGGGATCCGGAATCGACACTGCCAGAGTCGTTTCCGCCATTCCGTACACCGGAGCGAGCGCCAACGGGTTCAGCTTGTACCGAGCACCGGCCTCGGCGAGGGCGATCATGGTGTCCGGATCGACCGGCTCGGCTCCGTTCCAGGCGTACCGCAGAGTCGACAGATCGAGATCCAGATCGTCCTCGGCCTGACGCAAGCGCCGCGCCAGCAGCGAGTACGCGAAATTCGGTGCTGCCGTGACAGTTCCACGGTATTTGTGAATCAGCTTGGCCCACAACAGTGGTGAGCGCAGGAAGTCCAGCGGAGTGATACTGACGACCTCGGCACCGACCTGCATCGGCACCGACAGAAAGCCCACCATCCCCATGTCGTGGAACAGTGGCAGCCAGCTGATCATCACGTCGGAGTCGACATCGAATTCGATGCGGTCGATCATCGCGTACGCATTGACGTAGAAGTTCTCGTGCGTGATCCGCACCGCCTTCGGCGAACCCGTCGAACCGGACGTGAGTTGCTGCAGCGCGATATCGGACTCGGCCGTCGGCACCGGATCGATGTCGCGACCGGTCTTCATGTCCTCGATCTTCAGCACAGTGATGCCGCGCTCCTCGAGCACCGGTGCGGCGATGTCGAACGGAGCCCCCAGAATCACGGCCTTGGCCTCGATCATCCGCACGACGGTCTCGGTGTCCTCGCCCCAGACGGCGAGGTCGGTCCTCGGAGTGGGCTGGTGCAGCATGGTCACCGATCCCCCGCGCATCCACGTCGCCTGGCACGCGGGCGCGATGTCCACCGGCTGACCGGCCAGGATGCCGATCGCGTCCCCGTGTTCGACGCCTGCGTCCGCCAGAGCACCGGCCATCCGACGCGCCTGCTCGTGAATCTCACCCCACGACTGCCGCAGCGCCTCGTCGGGCTCGCCGGTGACCAGACCGTGCTTGCTGGTGCTCGCGGTCTCGAACATCTCTTCGGTGAACTTGCTCAACGCGCATCTCCTCGTGAGGGATCTCCCGGCCCACCGTTCACAGTAGGCACTCCCGCCCCGACCGAGGGGTACAACGGGCCGCGTATCCTTGATTTCTGCCCCGGCGACCGATTCGGTGCCGCCCTTGCTAGGAGAATGAGGTTTTCGTGAGTACCCCGTCCAGCACCCCCGACGTCGACGCAACGCTCGACGGGTCCGGACCGGCAACGCTCGACGAGCCCGGCCCCTCCAAGAGCCCGGCCAAGGAGCTCGAGACCGAGGTCGCGAGGCGTCGAACATTCGCGGTGATCTCGCACCCGGACGCCGGTAAGTCGACGCTCACCGAAGCTCTCGCCCTGCACGCACGCGTCATCTCCGAGGCCGGTGCCATTCACGGCAAAGCCGGTCGCCGCTCCACCGTCTCGGACTGGATGGAGATGGAGAAGGCCCGCGGTATCTCGGTGAGTTCGACTGCGCTGCAGTTCAATTACCAGACCTCCCCCGACGCCGAGATCACCAACGTCATCAACCTCGTCGACACCCCGGGCCACGCCGACTTCTCCGAGGACACCTACCGCGTGCTCACCGCCGTCGACGCGGCCGTGATGCTGATCGACGCCGCCAAGGGCCTGGAGCCACAGACCCTCAAGCTGTTCCAGGTGTGCCGCCAGTTCGGCATCCCGGTGATCACCGTCATCAACAAGTGGGACCGCCCGGGCCAGTCGCCGCTCGAGCTGTTCGACGAGATCGAGTCGCGGATCGGCCTGACGCCGACGCCCCTCTACTGGCCCGTCGGCATTGCCGGCGATTTCCGCGGGCTGCTCGACGTGCAGGACGGCAGCTACATTCGCTTCACCCGTACCGCGGGCGGTGCGACCATCGCGCCCGAGGAATTCATGTCGGCAGAGGCAGCCGCCGAACGCGAGGGCGTCGACTGGGACACCGCCGTCGAGGAGAGCGATCTGCTGATCTCGAGCGGTCAGCAACACGATCAGGAGATGTTCCTGGCCGGCCAGACGTCGCCGGTGATCTTCGGCTCGGCGATGCTCAACTTCGGCGTCCGGCAGATTCTCGACACCCTCGTGGCCCTCGCGCCGTCACCCGGCCCGCGTGACGACGTCTCCGGCGGCGTACGCGAGGTCACCGACCCGTTCAGCGCCGTCGTGTTCAAGGTGCAGGCGGGCATGGACACCGCCCACCGCGACCGACTGGCATTCATGCGCGTGGTCTCCGGAGTGTTCGAGCGCGGCATGGTCGTCACGCACTCGCAGACCAAGAAGCCGTTCACCACCAAGTACGCGTTGACGGTGTTCGGTCGCGATCGAACGACCGTCGAGAATGCCTACCCCGGAGACATCGTCGGCCTCGTGAACGCGACCGCCCTGGCCCCGGGCCACACGCTCTACACCGACAAGAAGGTCGAGTTCCCCCCGATCCCGTCGTTCGCACCCGAGCACTTCTCCGCCCTGCGCGTCGACAGCGCCGACAAGTACAAGAAGTTCCGCCGGGCCGTCGAGCAGCTCGACTCCGAAGGCGTCGTGCAGGTGTTGCGCAACGACATTCGCGGCGATGCGTCCCCGGTTCTCGCCGCCGTCGGACCCATGCAGTTCGAGGTGGTCACCGCACGAATGAAGACCGAATTCGGCGTCGACGCTCGAATGGAACCACTCGGATACTCCTTGGCCCGACGCACCGACGCGGCCTCGGCGGTCGAGTTGGGTCGCCAGCGCGGTGTCGAGGTGTTCACCCGCACCGACGGCGCGCTGTTGGCACTCGTCAGCGACAAATGGCGGTTGCAGTACATCCAGAAAGAGATGCCCGAGCTGACTCTCGAACCACTTGTCGCCGCCGGCGATCAGTAGCCTCTTCAGGTGCTGATCGAGCTGCTCGACGCCGAATTCAGTGTCTTCGGCAACCCGGTGCTGTGGCGTGAGGTGGTCGGAAACGGCTTCGGATTGCTCTCCGCGATCGGTGGGATGCGACGCGTCGTGTGGGCGTGGCCGGTGGGGATCATCGGAAATGCGTTGCTGTTCACCGTCTTTCTCGGCGGCGTGTTCCATACGCCGCAAGCGTTGGACCTCTACGGTCAGGCCGGTCGGCAATTGATGTTCATCGCCGTGAGCGTCTACGGCCTGGTGCGCTGGATGCGAGATTCCAAGCAGACGGGGTCCGCCGTTCTCCCACGGTGGGGCACGACGAGGGAGCGGACGGCGATGGTCGTCGTCGCGATCGTCGGCACGGTGGTGTTCGCGCAGTTGTTCGGCTATCTCGGCTCGTTCGGCAAGTGGGCCGACGCGTGGATCTTCACCGGATCCATGTTGGCAACCTTCGGAATGGCGCGGGGACTGACCGAATTCTGGCTGATCTGGATCGCAGTGGACGTGGTGGGCGTGCCACTGCTCATCATCGCCGGTTTCTACCCGTCCGCGGCTCTGTACCTGGTGTACGCCGCGTTCGTTGCCTGGGGATTTGCCGTGTGGTTGAGGATCCAGAACAAATACATCGGTCAAAAAATGGCGTCGTAAACAATCGTGATGCTACTCTCAGCGTGTCCGAACAAACTCAAAGTACGTTTTGGCGTGCTCGACGCCGAGTGACTCGTCCTGATCGATACCCGATCGTGACATCTCGGCGCGGAACCACCTGGGAATCACGATGAAGTTGAAGACGACATGACAAAGGGATCGAACTACCCACTGGCCGGGATCAAGGTCGGTGGCGCTCCCGCGCATCGTTTGGCGACGCCGCCGACGTCCGATTCCACTTCACCCATCGGTGGTCGCACCGATTCTTCGGCGGCAGCGCCCGCCGAGAAGGCGGCCGAGACCTCTTCCATCGACAAGTCGACGACAGAGGCCACGTCCACCGAGAAGGCGTCCGCAACAACGCCTGCACCAGCACCGTCGTCCGCCACGGTTTCAGCGCCCACCCGTACGGATCGACGTCGTCCAGATAAGCCCGCCACGGAATCGAACGAGGTTGAAGTGACTACAAGCGATCAGATCTCAGAACACGGCCTGCCCACCAACGGCCGCTCCACATCTCACGGCTCCAGCGCCGGCACCTCGCCGTCGCTCGGTCGGGGTCAGGCACCCGACCGTCGCACCGCCATGGGCGTCGCATCGGTCCGTATCGCAGGACGCTTGACCCAGAACGAGCTCGGCAGCCGCACCGGCGACATCCGCACTCCCGACACCTCCGTCGGCCCCGACGAGCTTCTCCAGCTCCTGGGCGAGTACCTCGTCTCGGGCGGCCTGCAGAACCCCGAGATCCACGTTCGCTCCAACGGCCAGACCATCGTGCTCGACCTGCAGAACCCCGCCAAGGGCTACCGCTGACCGCTGCCGGTCACAGCAGTCGCTGGAACGCCTCTGGTCGTACCATCTCGAGTACCAGAGGCTTCCATTGCGGCGCTCGGTCCTTATCGACCAACACCGCACGAACACCCTCGGCGAAGTCCGGCTCGGTGATGATCCACGTCGCCACCCGTAGTTCGCGATCGAGGCATTCGCGCAACGTACTGTCGGCCCCGCGTGCGATCAGTGCGTCGGTGGCCATCAGGGACGTCGGCGACAGCGTCGCCAGTTGAGTCTTCGTCGTCCGTGACCACGATGTGTCGCACACCAACGCGTCGATGATGTCGACAAGAGATTCCTTCTCGAACACTGCCGCCACCGCCTTCGCGTCGAAGGACAGCTCAGCCGTCGGCGGTGCGGCGGTGTAGCGATCCAACACCTCGTGCACGTCGACGCCTGCGAGGATGTCCGCCTTCAGAGCAGACACCGACTCGCTGGGGCAGAAGTGCGTCGCCAAACCCAGTGCGAGCGCATCGGATCCGGTGATCCGAGTTCCCGTCAGCGCCAAGTACCGTCCGACGCGGCCCGGTAGGCGCGAGAGAAAATAGCTCGACCCCACATCCGGCACGAAGCCGATCGCCGTCTCGGGCATGGCCAACACCGCGTTCTCGGTGACGATGCGGATGCTGCCGTGGATCGAGATACCCAACCCACCACCGAAGGCCGCAGCCTCGATGACGGCGATGTACGGCTTGGGGTAGCCGGCAATCACCTCGTCGAGGTCGTACTCGGCCGCGAAGTACTCCCGACCGGCCTCGTCGTCACCGTCGACGACGGCCTGCCGGATGGCCTTGATGTCTCCGCCCGCGCAGAACGCCCGCGGCGAACTACTGGTCACCAGAACAGAACTGACCGCGTCGTCGTCACGCCACGCCTCTAGGGCGTCGCGGATGCCCTCGATCATGGCACCGTTCAAGGAGTTCAGTGCCTCCGGCCGGTTCAGGACGATATGCCCCACGCCACCCGCGATCTCGGCTTCGACAACGGCCACTGTTGACTCCTTCACACGCAGATCGTTCGACGCGTAACAGTAGCGCTATTCGCGAGCCTCGACCGACCGCGGACGCGCGTCACCCGGGATATCGGCAGGCGCACAGGACCGCTCCTCCGCAGTGAACCACCCGCGGTACAGGAACAGCTGGCCCATCACGGGACTCTCGACCTTGATCTCGATGCGATGCCGTTCCTCCGACGCGTCCCACCACTCCCGGCCGATGGTCAGCGCCGAGGCCACCTTCGGCAGTTTCGGTGCCACAGGGCCGAGGAGGAATCGCGGTACCTCGCTCTCGAGAATCAGACCGCCCTCGGCGTCCACCTCGCATCTGGTGTGCACCACCATGTCCGAGGAGAATCCCAGATAGTCCAGGGCATACGCGTCGGACTCGGCGGAGGACACCATCACCGAATTCATTCCCTGCGGCCGACCGGGGAAGGCAAAGCGACGCACGAAAGACAGTGTCTCGCGGCCCAATTCGTCGACATACGCATAGTTGGCGATGGTGAACGGCACGTCCTTGCCCACACCTGCGGGGAACAGACCACGCTTGCGTCCGGCCCACAGCAACGGCGGCGGAACCAGCCGAGAATGGGTCATCTCCTCCATCACGCCCACCCCGAACTGAGCGAGATGATCCGAGGACTGCAATCCGAAACGCCACTGAACCTTGGGATGCAGACGGGCGAAATCCGAACCGAGTACTTCCGCGACGACCGATGTCATGACTCCAGTATGCGCTGCGCGCACGTGCACGAAACTTCGTAGTGGACTACGAAGTTCCGTTCACATGCGGCGGAGCCGCTCACTCCAGCTCGGCGGCCAGTTCCATCCATCGTTCCTCGGCGACATCCTTGTCGGCGAGGACCTGCTTGAGTTCGGTGTCGAGGGCGACGAGCTTGCCCGGCTCGGTGGACGCGTCGACGAGTTCGGCGTGCAGCTCCACCTCACGCTTGGAGAGTCGAATCACGAGCTTCTCGAGCTTGCTGAGTTCCTTGCGAGCCGCGCGTTCGGAGGCGGCATCTCGGGTTGCCTTCCGCGGTGTGCCGCCGGTGGTCAGCGAGTCCGGCGTCGCGTCGGCCGCGAGGACGGCCCGCCGGCGCAGGTACTCGTCGATACCGCCGGGCAGGTTGGTGAGCTTGCCGTCGCCGAACAATGCCCAGGTGGAGTCGCAGATGCGCTCGATCAGGTACCGATCGTGACTGATGACGACGAGAGTGCCCGCCCAGCCGTCGAGGATGTCTTCGAGCTGCTGCAAGGTGTCGATGTCCAGGTCGTTGGTGGGCTCGTCGAGCAGCAGCACGTTCGGCTCGGCCATCAACACGCGCGTCAGCTGCAGCCGACGACGCTCACCGCCGGAGAGATCCCCGACGGGTGTGCGCTGACGCGCCGGGGTGAAGCCGAGCCGTTCCGCGAGCTGGCCGGCAGAGATCTCTCGGTCGCCCAGGGTGATCCGCTCGGCCACTTCCTTGACCGCATCGAGAACCCGCAGCTTCTTGGGTAGATCGTCCAATTCCTGCTTCAGCCAACCGATCTTGACGGTCTGGCCCTGGATGCGCTTACCGGAAGCCGGCTGCAGTTCACCGGCGAGCGTGCGGAGCATCGTCGTCTTACCCGAACCGTTGACGCCGACGAGACCGACGCGCTCACCGGGAGCGAGTCGCCAGGTGAAGTCCTTCACCAATTCGCGGCCGTCGGGGGTCTCCAGGCGCGCGTCCTCGAGTTCGATGACGACCTTGCCGAGTCGGCGCTGAGCAAAGGAGGACAACGCGACGGAGTCACGCGGGGCGGGAACGTCGGCGATCAGAGCCTCGGCCGCCTCGATGCGGTACTTCGGCTTGGAGGTACGGGCCGGGGCACCGCGGCGCAGCCACGCCAGTTCCTTGCGCGCGAGGTTGCGTCGACGTTCCTCGGACGCGTCGGCCTGACGGGACCGCTCGGCACGAGCGAACACCCAGTCGTTGTAGCCACCCTCGTAGGCCTCGACGCCGCCGCCGACCACTTCCCACGTGCGATTGGCGACGGTGTCGAGGAACCAGCGATCGTGGGTGACGACCACCAGCGCACTGCGACGGCTGACCAGGTGTGCGGCCAACCATTGCACGCCCTCGACGTCGAGGTGGTTGGTCGGCTCGTCGAGAACCACGAGGTCGAGATCCTGAACCAGGGCCGCTGCCAACGCAACTCGTCGACGCTCACCACCGGAGAGATTGTCGATCGGCGCGTCGAGTCCCGAGCTGCCTGCGGGTCCGAGATCGGCAATACCGATGCCGGTGAGAATGTTCCGCACCCGAGAATCTCCGGCCCACTCGTGCTCGGCCATTCCGAGTGGGTCGAGGACCACCTGGCCGACGGTCGACCCGGGCGGCAACACACCACGCTGGGTGACGACGGCCATCCGCAGGCCGTTGACTCGGCTGACGCGTCCCGAATCGGGCGGCTCGATGCCGGCGAGAACTTCGAGGGTGGTGGTCTTACCGCCGCCGTTGAGGCCGACCATGCCGATGCGTTCACCCTCCTGCACACCGAGAGAGACGCCGTCGAGCAGCGGTTTCACGCCGAAGGACTTACTGACGTTTTCGAGATTGACGAGATTGACCATCAGGAAAAACCAATCGATTCGCTAGTGACAACACGAGCACCGGGAACCGGTCCACTCGCAACACGGACGGTGCGGCACACGCCGGCACCGGACAATTCAGCGCTCACCGACACCGCCGCGTCGGCGTCGGCGCACAGGAACGCGCAGGTGGGGCCCGAACCGGACACGATGCCCGCCAACGCCCCGGCGGTGACTCCCGCACGCAGCGTGCGACGCAACTGCGGCATCAGCGACACCGCAGCGGCTTGCAGGTCGTTGCCGAGCAACGGCGCGAGCGCACGCGCATCGCCGGACGCCAGCGCATGCATCAGATCCTCGGTGCCGCCGAGGCGAGGCGGATTGCCCTTGGCGCGCAGCTCGTCGAGTTCGTTGTAGACGGCAGGCGTCTGCAGACCGCCCTTCGCCAACGCCAGCACCCAGTGAAAACTGTTGCGCGAGAGCACCGGAAGCAGCTTTTCCCCGCGTCCGGTTCCGACCGCGGTGCCGCCGTGCAACGAGAACGGCACGTCGCTGCCGAGCTCGGCCGCCACCTCGTCGAGCTCGTCACGCGAGAGATCGAGATGCCACATCGCGTTCAGTGCCACCAGAGTCGCGGCAGCATCGGCACTTCCGCCTGCCATGCCGCCGGCCACCGGAATTCCCTTGTCGATGGTGATCTCCACCGACGGCTCCCGCCCGACCCGACGCCCCAGCAACTCCGCGGCCTTCCACACAAGATTTCTGGAGTCCGTGGGAACCACTCTCGCGTCGTCGCCGCGTACCCGAACCGAGAGTGTCTTGGCCGGAATCAGCGACAGTTCGTCCGAGAGCGAGAGCGCCTGGAACACCGTCGTCAGCTCGTGGAAGCCATCGGGGCGCAGGTCACCGACCGAGAGATGCAGATTCACCTTCGATGGGGCCCGAACGACGACGGGTGTGGGAACGACAGACAGCACGAGTAACCACAGTAGTGGAGAAACAGCGGCCGAGTTCACCACCAGGGCGGCCTCCGGTGGGTACTCAATGTGACTGTGAGTATGAATGTGTCCGGTGATACTGGATATCTGCGGTGGGTTGGGGCCTGACTCTCAATGTGACCGACGCCCGGTGGGCTGTCCTTCGAACGATGTGTCGGTACCCGACCC